>NZ_JAMYQK010000006.1:0-218223 GCF_040320845.1 Mesorhizobium sp. M0601
AGGGTTTTTTGTCCCTCTTGATCGCTCTCTTCCAACTCCGGCCCAAGCCGGTCGCCGCTTAGGGGCCGGATTGTTCACGGTCGACACCGCAAGGACGCTCGAGGATGACATCGCCGGCCTTCGCAAGCTGCTGGCTGGTGACGGATTCGAGACTTCCCTGGTTGCCCGGATCGGTGATGTCCCAGTCGGTACGTGTTTGCTGGTCCGCCGTGAACTGGAGCTGGCGCATGAACTGACGCCATGGCTAGCCGGGCTGGCTGTCGCTCCGAAGCACCAGCACCAAGGGATCGGCACGGCACTGGTTAGGGCGACCGAAGCGCGCGCAGCATCGGCCGGCGTTGTCGAATTCTATCTTTAGGCGCGCGATTTCTATGCGGCGCTCGGCTGGATGACGGTCGAAACGTTCGAACAAGATTGCGCACCCATGTTGCTGATGTCGCGAAGGCCCAGCCTATAACCGTTGCTCGCCTCACCAGTGCGGCGGCTTGGTCACCGGCACGTCGGGCGCGGCCTGTTCCTCCAGCGCCAGGAAGCGCTCGGCCAGCGCGTCGAGCTTGCGCTGCATGCGCTCGATCACCTTCCACTGCTCGGCGATCTGGCCGGACAGTTCCTCGATGGTCTTCTCCTGCTCGGCGGCGCGGATTTCCAGCGTCGTCAGCCGGTCCTCGGGCATGGTCATTTGAAATCCTCGATCAGGCGATTGTGCAGGCTGCGGCCACGTTGGAAATTGACAAGCATGGCGGGATTTGTCGAGAGTGAACCTGCTCCGGCCAATTGCTACGGACCCAATTGGCACAGACTGGGCGTCATGCTAGGCGTTTGACCAAGCGGTAAAAAAATAACAGTGGGAACAGGCTGCATGGCGCAAGCCGCAATCGAGCTGATCGGCATCGACAAGAGCTTTGGCGCCGTGCGCGCCAACCGCGACATCAATCTGGAGATTATGCGCGGCACCATCCATGGTATCGTCGGCGAAAACGGCGCCGGCAAGTCGACGCTGATGTCGATCCTCTATGGTTTCTACCAAGCCGATTCCGGCGAGATCCGTGTCGGCGGCCAGCCGGCATCGATCAAGACACCGAATGATGCGATCGCGCTCGGCATCGGCATGGTGCATCAGCATTTCATGCTGGTCGACAATTTCTCGGTGCTGGAAAACGTCATTCTCGGCGCCGAAAGCGATGCGCTGCTGAAGAAGAGCATTGCCAAGGCGCGTTCCGAGCTGGAGCGGCTCGAGCGCGAATACGGGCTCGAAGTCGATCCCGACGCCATCATCGAGGAGTTGCCGGTCGGCCTGCAGCAACGCGTCGAAATCCTCAAGGCGCTCTATCGCGGCGCCGAGATCCTGATCCTCGATGAGCCGACAGGCGTGCTGACGCCGGCCGAGGCCGACCACCTGTTCCGCATCCTCAGGCAGCTGAAGGAGCAGGGCAAGACGATCGTGCTGATCACCCATAAGCTGCGCGAGATCATGGCGATCACCGACACGGTGTCGGTGATGCGCCAGGGCACGATGGTGGCGACACGCGAAACCAGGAAGACCACGGTCGAGGAGCTGGCCGAGCTGATGGTCGGCCGGCGCGTGCTGCTGCGCGTCGAAAAGGGCGAGGCGAAGGCCGGCGGCGTCAAGCTTGCGGTCAAGAACCTGACGGTCAAGGATTCCCGCGGCGTCACCATGGTCGACGACGTCTCCTTCGACGTCCATGCCGGCGAGATCGTCGGCATTGCCGGCGTCGCCGGCAACGGGCAGTCCGAATTGCTCGAGGCGATTTCCGGCATCAGGCATGCCGTTTCGGGCTCGGTCATGCTCGACGGCAAGCCGATCGACCTCACCGGCGCCGCCGACCCTGGCGAGCTGCGCGAGCGCGGCCTCGCCCATGTGCCGGAGGACCGCCATCATGTCGGGCTCGTGCTGGCCTTCGAGGAAAACGAGAATTCGATCCTCGGCTACCAGGACGACGCGCGCTATCTGAAGGGGCCGTTCCTTGACATCGACGCCATCCGTAACGATGCCCGGGACAAGATCGTCAAATATGACATCCGCCCGGCGGACTGCCGCCTCAAGACCGCCAATTTCTCCGGCGGCAACCAGCAGAAGATCGTGCTGGCGCGGGAAATGGAACAAGATCCCGGCGTGTTGATCGTCGGCCAGCCGACACGCGGCGTCGATGTCGGCGCCATCGAATTCATCCACAAGCGCCTCATCGCCATGCGCGACCAGGGCAAGGCGGTGCTGGTGGTTTCGGTCGAGCTCGACGAGATCCGCTCGCTGTCCGACCGCATCCTGGTGATGTTTGCCGGCCGCATCGTCGGCGAACGCGGCCCCGACGCGACCGAGGGCGAGCTCGGCCTGCTGATGGCCGGCGTCGAGCACCGGGAGGCCGCCGAGTGAGCACCCCCTATGCCAAGCTGCCGGCCTGGGCCGATTACGTGCTGATCCCGCTGATCAATCTGTTCGTCGCATTCGTCGTCGCCGGCTTCGTCGTCATATTGGTCGGCGAGAACCCGCTGCGTGCAGCCGTCATCCTGGTCGAGGGTGCCTTCGGCCGCGGCCAAGGCATCGCGTTCACGCTTTTCTATGCCACCACCTTCATCTTCAGTGGGCTTTCGGTGGCGGTTGCGGCGCATTGCGGCCTGTTCAACATCGGCGGCGAGGGCCAGGGCTATATCGCCGGTCTCGGCATCGGCATTGTTTGCCTGGCCTTCGACAGCGTGCTGCCCTGGTGGCTGACCTTCCCGATCGCCATTATCGCCGCCGCGGCGATGGGCGGGCTGTGGGCGCTGATCCCGGCCTATCTGCAGGCCAAGCGCGGCTCGCACATCGTCATCACCACCATCATGTTCAATTTCATCGCCGCCAGCGTCATGGTCTATGCGCTGGTGGGGATGCTGAAGCCGCCCGGCTCGATGGCGCCGCAGACGCGCACCTTCCTCGAAGGCGCGCAATTGCCGAAGCTCAACTGGGTCATCGAATTGTTCGGCGCCAAAATCCGTTCGGCGCCATTCAACGTCAGTTCCCTGCTGGCGCTAGCCATGGCCTTTCTGGTGTGGGTGCTGATCTGGCGCACGAAGCTCGGCTACGAGATGCGCACCTATGGCCACAGCCCGAAAGCGGCGCGTTATGCCGGCATTTCGGAGATCCGCATCATCATCATTGCGATGATGATCTCGGGCGCGCTGGCCGGCATGATGGCGCTCAACCCGACGATGGGCGACCAGCACAATGTCGCGCTCGAATTCGTTTCGGGCGCCGGTTTCGTCGGCATCGCGGTGGCACTGATGGGACGCCTGCACCCGGTCGGCATCGTGCTGGCGGCGATCCTGTTCGGCATGCTCTACCAGGGCGGCGCCGAGCTCGCCTTCGAGATGCCGGTGATCAGCCGCGACATGATCGTCATCATCCAGGGCCTCGTGATCCTGTTCGCCGGCGCGCTCGAGCATATGTTCCGGCCCTACGTCCAGGCGTTGTTCGCCTCGCTCAGCCCGAAATCGGTCGGCATGGAAGCGGTCAAGGGGAAGGGCGCCTGAGATGGATTTCTTCAACGCCATCGTACAGGTCCTGGACTCGACCATCCGCCTGTCTGTGCCCTTGCTGCTCGCCTGTCTCGCCGGCCTCTATTCGGAGCGGGCCGGCGTCTTCGACATCGGGCTCGAGGGCAAGATGCTTGTCGGCGCCTTCGCCGGTGCGGCCGCCGCCTCGGTCTTCCACTCGGCCTTAATCGGCCTCGGCATGGCCATCCTGATCTCGGTCGCCTTCGCGCTGATCCACGGCTTTGCCTCGATCACCCATCGCGGCAACCAGATCGTTTCCGGTGTCGCGATCAATTTCATTGCCGCCGGATCGACGATCATGCTCGGCCAGGCCTGGTTCCAGCAAGGCGGGCGCACGCCGGCGCTGGCCGCCGGCGAGCGGTTCGAGGCAATCACCTGGCCGGGCGCGGAGGCGCTCAGGAGCGTGCCGATCCTCGGGCCGATCTATTCGGAACTCATCTCCGGCCACTCCGTGCTGGTCTATCTCGCCTTCCTGGCCGTGCCGTTCACCTGGTGGGTGCTGTTCCGCACTCGCTTCGGCTTGCGCCTGCGCGCCGTCGGCGAGAACCCGGCCGCGGTCGACACCGCCGGCATATCAGTCGCCTGGCTGCGCTACCGGGCGCTGATCTGCACCGGCGTGCTCACCGGCATTGCCGGCGCCTATCTGTCGATGGTGCAGAATGGCGGCTTCGTGAAGGACATGACCGCCGGCAAGGGCTATATCGCGCTGGCCGCGCTGATCTTCGCCAAATGGAAACCGGTCAACGCCATGTTCGCCTGCCTGCTGTTCGGCTTCCTCGACGCCGCCTCGATCCGCCTGCAAGGCACGCCGCTGCCGCTGATCGGCAAGGTGCCGGTGCAATTCATGCAGGCGCTGCCCTATGTGCTGACCGTCATCCTGCTCGCCGGCTTCATCGGCAAGGCAATCCCGCCGCGCGCCGGCGGCGTGCCTTATGTCAAGGAACGCTGATCTATCATGGCTCATGATCTGTTCGAAGCGGCGAAAGCCGCCATGGCCAAGGCCTATGCGCCCTATTCGAAATTTCCGGTCGGCGCGGCGTTGCGCACCGAGGACGGCCGTGTCTTCACCGGCGCCAATGTCGAGATCGCGTCCTATCCGGAGGGCTGGTGCGCCGAAACCACCGCGCTCGGCCACTACGTCATGGGCGGCGGCGGCAAAATCACGGAAATCGCCGTGATCGCCGAACGCGTGGCAAAATGCTCGCCCTGCGGCGGCTGCCGGCAGCGGCTGGCGGAATTCTGCCGGCCGGAGACGAAGTTCTATCTCTGCGATGATAGCGGCGTGGTTGAGACCGTGACCATGGGCGAGTTGCTGCCATACGGGTTTGAAGGCGATGTGCTGAAATGAAGGAAGCGCTCGATCACCTCGTCGAAAGGCTGGACGGGCTGGCGCCGACCACCGCCTTGGTGCTGGGGTCAGGGCTTGGCGGGCTTGTCGACCAGGTCGAGGATGCGGTGCGCATCTCCTACGCCGACTTGCCGGGGTTTCCCCGAAGCGGCGTCAGCGGCCATGCCGGCGAGGTGGTGGCCGGGCTCTTTGCCGGCACGCCGGTGCTGATGCTGTCCGGCCGGGCGCATTATTACGAGCACGGCAACGCGGCGGCGATGCGGCCGGCACTCGAGGTGCTCGCCGGCCTCGGCATCTCCAGGCTGATCCTCACCAACGCCGCCGGTTCGGTCGATCCCGGGATGGGCCCGGGCTCGGTGATGCTGATCACCGATCACATCAATTTCTCGGGCTCCAACCCGCTGATCGGCGAACCGAGCGACCGCCGTTTCGTCGGCCTGACCGAAGCCTACGACGCCGGTCTCCGCTCCGCCATCGAGCAGGCGGCGAAGGCTACCGGTACCACGCTGCACAAGGGCGTCTATATGTGGTTCTCCGGCCCATGCTTCGAGACGCCCGCCGAGATCCGCATGGCGCGCGTCATGGGCGCCAACGCCGTCGGCATGTCGACGGTGCCGGAGGTCATTCTCGCCCGCTTCCTCGGGCTGCGCGTCGCCGCGTGTTCGGTCGTGACCAACCTTGCCGCCGGCATGACCGGAGCCGAGCTGTCGCACCAGGAGACCAAGGACATGGCACCGGTCGGCGGCGCGCGGCTGGCGACCATTCTGCAGCGTGTTTTTCAGGACGGGCTTCCGGAGCACAGGGTCGACGCCTGATGCTTCCCCAGGAAATCATCCGCCGCAAGCGCGACGGCCAGAAGCTCTCGGCTGAGGAGACAGCGTTCTTCATCGAGGGTCTGACCGCCGGCACAGTCACCGACGCGCAGGTCGGCGCCTTTGCCATGGCGGTGTTCTTCAACGGCATGAGCCGCGACGAGGCGGTGGCGCTGACTATGGCGATGCGCGATTCCGGCGATGTGCTCGACTGGTCGGATCTGCCCGGCCCGGTCACCGACAAGCATTCGACCGGCGGCGTCGGCGACAATGTCTCCTTGATGCTGGCGCCGATCGTCGCTGCCTGCGGCGCCTATGTGCCGATGATTTCCGGCAGGGGTCTGGGCCATACCGGCGGCACGCTTGACAAGATGGATGCCATCCCCGGCTATATCAGCCAGCCGGATGTTGCGCGCTTCCGCAAGACGGTGCTCGAAACCGGCTGCGCCATCATCGGCCAGACCGCCGATCTCGCACCCGCCGACGCCAGGCTCTACGCCATCCGCGATGTGACGGGAACGGTCGAATCGGTGCCGCTGATCACTGCTTCGATCCTGTCGAAGAAGCTGGCCGCCGGCCTCAATTCGCTGGTGCTTGACGTCAAGGTCGGCAACGGGGCCTTCATGGAGAAATCGCGCGACGCAACCGCACTGGCCAACAGCCTGGTCGACGTCGCCAATGGCGCCGGCCTTAAGGCCTCGGCGCTGGTCACCGGCATGAACGAGCCCCTGGCGTCCGCCGCCGGCAATGCGGTCGAGGTGCGCAACGCCGTCGATTTTCTCACCGGCCGCTTTCGCGACCGGCGGCTGGAGGACGTGACGCTGGCGCTGGCCGCCGAGATGCTGCAATCGGCAGGCCTGGTGTCGTCCAACCAGGACGGCCTGCGCCGCGCCGCCGAGACGCTGGCCGGCGGCCGCGCCGCTTCCATCTTCGCGCGCATGGTGGCGGCACTGGGCGGTCCCGTCGACTTTGTCGACAATCCGGAAAAATATCTGCCGAAAGCGGCAACGGAATTCGCGGTCAAGGCGAGCGCGAACGGCTTTGTCACCGGCATCGCGACCCGCGAGATCGGGCTTGCCGTGGTCGGGCTTGGCGGCGGGCGGACGCGGCCCGACGACAGGATCGATCACGCCGTTGGCATCACCAGGCTGTTGCCGGTCGGCGCTGAAGTGCGGGCCGGCGAAGCGCTGGCGCTGGTCCATGCCCGCAATACCGGGGATGCCGAAGCGGCCGCGGCCGCCGTGCTTTCGGCGTATACCATCGGCACTTCCAAACCGGCCACGGAGAAAACCGTCATCCGGCGGATCCTGCCCCGCGGGTAGAGCCATTCCGACGGTATCGGATGGGTTCTATCTTTCTTTGGACCACGATCTTGTCCGAAGACTGGTCCCCAACTTTTCGCAGGCGCGGACCTGCGGTTCGGGATCACGTTCTACTGAACCAGCAGCAGCTTGCCGCCTTCGACCTGGTATTTTTCGAGCCGCTGCAGAAAGCTCATGCCGATCAGGTTGGTGTGCAGCGCCCTGTCGTCGAGCACGACGGCCTCGACGCCCTCGACGGTGATCTTGCCGATCTGCAGGCGATCAATCGTCACCACGGCGGCCTTGATCGCACCATTGGCGGTGTTGACCTGATGGCTGAAGTCCGTCGAATTGAGCGAGATGCCGATCCTGCGCGCGGTCGAGGTGTTGATGGCGACGAGCGTCGCACCGGTGTCGATCATGCCGTCGACCTGGCGACCGTTCAACTTGAAGAGCGACATGAAATGCCCGCGCGCGTCCGCGGTGACGACGACCTTGCGGCCGAGCGGCTGCGGCGTTGCCGGCCTGTCCGGGACGGCGGCGAGATTCAGGTCGGTTTGTGTGTCGGCCGGCCTGGCTCCGATGGCTGATTTCAACAGCCGCTCGATTACCTGTGAATTGGACTGATACACGATCGGCAGCGATGCCGACGTTCCGGCAAACACGCCAAGGATGAGAAGCTTGCGCAGCATGGACCGGCCTTTGTGGTTGCCGATCCTTAGTCCGACATGGTGTCTGCCGCTTTAACGAATGCGGAAACCAGCCGTTTGCGTAAACAATCGGTAAACGGATCTATTTGGTGCCGTACATGCGGTCGCCGGCATCGCCGAGACCCGGCATGATGTAGCCCTTCTCATTGAGTTGGCGGTCGATCGAAGCGGTGAAGACCGGAACATCGGGATGCGCCTGGGTAAACCGCTCGAGGCCCTCTGGTGCCGCCAGCAGGCAGAGGAAGCGGATGTTTGTGGCACCGCGGCCTTTCAGCTTGTCGATCGCCGCGATCGCCGAATTGGCGGTCGCCAGCATCGGGTCGACGACGATCACCAGCCGGTCGGCGAGGTCGCCCGGCGCCTTGAAGAAATACTCGACCGCTTCCAGCGTCTCATGGTCGCGATAGAGGCCGATATGGGCGACACGCGCCGCCGGCACCAGATCGAGCAGGCCTTCGAGCAAGCCGTTGCCGGCGCGCAGCACCGAGGCGAAGACCAGTTTCTTGCCCTCCAGCGTCGGCGCCTCCATCGTTTCGATCGGCGTCTCGATGGTCGTCGTCGTCAGTTCCAGGTTGCGGGTGACCTCGTAGCCGAGCAGCAGCGAGATCTCGCGCAGCAGCCGCCGGAAGCCGGCCGTCGAGGTTTCCTTCTTGCGCATGATGGTCAGCTTGTGCTGGACAAGCGGATGGTCGACGACGGTGACGCCCTTCATGGTGTTCTCCAACTGCGCAAGTGAATGGTGAATGGTGAATAGTGAATAGTGAACTGGTTTGCGAGTCCTTGGTTGCGCGGAAAAACTCGCGGCTGACGAACCGAAGCGCCGGGTGAACCATTCACCATTCACCTGCCCTTGGCGCCGAGCCTGCCCAGCAGCGCCGCCCTGGTCTTCCTGTCGACGAAGGCTGCCTCGATGGCCGTCCTGGTGACCGCGGCGAGCGCCTTGTCGTCCATCGCAAAATGCTCGGCAGCGATGTCGTATTCGCGTTTCAGCGAGGTCCAGAAATAGGGCGGGTCATCGGAGTTGAGCGTCACCTTGCAGCCCGCTGCCCGCAAGGCGGGGAAGGGATGGTCGGCGAAGCTGTCGAAGATTTTCAGGGCGATGTTGGAGCCAGGGCAGCATTCGAGCACGACGCCTTCGTCGGCGATGCGCCGCACAAGCTCGGGGTTCTCGATGGCGCGCACGCCATGGCCGATGCGAGACGGGCGGATGTGGTCGAGTGCCGCCTCGACGCTCTCCCAGCCCATCAATTCGCCGGCATGGACGGTGATGCCGAGGCCGGCCTCGCGGGCGATCTCGAAGGCCCTGACATAATCTTCCAGGTCGCCTATCCGCTCGTCGCCGGCGACGCCGAAACCGGTGACCAGCGGATGCCCGCAGCGCGCGGCGAAACGCGCCGCCCGCTCGATCGATTCGACACCGAAATTGCGCACGCCGGTGACGATCATGCGGCCTTCGATGCCGGTCTTCGCCTTGGCGCGGGCCATGCCTTCGCCGAGCGCGTCGGTATAGGCCTTTGGCGACAGCCCGGCCTTGTTGGCATGGTCGGGCGAGGTGAAAACCTCGGAATAGATGGCGCCGTCGCGGGCGAGGCTGGTCAGGTAATGGTCGGCCAGCCGCGCATAGTCTTCTTCGGTGCGGAACAGGTCCGACGAGAAGTCGTAGGCCGCGAGGAAAGAGGTGAAGTCGCGCCAGACGAAGGAGCCGTCCTGGACGTAGCGCGAGGCATCCTTACCGTATTTCTCAGCCTGGCGGAGGACGAGTTCAGGCGCCGCTGCCCCTTCGATGTGGCAGTGCAGTTCTGCTTTCAAAGGCATTCAATTATCCCGTCAGGCTTTTTCTTATGACGCAAGTTCCTGTCGAAAAACCGTGTGACACTTTTCCGGAACCTGCTTCGAAGCGCGGCCGAACACCGCGCCTTAAACAATAGCGCCCGCACCATCGATCGGCTATGGTCCCGCCGATTTTATGGCGGATCAAAACGATGTCGGTTGAAAGAACCACTGCTGCGGGCGGCATGGAAACCTCCTATGGTTTCAAGCGGGTAGGGCCAGGCGACAAGCAGTCCCTGGTCAATGATGTTTTCCACAAGGTGGCGAACCGCTACGACCTGATGAACGACCTGATGTCGGCCGGCTTGCATCGGTTGTGGAAGGACGCCATGGTCGCCTGGCTCAATCCACCGAAGCGGCCGGGCTGGAGCGTTCTCGACGTTGCCGGCGGCACCGGCGATGTCGCCTTCCGCATCGTCGAGGCGAGCGGCAGGCACGCTCATGCAACGGTTCTCGATATCAACGGCTCGATGCTCGCCGTCGGCCGCGATCGGGCCGAGAAAAAAGGCCTGTCGGCAAATACCGATTTCGTCGAAGCCAATGCCGAGGAACTGCCTTTTGCCGACGCTACTTTCGACGCCTACACCATCGCTTTCGGCATCCGCAACGTGCCGCGCATCGATGTGGCGCTTGCCGAAGCCTATCGCGTTCTGAAGCCTGGCGGGCGCTTTCTCTGCCTTGAATTCTCCGAGGTCGAGATGCCGCTGCTCGACAAGGTCTATGAAGCATGGTCGTTCAACGCCATTCCGCGGATCGGCAAGGTGGTGACCGGCGATGACGAGCCCTATTCCTATCTGGTCGAATCGATCCGCAAGTTTCCCAATCAGCAGAATTTCGCGGCGATGATTTCGCGCGCAGGCTTCAAGCGCGCCTCATTCCGCAATTATTCCGGCGGCATCGCCGCGCTTCATTCGGGCTGGAAGCTTTGAGGCTGGCCCGCATTTTCCGACGTGCCTTGCGCCAGTTCAGGAAACCGGCAGGGCAAAGCCAGCCATGAGCAGCATCGGCGCTGGTTTCAGGCTCGTGCGGGCCGGCTGGGTGCTTGTGCGCGAGGGCGTCATCGCGGCTTTGCCCGGTGACGAGCTCTTCGGCTTGCCGAAATTCGGCTGGCGCATGGCCCGGCTGTTCACCCGCCGTCGGGCGCTTGCCTATGAGCGCGGCGACAGGCTGGCCAAGGCGGTCGTGCGGCTCGGCCCGTCCTACGTCAAGCTCGGCCAGTTCCTGGCGACACGGCCGGATGTCGTCGGCAACGATATCGCGCTTGATCTTGCCATGCTGCAGGACAAGATGCAGACGTTTCCCAAGGCCGAGGCTGTCGCCGCGATAGAGGCATCGCTCGGACGCAAGGTCGGTGAGCTCTATGCCAGTTTTGGCGAGGCCGTCGCCGCCGCCTCGATCGCCCAGGTCCATACCGCCGAAACGCTGCAGGACGGCGTCGTTAGGCGAGTGGCGGTGAAGGTCATCCGGCCGGGCGTGCGCCGCCGCTTCTTTCGCGATCTCGAAAGCTATTTCCTCGCCGCCCGGCTGCAGGAAAAGTACATCCCGTCGTCGCGCCGGCTGCGGCCGGTCGAGGTGACGGAGACGCTGGCCCAGACTACCAAGATCGAAATGGATTTGAGGCTGGAGGCAGCGGCTTTTTCGGAGCTCGGCGAGAATACCAAGGACGATCCCGGCTTCCGTGTGCCGTCGGTCGACTGGGAGCGCACCGGTCGTGACGTGCTGACCATGGAGTGGGTCGACGGTATCAAGATGAACGATATTGCCGGCCTGACCGCCGCCGGCCACGACCTGAAGGCGATTGCCGCCAACCTCGTTCAGTCGTTTCTGCGCCATACGCTGCGTGACGGTTTCTTCCACGCCGACATGCACCCGGGCAACCTGTTTATAGAAGCCGATGGCACCATCGTCGCCGTCGATCTCGGCATTGCCGGCCGGCTCGGCAAAAAGGAGCGCCGCTTCCTCGCCGAAATCCTCTACGGGTTCATCACGCGCGATTACCAGCGCGTCGCCGAGGTGCATTTCGAGGCCGGCTACGTGCCGCGCCAGCACAATGTCGCGGCCTTCGCCCAGGCGATCCGGGCGATCGGCGAACCGATCCACGGCCAGCCTGCCGAGACCATCTCGATGGCCAAGCTGCTGACGCTGCTGTTCGAAGTGACCGACCTCTTCGACATGGCGACGCGGTCCGAGCTGGTGCTGCTGCAGAAGACCATGGTCGTCGTCGAAGGCGTCGCCCGCACGCTCGACCCGGCCTTCAACATGTGGAAGACGTCGGAGCCGGTGGTGAGCGGCTGGATTGCCCGCAACCTCGGCCCGCGCGCCCTGCTGGCCGATGCGCGCGACGGTGCCAACGCGCTGCTGGCGCTGGCCCGCCAGGCACCGGACCTCGCCGCCCGCACCGAGCGGCTGTCGCGTGAGATCGACCTGATGGCCGAACACGGCCTGCGCTTCGACGAAAGGACCGCACGCGCGATCGGCAAGGCCGAGGCGCGCTACACCCGCTCCGGCCGGCTGGCGCTGTGGGTGATCGCATTGACGCTCGTGTATATCGCCTGGCGTATTTTCTAGCGCTTGTTGCAAAGTGATTGCATTGCTATCATTGCACTCAGCAAATCCGGGCAAGGTGCAATCAGATGGCCAGCATCACGATCCGCAACCTTGATGACGAGGTCAAGGACCTGCTGCGCCGACTGGCGGCGGAGAATGGCCGGTCGATGGAAGACCAGGCGCGGGTGATGATCCGCGCAGCGGTCGAAGGTCAGTTCGGTTCGGCCGGTCGCATCGACCAGATCGAGAAAACACTGCGCGAACTGACGAGTTCGCAGAGTCCAGCAGCGCCGGTGGTCGCCGTCTGCAGCCCGCGAGGCATCCTCTCCGGCAAGCGCATCCTGCTGATCATCGGCGGCGGCATCGCCGCCTACAAGGCACTCGACCTGATCCGCCGGCTGCGCGAGCGCGGTGCGGCAGTGCGGGTGGTGATGACCGCGGCGGCGCAGGAGTTCGTCACTACGCTGTCGGCCGGGGCGCTGTCGGCCGACCACGTCTTCACCGAATTGTTCGACCGGCAGGACGAGCACGACATCGGCCATATCAGGCTGTCGCGCGAGGCCGACCTTTTGGTCGTGGCGCCGGCCACCGCCGACCTGATGGCAAAGCTCGCCAATGGCCATGCCAACGACCTTGCCTCGACCGTGCTCATCGCCACCGACAAGCGAGTTTTGGTGGCGCCGGCGATGAACCCGAAAATGTGGGCGCATCCGGCGGTCCGCCGCAACCGTGCGACGCTGAGCAAGGACGGCGTCGCATTCGTCGGCCCGGCGAAGGGCGAGATGGCCGAGAGCAACGAGGTGGGCGAGGGCCGGATGGCCGAGCCGCTGGAGATCGTCGCCGCGATCGAGGCGCTGCTCGACAGCCGGCCAAAGCCGCTGGCGGGCAGGAAGATCATCGTCACCTCCGGGCCGACGCATGAACCGATCGACCCGGTCCGCTACATCGCCAACCGGTCGTCGGGCAAGCAGGGCCACGCCATCGCGGTGGCGCTGGCCAGGCTCGGTGCCGACGTGCGTCTCGTCTCCGGCCCGGTCGGCATTGCCGATCCGGCCGGCGTCGCCACGCTGCACGTCGAAACGGCCGTCGAGATGAAGGACGCCGTCGAGCAGCTGCTGCCGGCAGACGCGGCAGTGTTCGTCGCGGCTGTCGCCGACTGGCGCACTCAAAATTCGGCCGGGGAGAAGATCAAGAAGGTGGCGGGCGAGGGGCCACCGGCGCTGCAGATGGTGGAAAATCCCGATATTCTCGCCGGTGTCGGGCATCACAAAAAGCGGCCGATGCTGGTGGTCGGTTTCGCCGCCGAGACGCAGGACCTGGTCAGGAATGCCCAGGCCAAGCTTGCAAAAAAGGGCGCCGATCTTATCGTTGCCAATGATGTCTCCCATGAAGATGGTTCCCCGGGCGTGATGGGCGGCGACCGCAACAAGGTGCGGATCGTCTCGAAGGCCGGCGTCGAGGAATGGCCGGAGATGAGCAAGGACGAGGTGGCGACGCGGCTCGCGGCGCTGATCGCCGACCGGATGAAGACGGTCGTTGTCTAGTCAATCTCCCCCACGGAGATTGACAGCTTCGCCGGCTTCGTGTCGGTCGCCCCCGAAATCCGCAAGGCGGCAAGGCATCCCAGGATTCCGAGCGGGATAAACGCCAGGAACAGCCAGGCGGCGACACTTGCCGCGGCCTCACGGTTCAGGCCTTCGGAAAAGCCGCTGGCGTTGGCGACGATGCCGGTCAGTGCCGCACCAACGGCATAACCGATGCGCTGCATGGTCGGCACAGCGGCCGAGGCGATCGTCTGCTCGCCTTCCTTGGCCGATGCCACGATGACACGCGTGACGAACGGCCAGGCGATGCCGAAACCGCCGCCTTGCAGCAAGGCACAAAGCAGGATCAACGGGATAGAGCCGGCCGGCACCGTATAGGCGAAACCGGCGACGCCCGTGGCGATCATCAGCGCCCCGCCGACGATGATCAGCCGCTCGCGTTCCGGCGGCGCATTGGCGACGAGGATCGACAGGATCGACCAGGCGATCGATTCGGCGGCGATGATGTAGCCGGTGGTCAGGATCGGAATGCCGTGCAGGCTGGTCAGAAGCAGCGGACCGTAGACGGTAAAGGAGCAGGTCGCCACCGAGAACGCGGCGACCATGGTCATGCCCGCGCCAACCGGCGAGCGCCATGAGAACAGCCGCGACGGGAACAGGCGCGAGCGCGGCTTCAGTGCGTCGATATGGATAAACAGCGCCAGGCCGACCAGGCCGAGGGTGAGCAGCAGCGACGAGCGCAGCAGGGCGATGTCGACGCCGGCGGTGGCAATCAGCACGACGCTGACGGCGAGGCAGCCAAGTGCCGCAAAGGGAAAGGGCGGCGCCGAGCCGCCCGTCGCCTGCGGCCTTGTTGCTTCCGGTGTGTCGAGCACGATGAAGCTTGCCAGCGCCATCGCCGTGCCGCCGAGGGTGAAGACGCCGAAGGCCCAGCGCCAGGACAGCAATTCGGTCATGACCGCGCCGAGCACGGGGCCGCTGAAGGCGGCGACGCCCCAGATCGCCGACATGACGCCGAAAAGCTGCGGCCAGATCGCGCGGGCAAACAGCCGCTCGACCGAGACGAAGGCCAGCGACACCAGCGCGCCGCCACCGAGCCCCTCGATCAGGCGGCCGCAGAGGAACAGCGGCATCGAAGGCGCGGTGGCGCAGACCAGCGCGCCGGCGGCATAGAGCATTGCGGCGACCATCATGTTGGTACGCAGCGCGACATAGCTCACCAGCCGTCCGGCGGCCGCACCGGCAACGATGGCGCCGAGCTCGTAGATCGCCAGCGACCAGCCGACCAGTTGCACGCCGGCGAGTTCGCCGACCATGGCCGGCATGACCGTTGCCACCATGGTTTCGTTGGTGGCGTGCAGCAGGATGCCGAGGCTGATGAAGCAGAAGCGCGCCAGGTCGCCGCTCGCCCACAGCGCGCGCCAGTCGACCCTGTTTGTGCTTGTCTTGGTCATCCGGTCCCCCAGGCTTTGCTGGTCTGAAGTATTGGAGCGTTCTTCACGTCCAAATGAGTACATGCCGCAGTATGGGAGGACTTCTAGAACCTCAACCGTAGTTGAGATCAAGCGGTCTTGATCGCCGTTGACGTGGCGGATTTCAAAATTGTGCGATGGGGGACGATCACGAGGCGTTGAGATTCTGGTCAGACCGAAGACAAGCAATATTGGATCGCCGCAATCTTCGGTCACGGTAACGGCATGAACACAGTTGCCATGCCGTGATCTTCGAGCGCCGCAACTTTGAACATCAGGGCGGCCCGTCCTCTGCGGAGTGGGCCTGCCGGAATCTATGAGCCTTCGGCAGCCATTCGCAGGCCGACACCTACGCTCCCCGCCGCTCGGGAGCCATGCTGCGCCGTTATTTGAACGAGTGGATCAGGTCGAGCGAGGTGACGGCGACCGCCAGGTTGACGCCGGTCTGTGCCTGGACACTGAGCGGCTGCAGCGAAAAGGCGCTGTCGAGGCCGCCGACCAGGAGATTGGCGCCGCCACCGGTGACCACGCTGGCCTCGGCGTTCACGCCATAGTAGCTGCCGGCAAGGTCGCCTTCATCGTGGTTGCGGGTCGCCGCCAGAACCGCCCATACCAGCTGGCCCTGATGCGTCCGGCCGACATCGACGCCGAGCTTGGAAATCACCCCGGTATAGACTTCAGAGGGGCCGCCACGATGCGGACGAAAGACACAGGAGACACCCTTGTTGGAGGTGACGAGATAGGCCGTGCCGCCGTCGATGGTGCAGTCGAGCACGCCGAGCTGGAGCTTGCTGGGGCTGGCGGGAGCGGCAACGACGGTCGTGGCGAGAGCAGCGGCACAAGCGAGTTTCTTGATCATGGCAGGGTCCTTTCGAAATTGCCTTGTACAAACGGCTGAGCACGCCGAGCGTTCCGCCGAAAACTTGGCGCCAGCAAGGCGAAGCTAAACGCAGGGTTGTCGGAGTGCGGAAACGGAGGCCCGATTAACCGGCCGCTCAGCCGGCACTGGTACGGGCCAGGCCGTCCTTGGCCGGCTGGTAGGTCGGATTGAGGTGCACGGCCTCGCGGTAGGATTTCGCGGCCCTGACCTTGTCGCCGCGCCGCTCGTAGATCAACGCCTGGTTGGACCAGGCCTCAGCATTCTTGCCGTCGAGCTTGATGGCCATGTTGAAGTCGGCGAAGGCATTGTCCTCGTCGTTCATGGCAAGGTAGGAGAGGCCGCGCCCGTTGTAAGGCTCGGAGGCGTCCGGCGCCAACGAAATGGCGGTCGAGAAATCCTCGATGGCAAAGGCGTGCTGGCCCTGACTCTGGTAGATCAGGCCGCGATTGTGATAGGCGCGCGCATCGGTCGTGTCGAGCTGGATGGCTTTCTGGAAATCGTTGAAGGCTTCCTGGACCCGGCCCGCCCTGCGGTAGAGATTGCCGCGGCCGATATAGGCGGCGTCATAGTTGGAATTGATCTGGATCGAGCGATTGTAGTCGGCGAGCGCGCTCGCCTGATCGCCGAGGAAGCGCTGGATGAGCGCACGGTTCGAATAGGCCTGGTAAAAATTCGGATTGAGCTGGATGGCGGTGTTGAAGTCCTTCAGCGCCGCCTGGTACTGGCCGCCGCGGCCATAGGCCGAGCCGCGCACATTGTAGGCTTCCGGATCCTGGGGGTTGCGCTGGATCACCGCCGACAGCGAGGAGATGTTCTCGCTCGAGCCTTGCGCCTTGTCGATGTTGTTGAACTCGCCGGTCGGAACGCTCTGGCAGCTGGCAAGCGCCATCCCGGAAAGCAGGGCTGCCGTCAGGGCGAGGCCGCGCCACGCGGTTCTGCGCTCTACGGTGATTGCGTCCATGTCTGCCCTGTCCTTACTGCGCCGTCTGGTCCGTTCCCCCTCCGAACCGGCATCTCTCCCAACCGGTCCTCTCGGACCGGGTCGAACTCACAACAAAAAGGTGGCGGCGATTCCGCATCGCGCCACCTTGGATATCCTTGGAAAAGGACGAAAAATTGACGTCAGAACCGCGGCGGACGCGGAGCACCGGCACCGGCAGCACCGGCCGCGACCGGACGCGGCGTCATCGGCAGCAGGCCTTCGCGCTGGGCGCGCTTGCGGGCCAGCTTGCGGGCACGGCGCACGGCTTCCGCCTTTTCACGGGCGCGCTTCTCGGAGGGCTTTTCGTAATGTCCGCGCATCTTCATTTCGCGGAAGATGCCTTCGCGCTGCATCTTTTTCTTGAGCGCGCGAAGCGCCTGATCAACATTGTTGTCGCGGACGAGTACCTGCACGTGCAATCCTGTCTTTCGGGTTTGAAATCAACAGGCAAGCGGCCATAGCCGCAAGCCTCCGCGGCGCGTTACACCACGAATTGGGGCGGCTGATAGCAGAATCAAGGGGCTCTGTCCACAGCCGATTGAGAGGCGGTGCCGTCCGGGCGGGCACGACAGTCCCACATGGCGGCTTGATTTTTTCAATCTGTGAACTATAGTTCACGAGTGACCATCGTTGAGCAAACCGCCGAGTTCCGGGACTGGCTCAAGGGTCTAAACGATATGCGGGCGGCCGAGCGGATTGCGATCCGCGTGGCACGTATCCAGTCCGGACTGATGGGAGACGTGAAGTTCTTCGATGGCATCGGCGAGCTTCGGATAGACTACGGTCCCGGTTACCGACTGTACTTCGTCAAGCGCGGCAGCGCGCTCGTTATCCTGCTCTGCGGCGGCGACAAGTCCTCGCAGAAGCGCGATATCAGGAAGGCCATTGAAATGGCCAAGGAGATCTGAAATGCCCCACGAGACCTTGCCTTTTGATCCTGCCGAACATCTCGGCCGCGCGGAGGCCCAGGCCGAACTTCTTGCCGACGCCTTTGCCACGGGCGATACCGGCTATATCGCGAATGCTCTCGGCATAGTTGCCCGCGCGCGTGGCATGTCCAAGGTGGCGAAAGATGCCGGCGTCACCCGGGAGGCCCTGTACAAGGCACTGAGCCCCGATGGCGACCCGCGCCTGTCGACATTGCTTGGCGTGGTGAAGGCCTTAGGGGTGAAACTCACCGCCGAAAAGACCGAAGCCTGAGGCCGCCGAATCCCGAAACGAAAAAACCCGCCTCGGCGGCGGGTCGCTGGTGTGAATCACACCGTAGAGAAATTAATAGCATAGCTGCCGGCACAAAGCAAGAACAAAATTCGCCTTGGGCCAGATAGGCGCCGCTACGCCGTGGCCAGGTGGAGCTGCTCGAAACCCTCGAAGAACTCGCCGTAGTCGCAGGTTATTTCCTCGCCGGCGGCGATGTCGCGGGTCGCGGTGGCCCCGCCATATTGCGAAAAGTTGGTGTTCGGCTTGTCGGCGTGGTTCATGAAGCGGCCATTGTCGACCTCATAGACCATGAAGCCCGGCCGGTCCGGACTGGGATAGGCATATCTGTCGAGCAATTCCTTGAGGTGCGGCGGCGCCGTCTCGTATCTTTCCATCGGGATCAGCCGGTCGAAGTCCGGATCGAGCCGCCAGATCTGCGCCCCTTTCCGGATCGGCTCGGCGGCGAACACGCCGACGCCTTCGATTGCGCTTGCAGCGATATACGTCCTGATCAGCAGCATGTTTCCAACCCGTTTTCGAGGAGAAGACGGAATCGTCAAATCGCCGGGAAAAGCAAGACCGCTTTTTCCGGCATTGCGGCTGGCGGGCTGACATTGCGGCTGGCGGGCCGACGCCAACCGCGAAACGCTTCACGTGCGGGTGATCGAGACACCGCCGTCGGCGAACAGTGCCGTGCCGGTGGTGAAGCTCGATGCATCGGAAGCCAGGTAAAGCGCCGAGCGGGCGATCTCCTCTGGCTCGGCGACGCGCTTCAAGGCATGCAGGTTTTCGACGAACGCCCGCGATTCAGGTGTGTTGAATGTCGCCGAAGGCGTGTCGGTGCCGCCCGGCAGCAGCGCGTTGACCCGGACGCCCTTGGCGCCAAATTCGGCGGCCAGCACCTGCGTCAATCCGATCAGTCCGGCCTTGCTCGCGGCATAGCTGGTCATGCCGGGCATGCCGAGCGTGTGGCCGACGAAGGTCGAGGTGAAGATCAACGACCCGCCGCCGCGTTCGACCATCGCCGGCACCTGGTATTTCGCGCCGAGAAAGGCGCTGGTCAGATTGGTATCGAGCGTCTCGCGCCAGCCCTTCAGCGACAGCTCAGAAACCGGCCCCATCCTGCCGACCGAGCCGGCATTGTTGAAGGCGATGTCGAGCCCGCCGAATTTCTCGACCGCCAGGTCGACCAGGACTTTCGCGTAGGCTTCGTCGCGGACGTCGCCGGCAAGAGCGATAGCCGTGCCGTCGGCGTCTTCGATTTCGGCAACCAGCGCATCGAGTTCCGCCTGGCGGCGGGCGGCGACGACGAGCCTGGCGCCTTGCTCGGCAAAGAGCTTTGCCGTGGCGCGGCCGATGCCGGAACTGGCGCCGGTGACGATGGCGACCTTGTTGGTGAGTGCGAACATTTTCTGCATCCTTCTTTCGCGCCGGATTTTGCCGGCAATCGGGATGCTTGGTCGCAAATCGGGCCGGCGCGAGCCACCCGATACCTGCGCTGCCCTCGACAGCCCTTCTTGACGTCCGCTTGCCACCAGGCTACGGATCGTCATCCAAAACTCGCGGGTGGACGCGCCACCCATTCCAATGACCCCCCAAGACATAATGAGCAAGTTGTTGGCCCCCGGCTTCGAGGGCGACAGCGAGTTGACGTCCGCTCTTCAATCGGCATTTGGCAAAGGCTTCCCGTTAGAAAACCTCCGGCCGCTGCTGACGTCCGGCAACCTTCATACGCAGGCCGCCGCCGCGTACTTGGTGGCCGAAGCCAATTCCAAAATGAGTTACAAGATGAATTGCGTCGTCGCGGAGATCGCCGATCTGCTCGACAGTGAATCTTCGGGTATCCGGTTCGACGCGATCGAGGCGCTTCTGGGATGCACGACGCCGGCCGATGGAGCCGTTCTCGGTCGCCTCATGCTGCGGCTGGATGACGAACATGCCGGTGTGCGGTGGGGGGTCATCCAGTTCATCTGCCTTGCGGAGCGCTGGCAGCTAAGGCTTGCGGTGGAAAATGCCGCTACCCTGCGTCCGGACTCGGCTTTCAAGACACTGGTCAATGCTTATGGTCAATATAACATGCCGAGCACCAAGGACCTGCCACGGTTGCTCGCGCATCCGGATGCCGTGTTGAGGCGCTTTGCTGCGGCAGTGGCTATCAGGCCGCGCCAGGTGATCATCGAGCGCTTCGTGGCCATGGTGGAGCAGTCAGACGATGCGGAAATTCGTAAAATCGCCGCCGATTGCCGTGAGGGTTATTTGCGGCCGATCTATGCAATCGGGCCGTGCATCCTGAAGCGTGCTCCGGCTGACCCGTCAAAAGGCGAAGCTCAGAACAGCGATCAGTGAAAGCACGGCGCAAAACGGCAAGCGCCGTCGCAAACGGTGCAAGGCGACTATTGCCTGAGCAGCCAGCCGAGCCGATCGAGCGAAAATGCGTAGCTGACGGCGATCAGAAGGGCGACGGCAATGCCGGCTGTCGTGTAACCGGCCAGGTGGAATCCGGCAGCGCCGCCGAACAGGACGGCGAGTTCGAGCACCAGCCGCAAACCGCCCGGCACCGGAACCGGCGCCCGCCCCGAGCGGCTCGGATCGTTCGGCACCGCGAAGACTCCCCAGAGCGCGGCGGCAACGAACGGCAATGCCACGGCAAGGATCCAACTCCACATGCCCGCTGAGAGGCTCCAGCCCGCCATGCCGAGGCCGAGCAAAGCGGCGAGCTCCAGCAAGAAGCGCAATGTCAGGTTCCACCAGACGTTAGCCACCGCCATAATCCTCCGATCGTCAGGCGACGGATAGCGGTGGAAGGCAATTGCATCAACCTGCCCGGATGCGGCTTTTTCACCACGGCGCAAAACGGCAAGCGCCGTCGCAAACAGTGCAAGGCTGGCAGCGCCGTTTCGCTAGTGATACAGCTCGCGCGCCGGCGTTCGAGTGAATGCCCGGCCGTCATTTGCGAGGCCTGCGACGTTGAAGAAATACTCGGTATTCGCCATCGCCCGCGAGGCCATGCGCGGTCACAAGGGCTGGGAGGAACAATGGTCCTCACCGGAGCCGAAGAAGGAGTACGACGTCATCATCGTCGGCGCCGGCGGCCACGGCCTGGCCACCGCCTATTATCTCGCCACCGTGCACGGCATCACCAACGTCGCGGTATTGGAAAAAGGCTGGCTGGGCGGCGGCAATACCGGCCGCAACACCACCATCATCCGTTCCAATTATCTCTATGACGAAAGCGCCGGCATCTACGACCATGCGCTGAAGCTGTGGGACGGGCTCAGCCAGGAGCTCAACTACAACGTCATGTATTCGCCGCGCGGCGTCATGATGCTCGCCCATAACATCCATGACATCCAGGTCCTGAAGCGGCACGTCCATGCCAACCGGCTGAACGGCATCGACAATGAATGGCTGACGCCGGAGCAGGCCAAGGAATTCTGCCCGCCGCTCAACATTTCGCGCAATGCGCGCTATCCGGTGATGGGCGCCTCCCTGCAGCGCCGCGGCGGCACGGCGCGGCACGATGCCGTCGCCTGGGGCTATGCGCGCGGCGCCTCGGCGCGCGGCGTCCACATCATCCAGAATTGCGAGGTCACCGGCGTCAAACGGGCGCCGAACGGCGCGGTCACCGGTGTCGAGACGACGCGCGGCTTCATCGGTGCCAGGAAGGTCGGCGTGGTTGCCGCCGGGCACTCATCGGTGATCATGAACATGGCCGGCGTGCGCATGCCGCTGGAAAGCTATCCGCTGCAGGCGCTGGTGTCGGAGCCGGTCAAGCCGGTGGTGCCCTGCGTTGTCATGTCGAACACCGTGCATGCCTATATCTCGCAGTCCGACAAGGGCGAACTGGTCATCGGCGCCGGCACCGACCAATATGTCTCCTATTCGCAGACCGGCGGGCTGCACATTTTGCAGCATACGCTGGACGCCATCTGCGAGATGTTCCCGATCTTCACGCGCATGAAGATGCTGCGCTCATGGGGCGGCATCGTCGATGTGACGCCGGACCGTTCGCCGATCCTGGCCAAGACGCCGGTGCCCGGCCTCTATGTCAATTGCGGCTGGGGCACAGGCGGCTTCAAGGCGACGCCGGGTTCGGGCCATGTCTTTGCCCATACGATCGCCAGAGACGATCCGCACCCGATCAACGCGCCCTTCACCATCGAGCGCTTCCGCACCGGCCGCCTCATCGACGAGGCGGCGGCGGCAGCGGTGGCGCACTGAAGCCGAAATGACGCGCAAGACTCACACCATGCTTTTCGGCTTGGCCCTCGTGGGCGTCACGGTGCTCTTCATGCTGTTGGTGGTCAGGGAGATTTTGGTTCGAATAGTCGGGTATGAGGCTAACGGGGTCGATCCCGTCATGTTGGCCATGTTTGTAGTTGTGGGCGTACTTACTTTTTTCTGCGTGTGGGCGTTTGCCATACCGAAAATACTCAAAAACGCGTTTCTGAATATCGGTTCCCCAAGAACCTTCTCTGGACCACGAACGCAAGCTGATGTCGATCGAGCCAAAGTGAATTTGCGCGCGGTAGGATTGCTCGTCGAAGACCGCCCTGCCGAAGAAAATGTTGTGACCAATCGTGGCAGACATGACGGCTCTGCACATGATGGGTCGACCAAATCCAAGAAAGTCGATTGATGCTTCTCATCCGCTGCCCCTATTGCGAGGAAGAGCGTCCGGAGCTCGAATTCCGCAACGCCGGCGAGGCGCATATCGCGCGTTCCCCAAACATCGCCAGCGAGAGCGACGACGATTTTGAAAAGTTCTTTTTCATCCGTTCCAATCCCAAGGGGATCATCTATGAGCGCTGGCGGCACATGCATGGCTGCGCGCGGTTCTTCAATGCCGTGCGCGACACCGTCAGCGACAGGTTCCTGATGACCTACAAGGCGGGCGAACCGAAGCCCGTAAAGCTGCCGGGAGCCGCCAAATGAGCGCCACGTTCCGCATTGCCGGCGCCGGGCGGCTCAAACAGGCAAAGATAGCTGGCTTCAGCTTCGACGGCCGCCCCTATACCGGCATCGAGGGCGATACGTTGGCCTCGGCGCTGCTTGCAAACGGCGTCCATCTCGTCGGCCGCTCGTTCAAGTACCACCGGCCGCGCGGTTTTCTGTCGGCCGGCGCCGAAGAGCCGAACGCGCTGGTCGAGATCAAGCGCGACGCGGCACGCAAGACGCCGAACGTGCGTGCCACGGTGCAGGAGCTCTATGACGGATTGACCGCACAATCGCAGAACCGCTGGCCGTCGCTCGCTTTCGACATTGGTGCAGTCAGCAGCATTGCCTCGCCGATGCTTTCGGCCGGCTTCTACTACAAGACCTTCATGTGGCCGAAGGCTGCGTGGAAAAACCTCTACGAACCCAAGATCCGCGCCGCCGCCGGTCTTGGCGTCGCTCCTGACCAGCCGGATCCCGACCACTATTCGGCGCGCTTCGCCCATTGCGAGGTGCTGGTGCTTGGCGGCGGTGCCGCGGGCATCGCCGCGGCATTGGCCGCGGCCGAGACCGGCGCGCGCGTCATCCTTGCCGACGAGCAGGCGGAATTCGGCGGCAGCCTGCGCTTCGAGAGCGGCGCGAAGATCGAAGGCCAGGACGGTTTTTCCTGGGCGCAATCGGCTCTCGCCAAGTTGAGCGCGATGGACAATGTCCGCGTGCTGCCGCGTACCACGGCCTTCGGCTATTACGCGCAGAATTTCGTCGGGCTGGTCGAGCGCGTCAGCGACCATCTGCAGAACCCCGGCCGCGACCTGCCGCGCGAGCGGCTGTGGCAGGTTCGCGCTAAACGCGTGGTACTGGCGACCGGCGCCATCGAGCGCCACATGGTGTTTGCCGACAACGACCGGCCGGGCATCATGCTGGCGTCGGCGGCGCGCACCTATCTCAACCATTACGGCGTCGCCGTCGGCAGGAATATCGGCGTCTATACGGCGAACGATTCCGCCTATGCGGCGGCGATCGACCTGAAAAAGGCCGGCATCAACATAGCGGCGATCGTCGACCTGCGCGACAACCCGACCGGGCCGGCGATCGACGAGGCGAGGGCGCTCGGCATCGAGGTCAATTTCGGCCGCGCGGTGATCCGCGCCGGCGGCAAATTGCGGGTGTCGTCGATGACCGTGCAGCCGAAGAATGGCGGCGGCGAGCGCACCATCCCGGTTGACGCGATTCTGATGTCGGCCGGCTGGACGCCATCGGTGCATCTGTTCTCGCAATCGCGCGGCAAGGTCGCCTTCAATGACGAGACCAAGCGCTTCGTGCCCGGAATTTATGCGCAGGACTGCGTCTCGGTCGGCGCCTGCAACGGTACCGACGGGCTGTCGGCGACGATCGACGAGGCCTATGCAGCGGGCGCCAAGGCGGCCAAGGACGCCGGCAGCAGGCCGGCCAAGGGCTCCAAGCCGAAGGTCGACGCCGGCGAGAGCTGGTCGCGCGGCATGCTGGGTGCAGCACCCGGTGCCGGATCGGATACGACGGTCAAGGCCTTTGTCGACTTCCAGAACGACGTCACCGCCAAGGACATCCGCCAGGCAGTGCACGAGGGCATGCGCTCGATCGAGCACGTCAAGCGCTTCACCACCAATGGCATGGCGACCGACCAGGGCAAGACCTCCAACATGCACGGCCTGGCGATTGCCGCCGAGACGTTGGGCAAGCCGATCCCGCAGGTCGGGCTGACGACGTTCCGCGCGCCCTATACGCCGGTGACATTCGGCTCGATCGTCGGCCACGCGCGGGGTCCCCTGTTCGACCCGACCCGCAAGACGGCGATCCATCCCTGGACCGAGCGCCAGGGCGCTGTATTCGAGGATGTCGGCCAGTGGAAGCGCGCCTGGTATTTCCCGAAGCCGGGCGAGGACATACATGCCGCCGTCGACCGCGAATGCGTGACGGTGCGCAAGACGGCCGGCCTGTTTGACGCCTCGACGCTGGGCAAGATCGAGGTGGTCGGGCCGGATGCGGCCAAATTCATGGAACTGCTCTACACCAATCCATGGGAGAAGCTCGAGCCCGGCCGCTGCCGGTACGGCATCATGCTGCGCGAGGACGGCTTCATCTATGACGACGGTGTCGTCGGCAGGCTTGCACCCGACCGTTTCCATGTGACGACGACGACGGGCGGCGCGCCGCGGGTCATGAACCATATGGAAGACTATCTCCAGACCGAGTTCCCGCATCTCAACGTCTGGCTGACCTCGATCACCGAGCAGTGGGCGGTGATTGCCGTGCAGGGACCGAAGTCTCGCGACATCATTGCGCCGCTGGTCGAGGGCATCGACATGTCGGATGAGGCGCTGCCGCATATGTCGGTGCGCGAAGGCAGGATCTGCGGCGTGCCGACAAGGCTGTTTCGCATGTCGTTCAGCGGTGAGCGCGGCTTCGAGGTCAACGTGCCGGCCGATTATGGCGAGGCGGTCTGGGAAGCGCTATGGGCCGAGGGCCAGAAGCACGGAGCCTGTGCCTACGGCACCGAGTCGATGCATGTGCTGCGCGCCGAAAAGGGCTACATCATCGTCGGCCAGGATACCGACGGGACGGTGACGCCGAACGATGCCGGGCTCGACTGGGCCGTCGGCAAGAAGAAGACCGATTTCGTCGGCATTCGCGGCATGGCGCGGCCGGACCTGGTCGCCAAGGGCCGCAAGCAGCTTGTCGGCCTGAAGACCAGGGATCCCAAGGTGGTGCTGGAGGAGGGCGCGCAGATCGTCGCGGACCCGAAGCAGGCAATCCCGATGAAGATGATTGGCCATGTCACCTCGAGCTATTGGTCGCAAAATTGCGGCCGCTCGATCGCGCTGGGGCTGGTCGCTGGCGGCCGCGATCGCACGGGCGAGACGCTCTATGTGCCGATGCCGGACGGGATGATCGAGGTGGAGGTCACCGGCATGGTGTTCTTCGACGAGAAGGGGGAGCGCCTCAATGGCTAAAGCCGCTTTGAAAACCGACGCCGCCGGACCCTCAGTCGAACGCCGTCCAGCTCTCGCCGGCCAGTCGCTTTCCGCCGCCGGCGTTACACTTGCCGTGCTGCCGCCGGCCGAGCGCATATCGCTGCGCGCGCCGGAAGCCTCGATTGCGGCACTTTCGAAAGCGCTCGGCGTCGTCCTGCCGCAAAGGCCGAAAACCTCGGCGGCAAAGGCCGGACGCACGGCCTTGTGGCTCGGGCCGGACGAATGGCTGGTCATCGACGAGAGCGGAAAAGATCCGCTCGCCGACTGCGCCAGCATTTCCGTACTGCATTCGGCGGTCGGCATCTCGCACCGCAACGTCGCCATATCGGTTACCGGTCCGGCTGCCGCGGCGACGATCAATGCCGGCTGCCCGCAGGATCTGTCGCTCGACGTCTTTCCGGTCGGGGCGGCGTCGCGTACCATTCTCGGCAAGGTCGAAATCGTGCTGTTGCGCACGGCGGCCGACGCGTTCCGCGTCGAATGCTGGCGTTCCTTTTCCGATTATGTCTTTACTTTTCTGTCGGAGGCGGCGCGCGACGCGGCAGCATAGGCATGTTCGCCGCGCCCGCCCGTTCTGCGACAGCGAGCCGAGGGAGAACGCAAATGCCGCCGAACTCCGCGCCGAAGTCGCCGGTCAAGACGCCGGCCGTGCGCTCTTTCGAAGACGAGCAGCGCACTGGGACGGATATCGAAGAGGAACTCGAGGAAGGCCTCGAGGATACATTCCCGGCCAGCGATCCGGTGTCGATCACCGGAACGGCCATTCCCGGCGCACCGGCAAGACCCGGCAAGCCCAAAAGCGTGGTGGGACAGAAGCGCAAGAAGTGATCTGCGCGGGGTGACAAAAAGCAGGGCTGAGGCAGCACGATGGGCGGCCGGTAATTGCTGCCGCCCTTTCGGTTCATCACCGCGTGTTGTCGCCCGATCGGCTCAGAAGCTGCTTGGCACGATCCACGGGTCGATGCCGATGCCGAGCCTCGGGCCCTTGCTGCCGGCCTTGTGGGCCGCGGCGTCCGTCTTTTCAAGCGATCCGGTCGGCGCGCAATCAAGCTTCGCACCGGTCTTGGTATCGATGCAGGTCACTTCTTGCTTGCCTGACTGATTGCTGCCGGCAAATGCGGCGCCAGAGAGCGCCAGCAGGGCGGCGAGCGTAAGGATTGCCTTCTTCATCGTCGGTCTCCGGTTTCCAGTTATTGGATTCGTACATGTACGGCATTGCGTACAGATACGCCCAAGACTTATGGAGTTCAAGCAAAATCGTACATGTACGGAGAAATTGAGCGCAGGGATTGCAGAACGCTCGGCGCCGCAGCGCGGATCGTTCGGAGAAGATCCTGCAGATCGGGAGGAGCGCCGCTCTTCAGCAGTTGACCGGCGGCGTGAGCGGCGCAATCTCGTGCGCGGCGATGGCTTCGAGCATGATGTCGCCGATCCGTGTGATGAACGTCGTCTGGTCGCCGAACGGGTAGAACGGGAAGGTGATCAGCAGCGAGATGGCGCCGTGGCCGACCGCCCACAGCATGGTGGCGATGGCGCGTGGATCGCCTTTGAGCCTGCCGGCGGCAACGCAGGCTTCGACCCTCTCGATCAGCACTTTCATCGCCGGGTTGCCGCCTTCCATCTCGGCAAAGGTCTTGCCGGTCGGCGGCTTGACTTTTTCGGTCATGAAGACGGTGCGGTACTCGTTGGGATTTTCCAGCCCGAAGGCGGCGTATTCGACAAGCACCGCCTTGAGCGCCTCGATCGGGTCGTCGGCCGTATGATTTGCGATGCGCCTGGCCAGGGTCTCGAAGGCGTCCTCGGCCAGCGCGAACAGGATGTCCTGCTTGTCGGCGAAATAGGAATAGACCGACATCGGCGCATAGCCGACGCGCTTGGCGAGCTTGCGGATGGTGAGGCCGTCATAGCCTTCTTCCTGGACAAGCTTGTGCGCGGCGTCGACAAGTTCGGAACGCAGTTCGGCCTTTTGTTTTTCGCGGCGCTCCTGGACGCTTAGCTGCAACTTTCTACTGCCTTATGACTGATGCTGGATGCAGCATATATACGCTGTACGGCGTCGGGCAAGGGCGGTGTGAAGCAGAGGCTTGACCTCACAAAACGATGTAACCAGGCAATAAAGCCGGCAACATCGGACTGTTACAGACGAAGACTAATTCGCGGCTCTGCAAAAATTTCGTTTCGGGAGGCCGTTATGACCGGAACTGAGCTTTCGTCCGGCGTGCCGGACGTGGACCCGCTTTCTCATCGCGCCAGGATGGCGCTCAGGCGCGTCGTCATGGTCGCATGGCTGGCGATCGCGCTCGGCTTCGCCATGGAAGCTCTCATTCTGACCGTCAGATTTGCGGCAGGTGCCTACCCGGCGACGACGCAGGTTCTGATCGAACTGGCGCAAGGCGTGACCTGGTCGTTCTTCGTCTGCGCCGGCGTCAGCCTCGGCACGGCGCTCACCAAGGTGCGAGCCTCGCTCGGTGGCCTGATCGGTGCGATTTCGGCGCCACTGGCGATGGGCATCGCCAAAGGGACGCAAAAGGTTATGGTCAGCGCGCTGGACGCGGCGGCAAAGCCGGCCATCCTGTCGCTCACGACGCTCGGTGTGCTGCGGGCGATCGAATACGGGCTGCTCGGCTGGGCACTGGCGTCGCTGGCATCGAAGGAAGAACCGCGTCCGCTCCATTTCGCGCTGGCAGGCGCCCTGATAGGCGCGGTATTCGGCGGCGGCATCACGGTGCTGACCATCGAGACGGCCGCGACGAACGACGCTGCTCTCGCAATGCCGCAGGCGATCGCAACCGGCCTCAACGAGATCGTGTTCCCAATCGGTTGTTCACTGGTCGTCTACATTGCGCTGCAGGTCAGCCGTCACATGAAGTACGTCGCGGCCGAAGCCAAATAGATTTGGCACAGATAGATTTGGGCTTCTCCGCCCGACGAGAGTCAGACCGCTTCCGGCTGGCGTTCGATCAGCGTCAGCGTCAGCCAGCGCGCGGTCAGCGCCGGTTTTTTCGAGCCCTCGATCTCGATCGTCACGTCGTGCGCCGTCTGCACCCACCCCGACGGCCTGACCTTGACGTCGGCCAGCACGAAACGGGTGCGGATGCGCGAGCCGGTCTTCACCGGCGCCAGGAAGCGCAGCGAATCGAAGCCGTGATTGACGCCCATTTTGCTGTTTTCCAGCGGCGGCATGGTTTCGAAGGTCATCGCCGACAACAGCGAAAGCGACAGGAAGCCATGCGCGATGGTGCCGCCGAACGGCGTTTCGCGGCTGGCACGTTCCGGATCGCAATGGATGAACTGATGGTCGTCGGTGGCATCGGCGAACTGGTCGATCATGCGCTGGGTGACGACCCGCCATGGCGACACGCCGACTTCCTTGCCGACGTTGGCCAGAAGCACATCGAGACTGATCGGTTCCACGCTGATGTCCTCCATCTTCACCCCCGGCATTTCACTCGCCGGATGGCGTGCGTCTCATTCCTTGAACAATGTCAGCCCGTGTTGCACCGACTGCCCGCCATCGATCGGCAGGATGGCGCCGGTGACATAGCTGCCGGCCCGGCTGCACAAATAGAGCGTTGCGCCGGCAATGTCATCCGGTGCGCCGATGCGGCCGATCGGAACGTGGTTGCCGATATGTCTTGCTTGGTCCTCGGTGCCGGTGGCGAAGGCCGTCATCCGGCTCCGGAAAGGGCCAGGCGCAAAGGCGTTGACGGTGATGCGGCGGGCGGCGAACTCGATCGCCAGGATGCGCGTCAGGTGGTGAACCGCGGCCTTCGAGGCCGAGTAGGAGTAAGCGTCTTCGGCCAAAGGCTGCGTGCCCATCACCGATCCAAGATTGATCACCCGGGCCGGGTCGGCGTCGCTGGCGGCGGCTTCGAGCAGAGGCAGCAATTCGCGCGTCAGGTGGAAAACCGCGGTGACGTTGACGCCGAACACCTTGGCCCAGGCATGGTAGGGAAAGCTTTCCAGCGGCGCGCCCCAGGAGATGCCGGCATTGTTGACCAGGATATGCAGCCGCTCGGTCCGCGCCCTGACCTCGGCCACAAGCGCCGCAATGCCGGCCTCGCTGGAGACGTCGCCGGCAAAACCTTCCGCCCGGCCGGATGCGCCAAGTCCGTTCAACTCGCCGGCAACCTTGGCGCAGTCCTCGCCCTTGCGCGAGGCAATCATCACCGAGGCGCCGGCCATGACCAGAGCGGTCGCCGCCATGCGGCCGATGCCGGTCGCGGCGCCGGTGACCAGCGCCGTCTTGCCGGCGACTGAGAACAGCTCGTCCAGATAGCTCATCGAATTCCTCCGCGCAGTTCACCGCGCTTTGGTTCAAGGAAGCGGCTTCACGTCGACAAGGTTAGCCGAACTTCGATCATGCTTGCCATGGGTAAAGTAGCTGGAGTGGGGCACGCTTAGCGGCTGAATGGTTAAGCCCGAAATGCAAGGTGGTCATTCGGCCGTGACATGGGTCGGATGAATGATGCGGCCGTGCCCGTTAGCGAGCACCTTGGTAAGCGGTTCATTTCGCACGTGAACCAGTCGTCATTACTCCTCCGCCCAAGCCGCAGGCGGGTCTTGAGGAGTTGGGAGGTGGCCGAGCAGTGGGGCGGGACTGATATTCGCAGTCGTGGACGGGGACTATGCTGTCGGGGGGGAAAGCCATGGGTAAGAAACAACGCACCGTCCTGCTGGCAGCGGTGGTTGCGACTGTCTTTGGCGTCCTTTTGCTGATCCTGATCCTGCAGATGATCAGTTTTCTAGTGGACTAGACCGAAGCGAAAGGCGTGCCTTTCCGGAGGAGCTCTACCGCAGGCTTTCCAGTTCGCGGATGCGTTTGGCGCCGTCGGCTTCGAGCTGCCTTGTGACCGCGCCGATCAGGGCTTCGGCAACGACGAAAAGCGCGGCGGATGAGTCCCAGGCCGAAGGCACGGCGGTGCGCCCGGCGATGACATGGCGGGCGAAGCGGGCGATCGGCGACAGCCACTGGTCGGTAAACAGCACGATCTGCACGCCGCGCTGGTTGGCCGTCTCGGCGAAACGGACCAAGCTGTCCTGGTAGCGCCTGATGTCGAAGATCACCAGCACGTCGCGCTTGCCCATGTCGATCAGTCGGTCGCGCCAGACGCTTTCCTGCCCGCCGAGGTGAAAAACGTTGGGCTGGATGATGGCGAGGTGGGCGGCCATGTAGCGCGCCAGCGGGTCGGTGAAGCGGCCGCCGATCAGGAATGTCTTGCCGCGCCGGTCGGCTAGCTTGGCGACGATGTCGGCAAGCTGTTTGTCCGAGAGATGCCGGAATGTCTCGCGCATGTTGTCGAGGGTCGCCTCCAGCATCGGCGACACGGCGCTGCCGCCCTGCGATGGCGGATTGAGCGTGCGCGAGGCCGGCGACTGCAATTGCGCCGCCAGCTCGTCTTGCAGCGCCGACTGGAATTCCGGATAGTTCTGGAAGCCGAGCCGGGCGACGAAACGCAGGATCGTCGGCGATGATACGCCGGCCGTAGCCGAGAATTCGGCGACTGTCTTCAGCCCGATCAGCGGATAGCTGGCGATCAGCGCTTGCGCTGCGCGCCGCTCGCCGGCCGGCATGGTGCCGATACGGTCGGAGATCAGTTCGGCAATGCTCGAAACCATGCTTTTTCCCCACCCTGGCCGTGCCGTTAGCGCATTATCGAAATCGCGTTTGACAAAGCCGGCCAAACTGTATGAAATCATCCGCAGGGACGCAATGAGGCAAAATACGTAACATACGATACAGCGCTCCCCGGGGACAGCAGACAATGGAGACAGCACGGCCCGCCAGCCTTGCATCGCCTGAAACCGTAAGGGTGACGAACCCCGGCGGATCAAGCCCTTTCGTGCTGACCTGCGACCACGCCTCCAATTTCCTTCCACCGGAATTCGGAACGCTCGGCCTTGCCGCCGAGGAACTTTCCCGCCACATCGCCTGGGATCCCGGCGCCTTGCCGGTGGCGCGCCGCATGGCCGAGGCGCTCGATGCGACGCTGGTCGAGACCTGCATCTCGCGGCTCATCATCGACTGCAACCGCCCGCTCGACGCGCCGGACCTGATAGTGACGGTCAGCGCCAGCGAAAAAACCGTGGTCCCGGCCAACCAGGGACTTTCCGCCGACCAGCGGGAGGCGCGCATCGCGCTGGCGTGGCGACCGTTTCACGAGCGGATCGCAACGGTCATCGACGAGCGCCTGGCGGCCGGGCGGGAGACCAGGCTGGTCTCGATCCATTCCTTCACGCCGCTCTACAAAGGCAAAAGCCGGCCCTGGCACATCGGCATCATCCACGACGAGGATCGCCGGCTGGCGGCGCCGCTGATCGCGACACTGAAGCGGCTTGCCGGCGTCAGCGTCGGCGTCAACGAACCCTATTCGCCGGCCGACCGGGTCTATTTCACGCTGGAACGCCATGCGCGCTCGCGCGGGCTGCCCTGCGCAATGATTGAAATCCGCAACGACGAGATCGCCGGCGCGGCCGGGCAGCGGAAATGGGCGGATCTGCTCACCGGTATTTTTCTCAATCTGGAGCCCGAAGCGGCCAAGGCCTCCAGACCAAGCGCCGTCGGAAAGTAAGTTCAATCGGCCAGCTAAGAAACCAAAAGGGGACTTTAAAATGGTAGCACCGGGTTACAGCGAAGTTGACAAGAAGGAGGACCTGAAAGTTCTCCACGGAATGGGCTATGCTCAGGAACTGTCGCGAAGCATGAGCCGCTTCTCGAATTTCGCGATCTCGTTCTCGATCATCTGCATCCTCTCAGGCGGCATCAATTCCTTCGCGCAAGCGACGTCGTCCATCGGTGGCGCCGGCGCTGGCATCGGCTGGATCGTCGGGTGCATGGTTTCGGGATTTTTCGCGCTCGCCATGGCCCAGATCGCCTCTGCATTTCCGACCGCCGGCGGCCTCTATCACTGGGCATCCATCCTGGGGAACCGTTTCACTGGCTGGCTCACCGCATGGCTCAATCTGCTCGGCCTGATCACCGTGCTCGGCGCCATCAACATCGGTACTGCTTTCTTCTTCGTCGGAACGTTCGGGAGCTGGTTCGGCATTACCGGTACTCCGGGCGAGATTGTCGGATTTGTTGCCGTCATCACCGCGATCCAGGCGCTCTGTAATCACTTCGGCATCAAGCTGACCGCCATGCTGACTGACGCTTCCGGCTTCCTGATCCTTGGCGCAACAGCTGTGCTGATCATTGCCTGCCTGGTGTTTGCGCCCGCAATCGACATCACGCGGCTGTGGACCTTCACCAACTATTCGGGTGATGCCGGCGGCGGTGTCTTCCCACAGTCGGATTCCATGAGCTACCTGTTCCTGCTCTGCCTGCTGCTGCCGGTCTACACCATCACCGGATATGATGCGTCGGCGCATACTTCGGAAGAAACGCTGAAGGCAGCGCATTCCGTTCCGCGGGCGATCATTTCGTCCGTGCTCTGGTCGTCGCTTATCGGCTGGGCGATGGTCTGCGCGATCGTTCTGGCAATTCCGGACTTGGCGGCAGGCGCCAAGCAGGGCTGGAGCGTATTCTTCTCGACAATGGATGCAATCCTACCGGGCTGGCTGAAAGAACTGCTCTATCTGGCAATCCTGATCTCGCAGTTCCTCTGCGGCCTCGCCACGGTGACCTCGGCCTCGCGCATGCTGTTTGCGTTCTCTCGCGACGGCGGCATGCCGGTCGGTTCGGCCGGGCTCGCCAAAGTCAGCCCAACCTGGCGCACGCCGGTCAATGCCATCTGGACCGCTGCGATCCTCGAGATCATCTATGTCTTTCTTGCCCAGTTCATTTCGATCGGCGGCACCAACATCTACACCATCGTTGTCAATTCGACGCTGGTGTTCCTGTTCCTGTCCTTCACCATTCCGATCGCGCTCGGCATGACGGCTTTCGGAACGGCGAAATGGCCGAATCCCGGCCCATGGAATCTCGGCGCCGGCCTGTTCAAGCTGTTTTGCATCCTGTCGATCATCGGCATGGCGATCATCTTCTACATCGCCATCCAGCCGCCGAACGACAAGGTGCTCTATATCACCCTGGGCTTCATCGTGCTGACCGCGGTGCTTTGGTTCGGTTTCGAGAACCGCCGCTTCCAGGGTCCGCCCATCGGCGACCAGATCGCGAAGCGCCAGGCGGCGATCAAGGCAGCCGAGCTAGCCATAGGCGAAGCCGGCGCCTGACCCCCTCTCATGACCATGGCCGGCATCGTGCCGGCCATGGGTTTCCGTTTCCTTTTCAAAGTGACAAGCCCGAAACGACAAGCGCTGGAGTGCCAAAGGAATGGCCGGAAATTTCTCGTTCGATCAGTTGAAGCAGGCGGTCTCCGGCGGCGAGGTCGACACGGTGCTGGCCTGCATCGTCGACATGCAGGGGCGGCTCGCGGGAAAGCGGTTCCTGGCCCGCTATTTCGTCGATTCCGCGCATGACGAGACGCATGGCTGCAACTATCTCTTGGCCGCAGACATCGATATGGAACCGGTGCCCGGCTACAAGGCGGCGAGCTGGTCGAAGGGTTATGGCGATTTCGTCATGAAGCCGGACCTTGCGACGCTGCGGCGCGTTCCGTGGCTGGAGAAGACGGCGCTGGTGATCTGCGACGTGCTCGACCACCATACCCATGACGACCTGGCGCATTCGCCGCGCGCCATGCTGAAGAAGCAGGTCAAGCGGCTGCAGGATCGCGGCTATATCGGCTATTTCGCTTCCGAGCTCGAATTCTATCTGTTCAGCGAAACCTACGATTCCGCCCGCAAGAAGCACTGGCAGGGCCTCGAGACGGCATCGCCCTACATCGGCGACTACCAGATCGGCATCACCACCAAGGAAGAAGGCGTCATGCGCCGGCTGCGCAACGAGATGGAGGCGGCCGGCATCCCGATCGAGAATTCGAAGGGCGAGTGGGGGCCAGGCCAGGAGGAGATCAATGTCCGCTACGCCGAGGCGCTCGACATGGCCGACCGCCACGTCATCCTGAAGAACGGCGCCAAGGAAATCGCCGAGTCCGAAGGCAAGGCGATCTCGTTCATGGCCAAGTACAATTACGGGCTCGCCGGCAATTCCAGCCACATCCATAATTCGCTGTGGAGCGCCGACGGCAAGACGCCGTTGTTCTACGACAAAAATGCCGAGTGGACGCTGTCGACACTCGGCCAGCAATGGGCGGCCGGCCAGCTCAAATATGCCAAGGAATTCACCTGGTTCCTGGCGCCATACATCAATTCCTACAAGCGCTTCCAGGCCGGCACGTTTGCGCCGACCAAGATCATGTGGAGCGAGGACAACCGCACCGCCGGCTTCCGTCTTTGCGGCGAGGGCACCAAGGGCATCCGCATGGAATGCCGCATCGGCGGCGCCGATTTGAACCCCTATCTGGCTTTCGCCGCGCTGATCGCGGCCGGGCTCGCCGGCATCGATGAAAAGCTTGAGCTGCAGAAGCCCTTCGTCGGCGATGCCTACCAGGCCTCGCAGCTGCCTGAAATTCCACAGACATTGCGCGACGCCACCGCGACGCTGGCGGAATCGAAAATGCTGAGGCAAGCGCTCGGCGACGATGTGCTGGAACATTACGTCCACACGGCACACTGGGAACAGTTCGAGTACGACCGCCGGATTACGGACTGGGAACTGCACAGGGGGTTCGAGCGGTATTGAATAATCTGGCAACGTTGGCGCCGCTCCTCACCCTCAGCCTCTCCCGTGAAGAACGGGGGAGAGGGGGCCCGGCGCTGAGCTTGTCCCTTCTCCCCGTCAGTATACGGGAAAAGGTGCCGGCAGGCGGATGAGGGGCGGCGCTAACCAACGACATTATTGTAGAATGCGAGGACCCAAGGCATGACCGAAACGGTCAAGATAAAATCCCCCGTCGACGGTTCGATCTATGCCGAACGGCCTCTTGCCACCGACCAGGCGATCGGTGCCGCGGTCGAACGTGCCAAGGCGGCGCAGGAGAAGTGGGCTGAGACGCCGGTCATCGAGCGCGGCAAATACATGCTTGCCATGCTGGAAGCGCTGGTCGCCATGACCGACGAGATCGTGCCGGAGATCGCCTGGCAGATGGGCCGGCCGGTGCGCTATGGCGGCGAGTTCGGCGGCGTCAGGGAACGCGTCAGCTACATGGTCGAGATCGCCGAGGCGGCCCTGAAGCCGGTCATGGCCTCCAATCCGAAGGACGGCTTTCGCCGCTATGTGAAGAAGGTGCCACTCGGCGTGGTCATGGTGATCGCGCCGTGGAACTATCCCTATCTCACCGCCGTCAACACCATCGTGCCGGCGCTGATGGCGGGCAGCGCTGTCATCCTCAAGCATGCGGCACAGACATTGTTGGTCGGCGAGCGGTTTCAGCAGGCGTTTGATAAGGCCGGCCTGCCCAAGGGCCTGTTCCAGAACCTCGTCCTGAACCACGCGCAGACCGAAAGGCTGCTCGGCTCCGGCAAGATCGACCATGTCAACTTCACCGGCTCGGTCGCCGGCGGCCGCGCCATCGAGAAGGCGGCGGCGGGCACCTTCATGACGCTCGGCCTCGAACTCGGCGGCAAGGATCCGGCCTATGTGCTGCCGGACGCAAAGATGGACCATGCCGTTGCCAATCTGGTCGACGGCGCTTTCTACAATTCCGGCCAGTGCTGCTGCGGCATCGAGCGCGTCTATGTGCATGAGACGGTCTACGATGAATTCGTCGAGGGCTTCATTGCCGAGACCAGGAACTACGTCGTCGGCAATCCGCTCGACCAGGCGACCACCATGGGGCCGATGGCGCAGGCGCGCTTCGCCGACCTGATCCGCGAGCAGAAGGCCGAGGCGTTGCGCAAGGGCGCCAGGGCGCACATCGATATGAAGGTGGCCAACGACAGGCAAGGTTCGCCCTATCTGGCGCCGGAAGTGCTGACCCAGGTCGACCACCAGATGAGCGTCATGCGCGAGGAAAGCTTTGGCCCGATCGTCGGCATCATGAAGGTGCGCAACGACGAGGAGGCGATCGCGCTGATGAACGACAGCCCCTATGGGCTGACGGCCTCGATCTGGACGCGCGACATTGAGCATGCGGCGGCGATCGGCGATCGTGTCGAGACCGGCACCGTGTTCATGAACCGCTGCGACTATCTCGACCCGGCGCTGGTCTGGACCGGCGTCAAGGACACCGGCAAGGGCGCGGCACTGTCGGCCATCGGCTACGACAATCTGACCAGGCCGAAATCATACCATCTGCGCGAGGTGATCTAAGGTGGCGATCGACAGGCATGCGATCGCTGTTGAGGGGGAGTAATGGCGGATACACAACAATCGGCGCTGCCAGATGGTGAGCGTCCCGAGGGTATCGGCGGATGGCTTGTCCTGCCGATGCTCGGGTTGATGCTCACGCCGATACTGGGGTTGGTACAACTGCACAATACCGACTATCTCGGCTTCGACTGGCAGGCCTTCAGTTTTTCTCAAGGTGCGCTGCTCGTTGCCGAACTGGTGACAGCAGGCGTTCTAAGCCTTACAGCCCCGGTCCTGTTATTGTTCTTCATGTTCAAGCGCTGGGAGATATTCCCGGGCTGGTACATGATTTGGGCAGTCGCGATGCCCGTATATGCCATCCTCGACCCATGGGCTGCGCATCTGGTTTTTCGCGAGAGCTTTCCAACCTTGGCTGATGCGTTCGACAGCGAAACGATGCACGGAATTTACCGTTCCGTCTGGGCCGCAGCCATCTGGATTCCGTACATGATGCGGTCAGACCGTGTGGCCAATACCTTTGTGAATTGACGACATCCGAGAGCACGAAAGCAGTCAAGAAGGTCGAAATGACAAAACTCGTTTCCAAATGGAATTACCCGACGACCGTCCGCTTCGGCGCCGGACGCATCAAGGAGCTGCCGGAGGTGCTGGCGGCGACCGGCATCAAGCGGCCGCTGTTCGTCACCGATCCGGGACTGGCCAGGCTGCCGGTGGTGGCCTCGACGCTGAAGATCCTCGACGACGCCAAGGTGCCCTATGGCGTATTTTCCGAGGTCAAGCCGAACCCGGTGGATTCCAACCTGACCGCCGGCATTGCCGTGTTCAAGAAGGGCAAGCATGACGGCGTCATTGCCTTTGGCGGCGGCTCGGCGCTCGACCTCGGCAAGCTGATCGCCTTCCAGGCCGGGCAGACACGGCCGGTCTGGGATTTCGAGGACGTCGGCGACTGGTGGACACGCGCCGATGCCGATGCGATCGCGCCGATCATCGCCGTGCCGACCACCGCCGGCACCGGCTCGGAAGTCGGCCGCGCCGGCGTCATCACCAATGAAGCGACCCATACCAAGAAGGTCATCTTCCATCCAAAGCTCTTGCCGGCGATCGTCATTGCCGATCCGGAGCTGTCGGTCGGGATGCCGGGCTTCATCACCGCCGGCACCGGCATGGATGCGCTCGCTCACTGTCTCGAAGCCTATTGCGCGCCGGGCTATCACCCGATGGCCGACGGCATCGCCGTGGAAGGCATAAGGCTGGTCTTCGAAAACCTGCCGAAAGCCTATGCCAACGGCAAGGATCTGGTCGCCCGCGCCAACATGATGAGCGCCGCTGCCATGGGAGCGGCCGCCTTCCAGAAAGGGCTTGGAGCGATTCATTCGCTGTCGCATCCGATCGGCGCGCTCTACGATAGCCACCACGGCATGACCAACGCCGTGTTCATGCCCTACGTGCTGGCCTTCAACCGCGAGGCGATCGAGCCGCGCATCGCCCGGCTTGCCGCCTATTGCGGCATCAAGGGCGGCTTCGACGGTTTTGCCAAGGCGATCATCAAGCTGCGCAAGGAGCTCAAGGTGCCGCATGCGCTGCCCGGCCTGATCAAGGGGCTCGACATGGACAAGAAGCGCAAGGGCCTGATTGCCGACATGGCGGTGGTCGATCCGACCGCCGGCGGCAACCCGGTCAAGCTGACCAAGAAGGCGGCGCTGACGCTGCTCGAAAACGCCATCGCCGGCACCGTCTGAGACAATTTTCGCATCGGAAATCGACTTGGGAAAAGAGGCAAAGGAAAGGGGGAAAGATGAAAGGCAAGATCGAAACTAGTTAGCCGGAAAAAGAATCGCGGAGCGATTGCTACAGCCGGTTAAAAAGAGTTTACTTTTTCATACTGCGGGGCATCGCTTTCACAAAGCTTTCATCTGGCTGTCACACGAAAACGATACCGCATCGCAGGCGTCCAACGGCGTCAGTTCAACGGAGAGAACACATGTTCAAATTCACGGGAAAACTGCTTTCCCTTTCGGCCGTCGCCCTGATGGCGACCTCTGCCATCTCGTCGGCCCAGTCCATGGATGAACTGGTCGCCGCAGCCAAGGCTGAAGGCCAGCTCACCACCATCGCGCTGCCGCATGACTGGTGCGGCTACGGCGCGGTCATCGACGGCTTCAAGGCAAAATATCCGGGGATCACCGTCAACGAGCTCAACCCCGATGCCGGCTCCGGCGACGAGGTCGAGGCGATCAAGGCCAACAAGGACAACAAGGGCCCGCAAGCGCCCGACGTCATCGACGTCGGCCTGAGCTTCGGCCCGACCGCCAAGAAGGATGGCCTGATCCAGGCTTATAAAGTATCAACCTGGGACTCGATCCCGGACAGCGCCAAGGATGCCGAAGGCTTTTGGACCGGCGACTACTACGGCGTGCTTTCGTTTCTGGTGAACAAGGACCTGGTCAAGGAAGCGCCGGCCGACTGGGCCGATCTGCTGAAGCCGGAATTCGCCAATACCGTGGCGCTCGCCGGCGACCCGCGTGCTTCGAACCAGGCCATCCAGGCAGTCTATGCCGCCGGCCTTTCCGGCGGTGCGGCTGCCGGCGAAGCCGCCGGCACGGCTGGTCTCGACTTCTTCAAGAAGCTCAACGCCGCCGGCAATTTCGTGCCGGTCATCGGCAAGCCCGCGACGCTTGCTCAAGGCCAGACGCCAATCCTGGTGACCTGGGATTATAACGCGCTTGCCGGCCGTGATACGCTGAAGGGCAATCCGCCGGTCGACGTCGTCGTGCCGAAGACCGGTGTCGTCGCCGGCGTCTATGTTCAGGCGATCAGCGCCTATGCGCCGCACCCGAATGCTGCCAAGCTGTGGCTGGAATATCTCTATTCCGACGAAGGCCAGATCGGCTGGCTGAAGGGCTATTGTCACCCGATCCGCTTCAACGACCTCGCCAAGAATGGCAAGCTCCCGGCTGACGTGATGGCCAAGCTGCCGCCGGCCGAGTCCTATGCAGCCGCGGTGTTCCCGACGCTCGACGAGCAGGGCAAGGCCAAGGAAGCCATCACCAAGAACTGGGATGCCGTCGTCGGCGCCAACGTCAAGTAAGACTTGAGATCAGCCGGGCGGCTTAGATCGCCGCCCGGCATACCTCCAGGACGGTAGCCGGCGCATGACCGATATCTCGTTGTCCGATCACGCTGTTGCCGGGAAGACCGCGCCTCCTGCCGACGCCCGCAGCATGCGGCTGCCGACGCAATGGCTTGGCGTTGCGCCTTTCTTCATCTTCGCCATCATGTTCTTGATCCTGCCGACGCTCTATCTGATGCTGGGCGCATTCCGGAACGATGCCGGCGAATTCACTTTCGAAAACATAGCGGCCTTGGCGCAGCCGTCGATCGTTGCCGCCTACTGGATCTCAATCAAGGTCAGCCTCGCCTCGTCGCTGATCGGTGCTTTCGCGGGACTTGCCATTGCCATCGCCATCGTGCGCGGCGGGCTGCCGGAGTGGATACGCTCGGCGACACTGACCTTTTCCGGCGTGGCCTCCAATTTTGCCGGCGTGCCGCTGGCCTTCGCCTTTCTCGCGACGCTCGGTCGGCTCGGGCTCGCCACGGTGCTGCTCAACGTCTTGGTCGGCTTCAACATTTATGCCCATGGTTTCAACATCCTGTCGTTCTGGGGCCTGACGCTGACCTATGTCTATTTCCAGATCCCGCTGATGGTGGTGATCATCGTGCCGGCGATCGATGGGCTGAAGAAGGAATGGGGCGAAGCGGCGGCAACGCTTGGCGCGACCCAGGCGCAGTTCTGGCGCATGGTCGTCATTCCGGTGATCTGGCCAAGTTTCCTCGGCACCGTCATCCTCTTGTTCGCCAACGCCTTCGGTGCCATCGCCACCGCTTACGCTCTGACCGGCTCCTCGCTTAACATCGTCCCTATCCTGCTCTACGCGCAGATCCGCGGTGACGTGCTGCACAATGCCCATCTCGGCTACGCCATCGCCTTCGGCATGATCGTCATCACTGGGCTGGCCAATGTCTTCTACATCTGGTTCCGGACGCGCTCTGAGAGGTGGCTCAAATGAAGTCCGGCAGATTCTGGGCCTGGATCGTCTTCGCGCTGGGCGCGGCCTATTTCTTCATTCCGCTGATCGCGACCGTGGAATTCTCCATGCGCATGCGGCGCGGCGCGTATTCCTTCGATGCCTATCAGGTCGTGCTCGGCGATCCCCGCTTCCAGGCGACCTTCATCTATTCGGTGGTCGCAGCCATCTTCACCATCGTCCTTGGCGTGCTGGTGGTGGTGCCGGCGGCGTACTGGATTCGTCTGCGGCTGCCGCAGATCAGGCCCGTCGTCGAGTTCATCACGCTGCTGCCGCTGGTCATTCCGGCCATCGTTATCGTCTTCGGCTACATCAGAATGTACGGGTCGAACTCACCGCTGCCGTTCCTGGCCAGCGAGACAGGAGCCAATGCCTTGCTGGTCATCGGTTATGCGACACTGGCGCTGCCCTATATGTATCGTGCCGTCGACACCGGGCTTCGCACAATCGACGTGCGGACACTGACCGAGGCGGCGCAGATCCTCGGCGCCGGCTGGGGCACGATCATCACCCGGGTCATCCTGCCCAACGTGCTGATCGCAGTGCTGTCGGGCGCCTTCCTGACCTTCGCCATCGTCATCGGCGAATTCACCATGGCCAGCCTGCTCAACCGGCCTGCTTTCGGACCCTATCTGCAGAACGTCGGCGCCAATCGCGCCTATGAGCCGGCGGCGCTTGCCATCATCGCCTTTGCCATTACCTGGGGCTGCATGTCGCTGATCCAGATCCTGTCGCGCTTCGCGCCGCGATCGGCGAACCGTCCGAACTGACCCGAAGGAAAAAGCTATGGCCGAGCCATTCCTCTCAATCCAGCATGTGCAGAAATCCTTCGGCGCCGCCATTGTGGTGCAGGATTTCAACCTCGACGTCGAGCCGGGCGAATTCGTCTCCTTTCTCGGACCGTCGGGCTGCGGCAAGACGACGGTGCTGCGCATGGTCGCCGGTTTCGAAGAGCCATCCGCCGGCAAGATCGTCGTGGCCGGCAAGGACGTCACCCGGCTCAAGCCCAACCAGCGCAACATCGGCATGGTGTTCCAGGCCTATGCGCTGTTTCCGAACCTCACCGTGGCGCAGAATATCGGCTTCGGGCTGAAGGTCGCCGGTATGCCGAAGGCCGATGCCGACAGGCGCGTTGCCGAGATGCTCGACATCATCAAGCTGCCGCAGATGGGCGACCGCTATCCCTATCAGCTCTCCGGCGGTCAGCAGCAGCGCATCGCGCTGGCGCGGGCGATTGCGCCCAAGCCGAAGCTGCTGCTGCTCGACGAGCCGCTGTCGGCGCTCGATGCCAAGGTGCGCGTGTCGCTGCGCGAGGAAATCCGCTCGATCCAGAAGAAGCTCGGCATCACCACCATCTTCGTCACCCACGACCAGGAAGAGGCGCTGTCGATCTCCGACCGCATCGCCGTCATGTATGGCGGCAAGGCCGAGCAGGTCGGCACGCCGTTCGAGATCTACAACCGGCCGGCAACCAAATTCGTCGCCAATTTCGTCGGCACGCTGAACGTGCTCGAAGGCACGGTCACCGACGCCGCTTCGGGCAAGGTGCGCGTCAACTCGCAAGAGGTCTCGCTCAAGGGCAAGCTCAACGGCTCGAAATCCGGCGACACGCTGTCGCTGGCGTTGCGGCCCGAGGCGATCTCGCTCGGCCGACACCCCGGTCGCGATTCCAGCCTTTGGGGCGAAATCGCCGAGGTGCATTTCCTCGGCTCGGTCATCCGGGTTCGCGTCGGCATCGGCGGCAGCACGGTCTCGCTCGACACGTTCAACAATCCGGCCACACCGCCGCCGGCCGTCGGCGAAAAGGCCGAGATTTCGTTCTCGTCGGGCGACATGCTGGTGCTGCATTAGGAGAAGAGTGAATAGTGAACAGTGAATAGTAAGAATGCGCTTTACGCGCCGAAATTCCTCTGCACGCAGCCATTCACCATTCACCATTCACCATTCACCATTCACCATTCACCAGCAGCCAAAGCCGTCGTCGTTTTTGCAGTGCCAATCGCCCGGCTTCACCGCTACGATAAGGCATGGCGCTTTTTGAACTCACCCTTGTCCTGCTTCTCATCGCGGTCGCCCTGACCGCGTTGTCGCGGCGTCTGCAGATTCCCTATCCGTCATTGCTGGCGCTGGCCGGCGCCGGCATCGCCTTCCTGCCGTTTGCCCCGACCATCGAGATCGACCCGGGGCTGGCGCTCGCTCTGTTCATCGCGCCGGTTCTGCTCGACGCGGCCTATGACACGTCGCTGCGCGATCTCAACCGCTACAAGGTTTCGCTCATCCTGCTGGCGCTTGGCGCCGTCATCTTCACCACCGTGACGGTCGCGCTGGTCGGCTGGACGATGGCAGGCTTGCCCATCGCCGCCGCCATAGCGCTCGGCGCGATCGTAGCGCCGCCCGATGCGGTGGCGGCGGCGGCCGTGCTCGGACAGTTCAAGGTGCCGCACCGCATCACCGCCATCCTGGAAGGCGAGAGCCTTCTCAACGACGCCACGGCGCTGCTGATCTACAGGATGTCGGTTTCCGCAGCCGCCGGCACCATCCTGTTGAGCAGTGCCGTTCCAATGATCCTGCTGTCGACGGTCGGCAGCCTTGCCGCAGGCTATGTGCTCGGCCGGTTGTCTCTCGCCATACTCGGCCGCATCGACGACCCGGCGAGCGGCACCGTGGTGCAATTCGCCTCAACCTTCGGCGTCTGGATCCTGGCCGACAGGATAGGGCTTTCCGCCATCATCACGATCGTCGTCTACGCCATGACGATCGCACGTACATCGCCGCGCCGCATGCCGGCAAGGAATCGTGTCAGTTCCTACTCAGTCTGGGAGACGGCGGTGTTCGTGCTCAACGTGCTGGCCTTCGTTCTGATGGGCCTGCAAGCGCGGTCCATCGTCGGCCGACTTGCCGAGCAAGGACAAAGCGAGGCGTTCGTCTTTGCCCTGGCTGTGCTGGCCGTCGTCATCGTATCGCGGCTCGTCTGGGTTCTGGGCTGCGGCGCGATCCTCAGAGCGCTGGCACGTCTGGGCGACGAGGACAGGCGGAAGGACGCACCGACATTCCGCGGCGGCGTGCTCATCGGCTGGTGCGGCATGCGCGGCCTGGTGACGCTTGCGGCAGCCTTCGCCTTGCCGGCCGACTTTCCGGGCCGTGATCCGATCGTGCTCGCCGCTTTCACGGTCGTGCTCGGCACATTGGTGCTGCAAGGCGTCAGCCTGAAACCGTTGCTGCTTCTGCTCAATCTCGACCTCGACCGGACGGTCGACCGGGAGGTGGCGCAGGCGCGCGTCGCCATCATGCAGGCGGCGCTGGACGTGCTCAGCGGCAAGACATCGAGCGCGGCCGGGGCGGTGCGAGAGCAATATGCCGCCCAGCGCGCCATCGCCGAAAACCCCGAGGATGCCCAGGCGGCGACCGAGTATGACAGATTGCGTCTCTACGCCATCAAGAGCCAGCGCGATGCGCTGGAGCGTTTGCGCATCGACGGAACGATCGGCGACGAAGCCTACCACCGCCTTGAGGAAGAAATCGACTGGTCGGAACTGGCAGCATCCCCGCCCGGTCGGTTCCAGCCGCTGACCACTTAGCATCTGGCCCAAGCTCCCTCCGCCCGGCTGCACATTGCAAGGCTGTCAGCGAACGGCTACTGCCAGCAGGAAACTGAGCCGGATAAGCAATGAAGCTGGTCAGCTATAACATCCAGTACGGCTTCGGCAGCGATGGCCGCTACGACCTGGCGCGTTGTGCCAAGGTCGTGGCCGGCGCCGACATCATCGCCTTGCAGGAGGTGGAACGGCACTGGTTGCGCAGCAACGAGGACGACCAGCCGGAACTTCTTTCGCAATTTCTGCCCGACTACCATTGGGTCTACGGGCCGGCCTTCGACATGGATGCCAGCCACCGGCGTGAAGGCCGCATCGTCAACCGGCGGCGGCAATTCGGCACCATGGTTCTGTCGAAGCTTCCGATCGTCTGGTCGCGGCTGCATACGCTGCCGCTCAGGCGCACGCTGCGGCCGCTCAACACCCGCAATGCCGCACTCGAATGCATGATCCGCACCCCTGCCGGTCCGGTGCGGGTGCTGTCGTTGCATCTGGCGCATATCGCGGCCGAGGAGCGGCTGGAGCAGATCGACTATTTGCTCGCCGAGCATCGCCGTGCGCCGTCCGAGGGCGGCCCATGGAGCGGCGCCGACGACGAGCCGGCGCGCAACTGGAGCAATGGCGAACAGGAGCCAGAAAACCCCGTAGCGGCGATCTGGTTGGGCGACTTCAACATGGAGCCGGATAGCGCCGAGTACCGGCGCATTGTCGGCAGCGCGCCCTATCATCGCGGTGCCGCCTATCTCGACGGTTTTGTCGATGTCGCCGCCGTCGCAATGGAACCGACAGCGGATTTCCACACCCATGTGAAGACTATCGATGGCAGGCTGGCAAAGCGCCGGCTCGACCATTGCTTCGTCGGCGGCATGTTTGCCGGGCGCGTGCGCTCGGTCAGCGCCGATATCGGCCAAATCGCTTCCGACCATTTTCCGCTCTGGGTCGATATCGACCTAGAGACGCCGATCGTCATCGGGACGGGCGGCGGATGAACCGCCGATGAGCCTGTTTGTCTTTTTCGCGGTGCTCGCCGCCGCTTCCATGCATGCGATCTGGAACGCGCTGGTCAAGGTCCATCTCGACCGTTTCCTGTCGATCACACTGATGACGCTCGGCATGGGTGCCGCTGCGCTGGTGACGTTGCCTTTCGTCGAGGTGCCGAAGCCGGAAGTGTGGCCATACATCCTCGCCTCGGTTGTCTTCCACATGGGCTACAGGACGTTCCTGATCGGCGCCTACAAGGCCGGCGATTTCGCCCAGACCTATCCGCTGGCGCGCGGCACCGCGCCATTGCTGGCCGCTTTGGGGGGCGTTGTGGTGGTTGCCGAGATGCCGGCGCCGCTCGCCATTCTCGGCATCCTCTTGTTGTCGGCGGGCACGCTGGTGCTGTCGTTTCGCGGCGGCGCGCATCTGGAGAAATTGAACCTGCGCGCCGTCGGTTTCGCGTTGGGCACATCGATCTTCATCGCCAGCTACACGCTGTCGGACGGCAGCGGCGCGCGGCTGGCCGCCACCGCGTCGAGTTATGCCGCCTGGCTGTTCGTCTGCGATGCGCTGTGGGCGCTGGTGCTATGCGTCGTCTCTCGCGGCCCACAGGCGCTGCCGGTGCTGGCGCGCGACTGGAAGGCCGGAATCTATACCGGCGTGCTCAGCGGCGGCGCCTACTGGATCGTGATGTGGGCGATGACCAAGGCGCCGATCGCCTCGGTGGCGTCGCTGCGCGAAACATCGATCCTGTTCGCCATGATGATCTCGGTCTTCGCGCTCGGCGAGAAGATGACGGCATGGCGAGGTGCCGCGGTGCTTAGCATCGTTGCCGGCGTCGTTGCGCTGAGAATGGGATAGTCACGCGATCTCCAGATCAAACACCATCAGCCCGTCGGTGCCGCCTTCGAGCGCCGCGACCAGTTTTGCGCCGGCTCGCTGATGCGCTTCATGCTCCAGATAGGCATCGCGTGCCGCAGCGTCGCGAAAGTCGATGGTGAAGCCGTGCGTGAAGCCGCGGGCGAAGGGTTCCGGGCTGGTATTAGCGCTGAATTCGACCTTGCCCATGCCGTCGATCACGGCCCGCAACGCTTCGAGATCGGCATGGATTGCCGCGCGCTCGGCGTCGGCGGCATCGTTGCGAAATCTGACGAAGACACAGTGCCTGATCATTCTTTGTCCCTCATGCCGCTCGGTTGGTGGAAAACACCGCCGGCGGCAGCGGCTCGCGGCCAAGGATCAGATCGGCGCCTTTTTCGCCAACCATGATCGTCGGGGCATTGGTGTTGGAGGAGGGGATGCGCGGCATCACCGAGGCGTCACAGACGCGCAGGCCCTCGATACCGCGCAGCCTGAGATCTGGCGTTACCACGCTCATCGCATCGTGGCCCATGCGGCAGGTGCCGACCGGGTGGTGGTCGGTCTTGGAACTGCGGCAAGCGTAGTCGAACAGCTCGTCGCCGCTCTGCAGGTCGGGTCCCGGCAGTACCTCGCGCAGCACAAAGGGGGCCAGCGCCTTCTGCCGCATGATCTCGCGCGCCAGCCTCAACCCTTTGATCGACATGTCGCGGTCATAGGAATCGGACCAATAATTCGGATCGATCAGCGGGCGGTCGGCCGGATCGGCACTGTTCAGCCGCACGGTGCCGCGCGAGCGCGGGCGCAGGAACGCCGAGTTCAGTGTCACGCCCGGATTGTTCAGCTTCTCGACGCCGGCCTCGATGCCGGAGCCGAGGCCGAGATGCAGCTGGATATCGGGAGAGGCGGCGGTCGGATCGGCGTACCAGAAGCCGCCGGTCTCGAACAGGCTGGAGGCTACCGGGCCTTTCTTCAGGAGCAGATACTGCAGCCCGGCCCACGCCGTCCAGTGCAGCTTGGCGTAATTGTCGTAGGTGTGATCGCCGGTGCATTCGGCGATGACGAACAGGTCGAGATGATCCTGCAGGTTGGAGCCGACGCCGGGCAGATCGTGCACCGGTGTCACGCCGACCGCCTTCAGATGGTCGGCCGGGCCGATGCCCGACTGCAGCAAAAGCTTCGGCGAGCCGATGGCGCCGGACGAGACGATCACCTCGCGCTCGGCGCGCAGGATCGTTGGCTGGCCGCCCGGCCTGTCGACGATCTCGACGCCGACGGCGCGGCCCTTGTCGACGACGATGCGCGTCACCAGAACGCCGGTCCTGACGGTGAGATTCTTTCGCTCGCGGATCGGCCGGAGATAGGCGACAGAGGCGGAGGAGCGCTTCGCGTCCTTCTGCGTCAGCTGATAATAACCGACGCCCTCCTGGGCTACCCCGTTGAAGTCGGGATTGAAGGGGATGCCCATCTCCTGTCCGGCACGGAAATAGGCCTCGCAGATCGGCAGCGGCGCGATCGGGTTCGATACGCCGAGCGGGCCTTGGTCGCCGTGGAAATCGTTGGCATAACGCTGGTTGTTCTCCGCGCGCTTGAAATAGGGCAGCACGTCGCGATAGCCCCAGCCGGCAAGGCCTTCTTCCTTCTCCCAGGCGTCGTAGTCGCGGGCGTTGCCGCGCGTGTAGATCTGGGCGTTGATCGAAGAGCCGCCACCGATCACCTTGGCCTGCGTGTATCGGAAGACACGGTCCTGCATGTGCTTTTGCGGCACCGTCGACCAGCCCCAGGCGGCGATGCCCTTGGTCATCTTGGCGAAACCGGCCGGCATGTGGATCAACGGATGCCAGTCCTTGCCGCCGGCTTCGAGCAGCAGCACCTGATGCGACGGATCTTCGCTCAGCCGGTTGGCGAGTACGCACCCGGCCGGGCCGGCGCCGGCGATTATGTAGTCGGTCATGGCATCACCTGTTCATAGCCTCGGCACCGACAGCGCGCCGTCGATATTGATGACCGAGCCGGTCGAAAAGCCGAACTTGCCGCCGGCGAGCGCCGCCACGGCGGCACCGATATCTTCGCTCTCGCCCCAGCGCATCGCCGGCACCAGCCCGCCGTCGATCAGCCCGTCATATTTGGCGGTCACACCGGCGGTCATGTCGGTGCGGATGATGCCCGGGCGCACCTCGAACACGGCGATATTTTCGGCGGCGAGCCGCAGTGCCAGGTTCTTCACCCACATCGAAAGCCCAGCCTTGGAAATGCAGTAATCGGAACGTTCCGGCGAGGCCATGGCGGCGCTGACCGAAGTGATGGTGATGATCGATCTCGCACCATCGCTTGGCAGGCCGAGCATCGCTTTGGCGACGGCCTGGCTGAGGAATACGGTGCCGCGCAGATTGATGCCGAGCACCCGGTCGAAATTTTCCGGCTTGAGCTCGAGCAGATCGCCGCGCAGGACAGTGCCGATGCCGGCATTGTTGACCAGGCAGTCGATGCGGCCGAAGGCGCTTGTCGCGGCATCAATCAGCGCTGCGTGGCCGTCGAGGTCGGCGATGTCGCAGCTGACATAGGCGAATTTCGCGCCGCGCCCGGTGATGTCGGCGGCGAGCCCGTCTGCGGCTTCGTCAGCAAGGTCGGCGACCAGAATATCGAAGCCGGCGCTGGCCAGCGCCTCGGCACAGGCAAGGCCGATGCCGCGCGCGCCGCCGGTGACGATCGCTGCCGGGCGGCTCATGTTGCGAGCTCCGTCTTGCGGATATGGTCGGCGACGCGCAGCGCCTGTGCGGCGATCGACAGCGCCGGATTGACGGCGGCCGAATTCGGCAGGAAGCCGGCATCGACGACGAATAAATTGCTGTGGTCGAAGGAGCGGCAGAACGGATCGAGCGGCGAGGTCGCTGGATCGTTGCCCATCTTCACAGTGCCGCATTGGTGCGAGGGCGTGCGCTTGTCAAACGGACGCGACAGGACGATCGGATAGCCGCAGGCGCGGAAATTCTCGCGCATCACCTTGGTCAGTCCGTCGAGCGACTGCATGTTGGAGCGCCGCCACTGCATGACGATGTCCTTGCCGTCGATCATGATGCGGCTGTCGGGATCGGGCAGGTCCTCGCACATCAGATACCAGTCGACGGCGTGGCCGGCCATGAAATCGAGCGCGAATTTGGGCGCGCGCCTGACATTGGCCTTGAGGATGTTGCCGTCGATCTTGCCGAGGAGCTGGACATTGCCGAGCGGCTTGCCGCCCTTGCCGTCGGACAGATAATAATCGTTCAGCATCAGCGTCTTCTGGTAGACGGATTTGTTCCGGCGGCGTGGATCGATCGCCAGCATGGCGCTCGAATTGTGGTTCATGAAGTTGCGGCCGACCTGGTCGGAGCGGTTGGCCAGGCCTTTGCCGCCGCCTCTGCCCTGAGGGGTGGGCGAGCGCAGCAGGATGGCGGCGGAATTGACTGCGCCGGCCGATAGGATGACCAGCTTCGGCGCGACTTTCTTCAGCGCACCGTTCTGGCGGTAATGGACGGTCTCGATCGTCCTGGCGTCCGGCGATGCCTCGAGATATTCGACATGGGCGCCGGTCTCAAGCCGGATATTCTGATCGGCAAGGGCTGCTGCCAACGGCCCGGATTGCGCGTCGATCTTGCCGGTCCCGGTGTTGGGAAACGCGTCCCACGGCGTGCTGCCATCTCTCAGCCAGGCTTCGATGTCGACGCCGAGCGGCAGCGATGCCGGATGCAGGCCTAGGCTCTTCAACTCGGCGCGCGCACGCGCGATCGGCGGCTCGTCTGGTACCGGCCCGAAAGGGTAGGGCGTAGAGTGGAACGGCTCGGTCGGGTCTTCGCCGAGTGCACCGCGCACGCGAAAAAGCTGCTCGGCCCTGGAATACCAGGGTTCGAATTCCTCATAGGAAAACGGCCAGGCCGGCGAGATGCCGCCATAGTGCTCCATCTCCGAAAAGTCTTCCCTGCGGTAGCGGATCAGCACAGCGCCGTAGAATTTCGAATTGCCGCCGACATAGTAGTAATTGCCCGGGTTGAAAGGCGCTCCGCCGGCCTCGAGCCACATCTCCTTCGGCCGATAATGACCATCGACGAAGATCGCGCGGGTGTCGCGTGTGTGCGGCGTTGCCGGCAGGGCTTCGCCGCGCTCCAGCATCAGGATCGAGGCGCCACTGCCGGCAAGGCCGGAGGCGATCGTGGCGCCGCCTATGCCGGAGCCGATGATGACGATGTCGGGATTTGTCATGGCCGTTAGACGATGCGTTTCTCGGTCGCCGGATCGAAGAACACCGCCTTGGTCAGGTTGAAGGCGAGCGGCGTGACCGTGCCGGGCTGGATTTTGGCATCGGCGCGCAGCCGCGCCACCACCGCCTTGCCGCCGAGATTGGTGACCGCGAACGTATCCGAGCCGGCCGGCTCGATGACCTCGATGTGACAGTCGGCGCGGGCGATGTTCGAGGCGTTGCGTTCGGCACCCTCGGGATCGGTCAGTGCTTCCGGGCGGACGCCGAAAATGATCGGTTTTCCCTGGAATGCCGACAGGCCGGCCGGCGCATTGCCCAGCGGCAGCGAGATCGGCTGGCGCGCCTCGCGCTCCATGACGACGGAGAAGCCGCTGCCGTTGCTGCCGATCGTCGCCGGGATCAGGTTCATCGCCGGCGAGCCCATGAAGTCGGCAACAAACAGGTTGACCGGATTGTTATAGATTTCGGCTGGCGTGCCGAACTGCTGCACCTCGCCGTCGCGCATCACCGCGATCTTGGTGGCCAGCGTCATCGCCTCGATCTGGTCGTGGGTGACGTAGACGATGGTGGTGCCGGTGGTGGCGTGCAGGCGCTTGATCTCGATGCGCATGTCGACACGCAGCTTGGCGTCGAGATTGGACAAAGGCTCGTCGAACAGGAACAGCTTTGGATCGCGCACCAGCGCCCGGCCCATGGCGACGCGCTGGCGCTGGCCGCCGGAGAGCTGGCTTGGCTTGCGCTTCAGCAAATGGCCGATCTGCAGGACCTTCGCCACCTTGTCGATCGCCTTCTGGCGCTCGCCGGCCGGCACGCCGCGCATCTCCATGCCGAAGGCGATATTGCCGGCAACCGTCATGTTCGGATAGAGCGCGTAGCTCTGGAAGACCATGGCGATGTCGCGCTTGGAGGGGTGGAGATCGTTGATCGTGCGTCCGTCGACGCGGATTTCCCCTTCGGTGATGGTTTCCAGGCCGGCAATAGTGTTGAGCAGCGTGGACTTGCCGCAACCGGAAGGCCCGACCAGCACGAGGAAGCCGCCCTTTTCCAGGTCGAGGTCGATGCCTTTCAGGATCTCGACCGCTCCGAAACGCTTCTTCAGCCCGTCAATTTCCAGAAAAGCCATGCGATTATCCTTTGACGGCGCCGGCCATCAGGCCGCGCACGAAATAGCGGCCGGCGAGCACGTAGACGAGGAGCGTCGGCAGCGCGGCGATCATCGCCGCCGCCATGTTGACGTTGTATTCGACGACGCCGGTCGAGGTGTTGACGACATTGTTCAGCGCCACCGTCATCGGCATCACGTCGCCTGAGCCGGCATAGGCGGAAGCGAAGAGGAAGTCGTTCCAGATGTTGGTGAACTGGTAGATCACCGTCACCACGATGATCGGCAGCGAGTTGGGCAGCATTATGCGCCGGAAGATCTGGAAGAAGCTGGCGCCGTCGATCTGCGCCGCCTTCACCAGCTCGTTCGGAAACGCTTCGTAATAATTGCGGAAGAACAGGGTGGTGAAGCCGATGCCGTAGACGACGTGAACGAACACCAGGTTCACGGTCGGATTGCCGAAGCCGAAGGTGAGGCCGGTCGCGTTCTGCAGCTTGACGCCGAACCGGCCGAGGCTGCCGAGGATCGTTGCCATCGGCAAGAGGACGGACTGGAACGGAATGAAGCAGGCAAACAGCATCAGCCCGAACACCAGCGTCGCCCCGCGAAAGCGCCACTTCGTCAGCACATAGCCGTTGAGCGCGCCGAGCAGGGTCGAGATGATGACGGCCGGAACCACCATCTTGATCGAGTTCCAGAAATAACCCTTCATGCCGACGCAGGTGAGACCCGAGCAAACCTCGCTCCACGCCCTTATCCAAGGTGCGAAGGTCGGCTCCTGCGGCAGCGCCAGCATGTTGCCGTTCTGGATTTCGTCCATGGTCTTGAACGAGGTCACAAGCATGACGAACAGCGGCATCAGATAGAACAGCGCGAACAGCGCCAGCAGCCCGTAGATGACAATACGGTTGACCGTCCTGGCGCTGATACCGCCAGTGCTCTGGCGAGCAGGAGTGGCCACGGCGCTCATCGCGGCTTCTCCCGAAGCTCGGAATAGAGATAGGGAACGATGATCGCGGTGATGGTCATCAGCATGATCACGGCGCTGGCCGAGCCGACGGCCATCTCGTTGCGCTTGAAGGTGTACTCATACATGAAGTTGGACGGCAGCCAGGCCGAACCGCCCGGCCCGCCGCTGGTCAGCGCGACCACCAGATCGTAGGATTTGATGGCGAGATGCGCGAGGACGATCAAGGCGGACAGGAAGATCGGCCGCAGCAGCGGGATGACGATGCGACGGTAGAGCTGGAAGGTGGTGGCGCCGTCGATCTGCGCCGCCTTCAGGATCTCGCCGTCGATGCCGCGCAGGCCGGCCAGGAACATCGCCATGATGAAGCCCGACGCCTGCCAGACGCCGGCGATGACCACCGTGTAGATGACGAAATCCTTGTTCTTGATCCAGTCGAAATGGAAGCTCGTCCAGCCCCATTGGTGCAGTGTCTGCTCGAGGCCGAGGCCGGGGTCCAGAAACCATTTCCAGGCAACGCCGGTGACGATGAACGACAGTGCCATCGGGTAGAGGTAGATCGGCCGCAGCACACCTTCGCCGCGGATCTTCTGGTCGAGCAGGATCGCCAGGAACAGGCCGAGCGCCAGGCAGATGGAAATGTAGAGGAAGCCGAAAATCCCCATATTGGTGATCGACGTGTACCAGGAGGACGGCGGATCGCTTTCGAAAGTCCAGCGCCATAGCCGCTGATAGGCGCGTGGCCCGGTGATCGCATAGGAGGGAAAGGTCTTGGAATTGGTGAAGGACAGATAGATCGTCCACAGGATGAAGCCGTAGACGAAGACGATTGTGGCGGCGAAGCTCGGCGCCAGCACGAGCTTCGGCAGCGCATTCTGAAGGCGCGAGCGCACCGTGGCGCCCGGACGGGCATCGTGCTCCGGCGTCAGCGTGATACTGGTTTCAGCAACTGTGCTCATCTGTCCATTCCGTATGGCGGGTCCGGAATTCTGCTGTCTCGGGCTCTGCGGCACGAAAGCGTGCCGGTCGGCGCAACCGCAAAACCTCGCCGCAGGGGATCTCCCCGGCTTGCGCCGGGGAGATCATTCACATGGGCGGGTGCCTTACTTGGCGTCTTCGATCGCGCTGACCAGTTGGGTCACGGCCTCGTCCGAGGTCTTGATCTGGCCGTGCACGAATTTCGAGACGACATCCTTGTAGGCGTTGGCAACCGCGGGAGGCGCGCCATAGCCCTGCGCCAGCGAACCGAACAGCGTGCCGCCTTCATTGGCGGCCTTCAGGTCGGCCATGCCCTTCTTGCCGCAAGCGTCGAAGTCGGTGTCCGGCACGTCGGTGCGGGCCGGGACAGAGCCCTTGACGACGTTGAAGGCCGACTGGAAGCTCTTCGACAGCGTGGCGGTGGCCAGGGCGATCTGGGCGGCCTTGCGGTCCTCCGGAACGTTGAACATGCCGAACATGTCGGAGTTGTAGACGACGCTGCCGTCGGTGCCCGGGAAGCGGTAGCACAGGAAGTCGGTGCCCGGGACCTTCTTGGCGGCGTTGAATTCGCCCTTGGCCCAGTCACCCATCACCTGCACCAGCGCATCGCCCTTGATGACCATGGCGGTGGCGAGGTTCCAGTCCCGGCCCGAGAAGTTCGGGTCGACATAGGTGACGAGCTTGGCGAGATTGTCGAACGACTTCTTCATCGTGTCGGACTTCAGCGACTCCTCGTCGAGGTCGTTGAAGGCCTTCTTGTAGAACTCAGGCCCGCCGGTCGACAGCACGACTGAGTCGAACATTGTCGCTTCCTGCCAGTTCTGGCCGCCCAGCGCGAGCGGGATGACGCCCGCCGCCTTGGCTTTGTCCAGCAACGCAATGAAGTCGTCGAAGGTCTTGGGCTCGGTGCCGCCGATCTTGTCCATCACCGCCTTGTTGATCCATAGCCAGTTGACCGAGTGGACATTGACCGGAGCCGCGACCCACTTGCCGTCATAGACGGAGAATTTCTGCAGGGCCGCGGGAACGGACTTGTCCCAGCCTTCCTTTATCGCCGTCTCGGTCAGGTCGCCCATAACGCCGGCTGCGGCGTAATCGAGCACGGTATAGCCAAGCATCTGCGAGGCGGTCGGGTAGTTGCCCGCTGCCACCATCGCCTTCAGCGCGGTCATGGCAGCGTCGCCGCCGCCGCCGGCCACCGGCACGTCCTTCCAGGCAAAGCCTTCCTTGGCCAGATCCTGCTTGAGCACGTTCAGAGCGGCAGCTTCGCCGCCCGACGTCCACCAATGCAGCATCTGGACTTCCTTGACGTCCTCGGCATGGGCCGCGAACGCAACGCCCGATGCGAGAGCCGTCCCGATAAGCAGTTTGCGCAACATGTACTTCCTCCCTTGTTGAACTTACACGACCGGCGGATGCCCGCCGGGTTCTTCCCAACTCAGCCGACCCACCATCCGGTGCGCTGGCCGCGATGAAACTGGATTGTCTTTTCCTCGGTATAATCCTCGACGGCGCGCTTGCCGAGTTCGCGTCCGAGACCGGACTGCTTGTAGCCGCCGAAAGGCAGCTCGGGGTAACCCTCCATGAACGTGTTCACCCAAACGGTTCCCGAACGCACATTCCGCGCCACCGACATGCAGGTATCGATGCTGGCGCTCCACACGCCCGCCGACAGACCATAGGGCGTGTTGTTGGCGATGTGCAACGCCCTTTCAATCGATTCAAAAGTCAGCACCGAGAGCACCGGACCGAACACTTCCTCGCGTGCAATGGCCATGTCTTCGGTGACATCGCGAACGATGGTCGGATCAAGATACTGGCCGGCGCTCGAAGCAAGCTGATTGCCGCCGCTACAGATCCGGCCGCCGCCGTTTTCCGCTGCCGTCACGTAGCCGGTGACCTTGGCCATATGGTCGGCGGAGATCATCGCGCCGACCTTGGTGCGGTCGTCGAGCGGGTCGCCGACAACCACCTTGGCGGTGAGGGCATTGACGGCGCCGAGGAACTCGTCGGCGATCGCCTCATGGACGATCAGCCGGCTGCCGGCATTGCAGCATTCGCCGGCATTGAAAAAGCCGCCGAACACCGCTGCGTCGGCGGCGGCCTCGAGGTCGGCATCGGGAAAGACGATCTGGCCGTTCTTGCCGCCGAGCTCCATCGCGACTTTCTTCAGCGAGTTGGCGGCAGACGCCATGGTCATCTTGCCGACGCGGGTGGAGCCGGTGAACGACACCATCTCGACCAGCGGATGGCTGACCATCGGTGCGCCGACATCGGCGCCCAACCCGGCAAGGATGTTGACGACGCCATCCGGCAGGCCGGCCTGCATCAGGATCTCGCCGAGCACAAAGGTCGAGGCCGAGGTCATCTCGCTCGGCTTGACCACCGCCGTGCAGCCGGCGGCGAGCGCGAAGGGCAGCTTCTGGCTGACGATAAGGAACGGGAAATTCCACGGCGTGATGATGGAGACGACGCCGATCGGTTCGCGCAACACGACGCCGAGCATGGCATCGCCGAGATTGGCGTAGCTTTCGCCGTGAAGCGTGCGGGCAAGTGCCGCGGCATAACGCCAGATATCGACGGCGCCGCCGATCTCGCCGCGCGCCTGCGCAATCGGCTTGCCGGATTCCAGTGCGTCGAGCCGGGCAATCTCGTCCAGCCGCGCCTCGATCAGGTCAGCAGCCTTGAGCAGGATCGCGGCGCGCTCGGCGGCCTTCATGCGCGGCCACGGGCCGGTCTCGAAGGCCCTGTGCGCGGCCTGTACCGCAGCCTCCACGTCCGCCGCGCCGGCTTGTGCATAGCGCGAGACGGTGAAGCCGTGGCCAGGGCTGCTGCGCTCCAGCGTGCGGCCGTCCTGGGCGTCGACGAACCTGCCGCCGATCAGCAGCCGGTAGCTTTTCGGCGCTGCGGCTGCCTCGGCGGGCATGGCGATGTTGAGAGGTGCGTTCATGTGCGTTTCAGGTCCTAAGATCTTGAGAACGCCGGTTTCTGCTTGGCGTTGAAAGCATCGACGCCGGTCCTGAGATCGCTTGTCAGCGCGATGAAGCCGCTGGCCAGCGCTTCGGTCGCGGCAGCACTCTCTTCGCCCTCCGCGATGGCAATCATCAGCTTGGCGGCTTCGGTCGCGAGCGGGCCGCGCTCGGCGATCTTGCCGGCCCAGGCCTTGGCTTCAGCGAACGCCTTACCGGTCTCGACCACCCGGTCGACAATCCCCAGAGCAAGAGCCTCGGTAGCCAGAAACACTTCGCCGCCGAGCGCCATCCGCCGCACTGCCTGCGCGCCGAAGCGGCGCACGGCGCGCTGGGTGCCGGACCAGCCGGGAACGACGCCGATCGAGGTTTCGGGGAACCCCAGCTTCACCTGTGTTTCCGCCACGCGGAAGTCTGCAGCGGCCGCCAGTTCCAGCCCGCCGCCCAGCGCATGGCCGGCAAGCACGGCGATGGTCGGCTGCCGCAGCCGCGCCAGCCGGTCGAAGACGCGATGGCCGTAGCGCACCCATTGCACCTGGAAATCGGCGGCGCTCATTTCCGCCCAAGCCTCGACATCGCCGCCGGCGCAAAAGCCCTTGCCTTCGCCGCAGATCAGCACGACGCGGACGCCGGTTGCTGTCTCGGCCTCGTCGAGTGCCGCTTCCAGCGCCCGCAGCATCGGAATATCGAGCGCGTTGAATTTCTCCGGCCGGCGCAGTGTGACAATGCCGATGGGGCCGTCGGTTTCAAAGATTACCAGACGCTCAGCCATGTGCGCCTCCAAGCGATGCGCCGCCATTGAGCGACAGGCCGATCGGCCGGTCCCGGTAGAGCGCATCCGGCGTCACTTTCAGGTCGTTGGCGACGGCGAGCGGGATCTCGGCCTGCGCCAGCACATCGCGCTCGAGGTCGATGCCCGGCGCCAACTCGGTCACCATCAGCCCCGCAGGCGTCAGCTTCATCACGCAGCGCTCGGTGACATAGGTGATATCCTGTCCCTGCGCGACGGCACGCTTGCCCGAGAAGGAGATATGCTCGACCTCGCCGACGACCTTCTTGACCTTGCCCTCCTGGTCGATGCGGATGCCGCCACCGGCAAGCGACAACTTGGCGCCGGCATTGAAGAAACCGGAAAAGACGATCTTCTTCGCCCGCGCGGTGATGTCGACGAAGCCGCCGGCGCCGGCGGTGACATGGGGCCGCGCCGAAAGCTTCGAGACATTGACCGAGCCGTGCCGGTCGATCTGCAGGAAGGACAGCAGCGAGGCGTCGAAGCCGCCGGCCTGGAAATAGATGAACTGGTGCGGCGAAGGCATGAAGGCATCGGCGTTCGACGAGCAGCCGAACTTGAAATCGAGCAGCGGCACGCCGCCGACCGCGCCCTGTTCGATGACCCAGGTGACCTTGCCGTGCTGGCCTTCCTCGAGCAGGATGCGCGGCACATTGGCCGAGATGCCGAAGCCGATATTGACCGCCATGCCGTCGGCAAGCTCCATGGCGACGCGGCGCGCAATGACCTTCTGGACGTTCATCTCGGCGTTGCGAAAGCTCGACAGCGGCCGGAAGATCTCGCCGGAGATGGCAGGATCATAGGGCGTCAGCGTCGTCTGCAACTGGTCGGGCGCCACCACGATATGGTCGACCAGCACGCCGGGCACGCGCACATCGTGCGGCTTCAGCGTGCCGTTCTCGACGATGCGCTTGACCTGCGCGATGACGATGCCGCCATTGTTGCGGGCGGCCAGCGCCTGTTCGAGGCCGCCGAGATAGGCACCCTCATGCTCATAGGTAAGGTTGCCGCGCTCGTCGGCCGTGGTGGCGCGAATGATCGCGACCTGAGGTACGATCGAGCGGAAATAGAGCCACTCCTCGCCATCGAACTGCTGCACCGAAACGATCGGCTCGCTGGCGGCCGCGTTCATGGCGCAACCCTGATGGCGCGGGTCGGCAAAGGTATCGAGCCCGATCTTGGTCAGCACGCCGGGACGCTTGGCGGCGGCTTCGCGGTGCATGTCGAACAGGATGCCGGACGGCACGTTGTAGGCGGCGACCATATTGTCGCCGATCATCTTCCAGATCTGCGGCGGTTCGGAAGATGACGGCCCGGATGGATAGGAGCCGCACAACGTGCGCTTCAACAGGCCGGGCTTGGCTAGATGGTCGATGCCCTTGATGCCGTACATGTCACCGGCGGCGATCGGGTGCAGCGTCGTGATGTCCCTAGGATGGCCTTCGGCGTCGAAGCGCTCGCCGATCGCGGCAAGCACCGCATCCGGGCAGCCGAGGCCGCTCGACGACGACACGGAAACGACCACGCCATCTTTGATCAGGCCGGCAGCCTCAGCCGCGGAAACGAGTTTGCTCACGCTGCGCTCCCGAGCTTCGGGTCGATGGCAACGGCCTTGCCGGACCTGGCCGACTGCAATGCCGCTTCGGCTGATGTCAGCGACCAGACGCCGTCCTCGCCGGTGGCGGAAGGCTGGCCCTCGCCGCGGATCGCCGCGTGGTATTGGCGCAGCGAACGGGCATAGAGGTCTTCGCGGTCGAAGCTCAATTCCTCTTCGTCTTGTGCCGTGCGAAGCAACACAGAGCCGAGCGGCTTCTGCGTCATCACGTCCTTGGCGATCAGCGAGCCTTCGCTGCCATGCACCTCGAAGCCGGTGCCGGCGAATTTGGTGGTGAAGCCCTCATGCGATTGGGCAATGATCCCCGATCCGAAGCGCCAGAGGCACATGGCGCCGTCTTCCAGCCCGCCGGCGGCCATGCCGGCCGACTGCGTGAATGCCGAGATCTCGACGGGATCGTCGCCGAGCACGAAGCGCAGCGTGTCGGCATCGTGGACGGTGATGTCGAGCACCACGCCGCCGCCGGCGTCCGGCCTGGTGATGCGCCAGCCCTGCAGGTTTTCCGGCAGATAGACGGAGTGGAACACGCGCGCGGCGATCGGCCTGCCGATGCGGCCGGCAGCGATCGCTTCGCGCATCGCCCGATGCGAGCCGGCATTGCGCAGGTGGTGATTGGTGCCGAGCACGACGCCGGCGGCCCTGGCCGCCGCGACCATCTTGCGCGCGTCGGCGCTGGTCAGCGCCAGTGGTTTTTCGCAAAGCACATGCTTTCCCGCCTCGATGGCGGCGAGTGCCTGTTCGAGATGCAATTCGTTGGTGGTCGAGATGTAGACGGCGTCGATGTCGGAGCCGAGCAATTCATCAATCGTCGCGACCGCCGCCGGAATGCGGTTTTCCAGAGCATAGGCGGTAGCCCGCTCCGGGCTGGAGCTCATCACCGCGGCGATCTCGCCGTCCGGCTGCGCGCGGATGGCGCCGATCATGAACTGTCTTGCGATCGTGCTGGCGCCGATCAGCCCCCAACTGACGGTCATGCCGCGTCTCCCATTCCTGCGCAGCCATGCTCCTTGCGATCGGGGCCGCAGCTTTCCCTGACCACGAGGTTGACGGCGCCGATATGATCCTCGGCGCGCGTGGTGCGCGATTGGATCATCTTCAGCACGACATGGGCGGCGCGCTCGCCGAGGCCGGCGGTGTTCACCGCGACGCTGGTCAGCGCCGGCATATAGTGCTCGGCCTCGGCGACGTCGTCGAAGCCGACGACGGCAAAGTCCGCGCCGGGTTCCAGGCCGCGCTTGCGCAGCGCCAGCAAGACGCCGAAGGCGACCGCATCGTTGAAGCAAAGGGCCGCGGTCGGCGGCGCGGCCATGGCAAGTGCGGTTTCCAGGCAGGCAATACCGCCCTTGCGGCTGGTTTCGCCCTCGAAGACCAGCCTGTCGGCCGGTTCGATGCCGAGCGCTTCACAGGCCGCGCGAAAGCCGCCCAGGCGCTCGTGATAGACGACAAGGTCGGACGAGCCGCCGAAGAAGGCCAGCCGGCGATGGCCCTTGCCGATCAGATGGGCGGTGGCAAGATAGGCGCCGCGATGATTGTCGGGCGTGATCACCGGGATACGGCTTTCGGGAAGCCGGCGCATGACGAAGACGACCGGAACGCCTGCGGTCTCAAGGCGACGGAACGCGCCAGGCGTGGTGCCGCGCGCCGGCGACACGACGAGCCCGGCGACACCCTGCTCCATCAGCGATTTCAGAACCTCTTCCTGGCGCACCGGGTTTTCAGCCGTATTGGCGATGAAAGGCACGACGCCGGCCGACTGGAAGACGCGCTCCATGCCGACCGCGAGCTCGGCGAAAAACGGATTGGTGAGATCGTTGATGACCATGCCGATGACGTTGGAATGGGCCTTGCGCAGATTGGCGGCGCCGCGGTTGTAGACATAGCCGACGTCCTCGATCGCCTTGCGCACCTTGAGCGCGGTTTCGGGCCGGATCAGCCCGCTGCCTTGCAGCACCAGCGATACCGTCGATTTGGACACGCCCGCCTCACGGGCGATGTCGAGTATCGTTGCCTTGGCCCGGCTGGCCATCCAGATCTGTCCTCCCGGTGGTTTCTTGTGCGATTTTATTGGAACGATCTAATCCATGCGGTGCATTTGAGTCAATCGCGTTTTTGCGAAGCCGGGAAAAATGCGGCTCGGTGGCGCAATCCTCTGGCAAGCAGGGCTTTTGGCTGCTGCGATGCAGCAATTTTCGCTGCACGAGGCAGGGGGCAAAATATTCTTGATTTGTTGGAACGTTCCATTTAATAGGCATTGGTAGGGGAGAGAGCCATGGACATCACCTTGCCCGGGGAAGGCGCCGGCCGTGTCCGCTACCGGCTTGTCGGCCAGCCGGTGCAGCCTGTGGCCGGCGCTCGCTTCTCGCGCATCGCCTACGCCGCCGCCCATGTCGTTGCCGATCCCCTCGCCATGACGGATCCGTGGTCGAGGCCCGCGGTCGACTGGGACAAGACGATGGCGTTTCGCCGTCACCTCTGGCGGCTTGGCTTCCGTGTCGCCGAAGCGATGGACACCTCTCAGCGCGGCATGGGTTTCGACTGGGCGAATGCCAAGGAATTGATCCGCCGCTCGATCGCCGAGGCGCGCAGCGTCGAAGGCGCCGATCTTGCGTCGGGCGCCGGCACCGACCATCTGGCGCCGGGGGGGGCCAGCAGGCTAGATGATGTCATCGCGGCCTATGAAGAACAGCTCGGCTTCATCGAAGGGCTTGGCGGCAAGGCGATCATGATGGCCAGCCGGGCGCTGGCGGCGGTCGCCAAAGGCCCCGACGACTATATCGGCGTCTACGACCGCATCCTGTCCCAGGCCTCCGGCAAGGTCATCCTGCACTGGCTGGGCGACATGTTCGACCCGGCGCTGAAAGGCTACTGGGGCAGCAGCGACTTCGAAACTGCGCTGGAGACGGTGGTCGCGATCATCGAACGCCATGCCGGCAAGGTCGAAGGCATAAAGATATCGCTGCTCGATGCCGGCAAGGAGATTGCGCTCAGGGATCGGCTGCCCGAGGGCGTGCTGATGTTCACCGGCGACGATTTCAATTACCCCGAGCTGATCGCCGGCGACGGCGACAGACATTCGCACGCGCTGCTCGGCATTTTCGATGCCATCGCGCCGGTCGCCAATGCGGCGCTGGCAAAGCTGGCCGACGGCGACCGCGCGGGCTACGACGCGCTGATGGCTCCGACAGTGCCGCTGTCGCGCAAGATCTTCGAGGCGCCGACCGAATACTACAAGGCCGGCATCGTCTTCATGGCATGGCTGAACGGCCATCAGGAGCATTTTTCGATGGTCGGCGGCATGCAATCGGCGCGCGGCATCCGTCACTATGCCGATGTCTTTCGCCTTGCCGACCAGGCAGGGTTGCTGGCCGACCCCGAGCTTGCCATTGCCAGAATGACAAGCCTCTGCACGGTAGCGGGCGTCTGATCGCGAGCGCTACAGCGTCCGATCCAAAGGTTGCTTCGGGTGGCTTTGCGATTTGCCTTGTCTGGGCAAATCTGTATGCGGTATGCGTCCGGCAACAGAGAAGCCGATCCGGCGCTCCGCCGGCCAACTGGCATAGCTGCCGTTCTGCATTGGGGTAAGCTGATGACCTTCGACCTTCAGGGCAAGCGCGTTTTCGTGGCCGGACATCGCGGCATGGTCGGCTCGGCCATCTTGCGCCGATTGGCCGACGAGGATTGCGAGGTTATGACCGCCTCGCGCGCCGAGCTCGATCTTCTCGACCAGGCCGGCGTGCGGCGCTGGATGGCCGACCGCAAGCCGGATGCAGTGGTGATGGCGGCGGCCAAGGTCGGCGGTATCCTGGCCAACAACAGGCTTCCCGTCGATTTCCTGCAGGACAATCTCGTCATGCAGAACAATGTCATCGACAGCGCCTTCCGCAACGAGGTGCAGAAGCTGCTGTTTCTCGGTTCATCCTGCATCTATCCCAAATTCGCGGCGCAGCCGATCTCCGAGGACGCCTTGCTGACCGGGCCGCTCGAACCCACCAACGAATGGTATGCGATCGCCAAGATCGCCGGGCTGAAACTGTGCCAGGCCTATCGGCGCCAGTACGGCGTCGACTACATCTCGGCGATGCCGACCAATCTCTACGGTCCGGGCGACAATTTCGACCTCAATTCCAGCCATGTCGTGCCCGCTCTGATGCGCAAGGCGCACGAGGCCAGGCGCGCCGGCCGCAAGAGCCTGGAGGTGTGGGGATCGGGCACGCCGATGCGCGAATTCCTGCATGTCGACGACGCCGCCGACGCGCTGGTCTGGTTGCTGAAGAATTATTCGGGCGACAGCCACATCAATGTCGGCTCGGGGGAAGACATCACCATTGCCGATCTTGCCCGCACCATCGTGTCGGTCGCTGGCGCCGATGCCGCAATAACATTCGATGCGACGAAGCCGGACGGCACGCCGCGCAAGCTGATGGACGTGTCGCGTCTGTTCGCCACCGGCTGGCGCCCGCGCTACTCGCTGCGCAGCGGGTTGGAACAGACCTATGCCTGGTTTCTGGAGCACGTCGAGACCGGCGATCTGCGCCTCGGTGCGGCCTGAGGCCGGTATTGGCCGGGAACCTCAGTCGACGAAAAATACCGACGGCCAATTGAGGGATTATTTGGATGGTGGGCGTGACAGGGATTGAACCTGTGACCCCTGCAATGTCAATGCAGTGCTCTCCCGCTGAGCTACACGCCCATCCGAAGCCGCGCATACACCATTTTTGGTTCGGCACGTCAATAGCGGGAAAAGGGAAAGAACGCCTGGCTTGCGGCGTCGGTCAAGACGCGACAAAAAGCGCGTCAGGCGGCCTGCAGCATCTTTTCGACCTCGTTGACGAGGTCGCGCAGGTGGAACGGCTTCGATAGCACCTTGGCGTCTTTCGGCGCCTTGGAATCAGGGTTCAGCGCGACGGCGGCGAAGCCGGTGATGAACATCACCTTGAGGTCGGGATCGATCTCCGTGGCGCGTCGGGCGAGCTCGATGCCATCCATCTCGGGCATGACGATGTCGGTCAAAAGCAGCGAAAAAGGTTCCTCGCGCAGCCGCTCATAGGCGCTGGCGCCATTGTCGAAATCGCTGACCTGATAACCGGCGCGCTCCAGCGCCTTGACGAGGAACCGGCGCATGTCGTCGTCGTCTTCCGCCAGCAGAATGCGTGCCATGTTGTCCCGTCCGAATCACCCAACCGACAATGCCGTGCGGCAAGCCCGTTAACCATGCTGTATATGAGGAGGTGACGGTAAACATCAAGTGAACGTTGGCCGCACAATCCTGATTTGGCTGGCGCTTCGGCGGCTGGACATGCGGGCGGCGAGGTGGCACTTTCCCATCATGATGCATTGGTATTCCCGGGTTCGTCCAAATTGAAAACGGCAGCCGAGGATTTTTCGGTCGTTCCACCCTTCGAAATCCGATCGGGCGCCGAACAGCGCGTTCCCTTCCTCTTCAACTCGCCGCATAGCGGCCGCTACTATCCGGACCGGTTCATGGCTATGGCCAAGCTGGACCGCAACGCCATCCGCCGCTCTGAGGACTGCTATGTCGAGGAATTGTTCGGCGGCGCCGTCGCGCTCGGGGCGCCGATGCTGGCGGCAAACTTCCCGCGCGCCTATCTCGACGTCAATCGGGAGCCGTGGGAACTCGACCCGCGCATGTTCGCCGAACCGGTGCCGTCATTCTGCAACATCCGCTCGGCGCGGGTGGCCGGCGGGCTCGGCACCGTGCCCAAGCTGGTCGGCGAGGGGCTCGACATCTATTCCGGCCGCTTGCCGCTGGCGGAAGCTGTGGCGCGCATCGAAGCGGTCTACAAGCCCTATCACGAGACGCTGAAACGGCTTTTGACCAGAACCCATGCGCGCTTCGGCTACGCCGTGCTGATTGACTGCCACTCGATGCCGGCAAGCATAAGGGTCGGCGACAGCGGATTGCGGCCGGACTTCATCGTCGGCGACCGCTTTGGCATTTCCGCCGCGGCGGCGTTGACCGAGACGGCGATCGGCCTGCTCACCGGCATGGGCTACAGCGTCGCCCACAACAAGCCTTATGCCGGAGGCTTCATTACCGAGCACTATGGCCGCCCCGTGCGCCATCTGCATGCGCTGCAGATCGAGGTCAATCGCGGGCTCTACATGAATGAGCGGACGTTCCAGAAATCGGCTGGTTTCGACGCCCTGGCCGACGATCTGGCGCGGTTTTCGGCCGAACTGATGGCGATGCCCGATCACAATTTCATGGATCTGCCGCTGGCCGCCGAATAGCCGCGGAATCGCGGTACTCGCCGCTCATGCGGCAGCGTAAAAAAAGACCGCATCGTTTGCACGACACGGTCGAAGTCTAGGGAGGAAACGCCCAAGGAGGGCATGGACAGGAACCCCTGTCCGAGAACAAACGTATTGTGCGCTGCACAAATGTCAAGGCGCGTTCCGGCTTTTTTAATTCACTGTGAAGTGGAAACTGCATTTCCATGACGGCGGCGTTGCATTCGAGCAACAGTTGGCACCATGCGAAAGGCTCCGAACGCCCTTGTTTCGGCATAAATCCGTAGGCAAACGGGTATCTCCAAACATGCTGGAGCGGGAGAATCAGTTGGACATCAACATCGAGTTCATGCGGCGCATTGCGCGTGCCGCCGCAGCCGAGACCTTGCCGCGCTTCCGCAGCCAGGGCGCGGTCACCAACAAGGAGCGCGGCAGCTTCGACCCGGTCACCGAGGCCGACCGCGAGGCCGAGCGCGCCATCCGGGCGCTGATATCAGCGCAATACCCCGATCACGGCATTCTCGGCGAGGAACATGGCAGCGAAAACATCTCCAGCCGGCATGTCTGGGTGATCGATCCGATCGATGGAACGCGCGCCTTCATTTCCGGCCTGCCGGTATGGGGCACGCTGGTCGGGCTGACGGTCGACGGCGATGCCGTCGCCGGCATGATGTCGCAGCCCTTCACCGGCGAGTTGTTCTACGCCAATGCCTCCGGCTCGCATTATGAAGGTCCCGGTGGCCCCCGAAAACTCGCTACGCGCAAGACGACGAATCTCGCCGAGGCGACGCTGTTCACCACCACGCCGGCGCTGTTCAAGGGAGACGCGCGCCTGCGCTACGACCTGTTCGAGCAACAGGTCCAGCTCGCCCGTTACGGCACCGACTGCTATGCCTTCGCGATGGTGGCGGCGGGCAGCGTCGATATCGTTGCCGATCCCGGATTGAAACCGTACGACATCGTCGCGCTGATCCCGATCATCGAGAAGGCAGGCGGCGTTGTCACCACCTTCGAAGGCGGCCCGGCGGAAAACGGCGGCGACATCCTGGCGGCGGCGACACCGGAGCTGCACGCAGCCGCGATGGCGGCGCTGCGCGGCTGAGCATCCGGTGCACCCACGCGTCTGTTTTGCGCAAATCCGACGGAACCGCGGTACGGTCCTAAAGCAAATCGCGTCGCGTTTGAGTGAACTCATGTGACGCGCTTGTTTTATGCATGTTATCGCAAAACCGCTGCGCGACATGCATTAGCTGTCGGCAGGCCAAGCGTCCGAGAGACGCAGGCCCCACAAAATGAGCACGAAAGAGATGAGGCCGGTCGGCGCGGACGAATACGCCACACCTTTGATCACAGCTTCCTGAAAGGCACTTCCGTGGAAGGCTCCGGCCGCCAACGGCATAGTCTCGTTGCCGGCCGCCCAGGCGCTGGCGATCACGTAGGCGGCCAGGATCGCCAAAGCCGAATAGATCAGCAGCCAGAAAGCAATCCGCGACGTCGCCGCGCCGAGATTGAGCCTAGACCATGTGAGGCCTAGACCCAGCAAGAGAACGCCCTCCAGGGCGCTGAGCGTGTGCGCGGACAGTCCGAGCCGCGGTGCGGCGAGATACGGTATTGCAAACCCTTCGAATGACGAAAACAGCAGCAGCGCGACGCCAATCTGCAGTAGCCGATGCCCCTGACGTGACAGCGTATTCGATGCGTTCATGGTCGTTTTTCTCCCGGCGAATGGCCTCCATTCTCTTTGGCAGCAACCTAGCGCTCGATGCCTTAACGGGAATAAGGGGGCACGCTGCGTCGGACAAGCGACCCGTGCGGGCTTTGTTGGCGGGCGCCGGCGAAGCGGTCAAACAGAGTCGCCGGTTCCGGGGATGAAGGCATCGAATGCCGCAAGCAACTGCTCGCGATAGAGGTCGGCTTCCTGGAGAATCTCATGGCGGGCGCCGTCGATCATCACTAGCGAGCCGACGCGCAGACGTCTCGCATAGGCTTCGACTGCCCTGGTCGAGACGACCTGGTCGGCGCCGGCGGCGATAATCAGCAAGGGCACCTGGATCTTGGCCATGAAATCCGGGTCGCTGACGATCAAGGATGCCTCGGTGGCCGCCTTCAGCCAGCGGATCGTCGGTCCGCCGAGCGCCAGCTGCGGATAGGTTTCGTAGATCAGCGTGTTGCGCCGATAGCGTTCCGGGTCGCTGGTCAGCTTGTTTATGGCGAAGGGCACCGATTCCTTGGGCCGCGGCCCCCATGCGGCATAGAGCCGGCCAAGGCCGAGAAGGCAGAACAGCGAACAGAGGCGGCGGACGGTTTTTACCGAAACCGGCAGGTCCGGCACGGTGAAGAACGGTGCGATCAGCACCATGCGGCGCACGCGGTTCGCCATCGAGGGCGCGGCGAGCAGCGCAATCACCGCGCCGGCCGAGTGGGCCAGTATGTAGTAGGGTCCTCGGCAATCGGGCAGCACGATCTCCTCGAAGAACTGCTCCAGATCGCCGGTGTAATCGAAGAAGCTCCGGACGAAGCCGCGCTGTCGGTCGCCGATCAGCCGGTCGGAAGCGCCCTGTCCGCGCCAGTCGAGGGTTGCCACGCCAAAGCCCCGGTCGGCAAGGTTGCGAATGGTCTCGAAATACTTCTCGATGCACTCGTTGCGGCCGGTCAGGACGACGACGGTGCCCTTCATCGGGCGGGCAACCGCGGCAAACAGCCCATAGCGGATCTTCTTGCCGTCGCGCGTGGTGAAGAAGCCGCCGGCCGCGTTTTCCGGCAGCGGATTGCCCGGAGTTTCCTGGAAGAGAGGGGGCTGGTGGAGAAGATCGGTCATGCGGTTTTTGGTTGGTGTCGGTGCCGGCGTGGGCGCAAGTCAGGCATAAACGCCCATGCGCCAAAAGCAAAGGAATTCGGGACGCCGGGGAGGTCGACCGCCAGGCAGCGAACAAGTAAGGCCGGAAGCAGCCTTGGCGTGCTTCCGGCCTCTGTCGACCGGGAGGAAGGGACGTTACACCCGGTTCGGCCTCGTCGTGTCGCCTTTTCCGGCGACCTGTTCGTGATCTCGAGAACAGTTTTAGTGCCGCCCGGCTGAACGCTCGCCGAAGCCACGGTTCATCTGCCGTTCATCGGCATCGGGACGTGGGCCGGGGACCGGTCCCGTTCGGACGCGGGAAAATCTTGAAATGCCGTCGCCGGCTTCCCAAATTTGGCATGCGGTCGCCAATGTCGGGGCCGCTGGCCCATCCGGAACGCCGTCACGGGTTTCGCACCGGCCATACGCAACCTTGTTGCTCAACAGGAGAACACACTATGCGTCACGTTGATTTTTCCCCGCTCTACCGTTCGACCGTCGGTTTTGACCGGTTGTTCACCATGCTCGATTCGCTTGCGCAGCCGGAAGGCCAGACGTATCCGCCTTACAACATCGAGCGCACGGGCGAGGATGCCTATCGCATCTCGATGGCTGTGGCCGGCTTCTCGGAAGATGAGATTTCGATCGAAGCTCACCGCAATGTGCTGACCGTCAAGGGTGAGCGCAAGGAGGAAGGCAATGGCGAAGGCTCCGAACTGCTCTATCGCGGTATCGCCAGCCGAGCCTTCGAGCGCCGCTTCCAGCTTGCCGATCACGTCGAGGTTGTCGGCGCCGCGCTGAAGAACGGCCTGCTCTTCGTCGACCTCAAGCGCAACATCCCCGAAGAGCTGAAGCCGCGCAAGATCGCGATCACCTCGGCTCCGGCCAAGGCCAAGCAGATCGAGGCCAAGACTGCCGCCTAAGCCAGGCAGCTAAACTCCGGGACGCCAACTCCCCGGGAAGAAAGGGCGGTGCAGCAATGCGCCGCTCTTTTTGCTGGTGGGCAAGGCTTGCTATCCGGCGAGCAGGTAGCCGAAACGGTCGACCTCGTCGGGCGTGGTCGCGAAGCTGGTGACAAACCGATAGAGCGCTTCGTCTTCGCCAATGTAGCCGTCGTAGCCGAGCGGCCTGTGCCAGTCGTGGAAGGCCGCCCCTGCCGCTTGCATTCTTTCGGCCTCGGCCTTTTTCATGACTGCGAAGACCTCGTTCGCCTGCGGCAGCCAGGCCAGCCGGGCCGAAGGGGAATCTTCTATCGCCGCGGCAAGCCGTGCCGCCATCGCATTGGCGTGCCGTGCTGTGTCGAGCCACAGCCCACCCCTGAAATAAGCATCGAATTGCGCGGCGATGAAGCGCGATTTCGAGAACAGCTGGGCCGCGCGCTTACGCAAAAAGGCCAATTCCTTGGCTCGCTCGAGGTCGAACAGCACGATCGCCTCGGCGCACCAACAGCCATTCTTGGTGCCGCCGAAGGAGAGGATGTCAACGCCATGCTTCCAGGTCATTTCGGCCGGCGTCGTTTCCAGCGCGACGAGCGCATTGGCAAAGCGGGCCCCATCCATGTGCAGCGGCAGTCCATGCTGCTTTGCGATCGCCGAAATCCTGGCGATTTCGTTCAGTGTGTAGACGGTGCCGACTTCGGTCGACTGGGTGATCGAAACGGCAACCGGCCGCCCGGAATGGACGTTTTCGGGTGCGAAACGGTCCACCGCCCGTTCCAGATTGCCGGCATCGATCCTGCCGAGTGCGCCTTCGACTGTACAAAGCCGCGAACCGCCGGTGAAATATTCCGGTGCACCGCATTCGTCCTCGATGATGTGCGATTCGCGATGGCAGAAGGAAATGCCGCCTGGCTTGTTATAGGTAGTCAGCGACAGCGAATTGGCAGCGGTGCCGGTGGCGACGAAAAACACCGCGACTTCGCATTCGAAGATCTCATTGAAGCGCCGGTAAACTGCCTTGTCGAGGACGCCGTCGCCATAGGCGGTGGAGAAGCCGTCGGCATGGGCCGACAGGCCGGCAGCGATACGGGGATGGGCGCCTGCCCAATTGTCGGAAGCGAAAATCATGCGTCTGCCTATGCTGGGGAAATCGGTGCGAGCTTGGCCGCTTTCGCATGCCGGCCGCAAGTGGCAGATACCGAAAATCCGCTAAAGCCAGCGAAACGCATGAGCGTAGATGCAGCGACTGAAGGTTACGCTGACACTGCGTTCCGCGCAATTTTCTGTCGCGAAAGCTTCAAGAATTTTTTGAATCGGTCTTGTGTGCATCCAAAATTTCTGTCATAAAAATTTAGGACAGTAGTGCTGTCTTATTTTGTCGCACAAAACTGGCCGCATTGGCATATGATTGCGCCTCTGCGGCCATTGCCGCGAGCGACAGCTAGACAGTCTGGCTCCGGCCTGTACGAATACCATATGCGAACCATGCGGAAAGCCGCACGGTCGGCAAGAATTTCGCAAGACGTGCCGCAGATTGAAAGGGGAGCCACGCGCTTCCCGACGGAAACCAGCGCCCGAAGGGGACGGAACGGAGGACAGGACGATGACGGATATGACGCCATCTGCGACGAAGGCCGCGCAGACGACAGCGGCAGCCGTCAAAAATCCGTCCCCGACCAATATTGGGCGAACCAACACCGGCTATGCTGCGCACGGCCTCTATGATCCGCGCAACGAGCATGATGCCTGCGGCGTCGGCTTCATCGTCAACATGAAGGGCGTGAAGTCGCACCAGATCGTCGAGGACGGCCTTGCCGTGCTCGAAAACCTGACGCATCGCGGCGCGGTCGGCGCCGATCCGCTGATGGGCGACGGCGCCGGCGTGCTGGTGCAGCTGCCGGACCGCTTCTTCCGCGAGGAGATGGCCAAGCAAGGGGTCGAACTGCCGAAGCCCGGCCACTACGCCGTCGGCCACGTGTTCATGCCGCGCGACCCGGAGCTGCAGGCGCATATCGAAGGCATCATCGCCGAGGTGGCGCAGCTCGAGGGCCAGCCGCTGCTCGGCTTTCGCGACGTGCCAGTCGACAATTCATCGCTGTCGAAGGCGCCCGACATCGCCGCTTCCGAGCCGGTGCACCGGCAGGTGTTCCTGGGCCGCGGCGCCGAGATCGAGAACGACGACGATTACGAGCGGCGGCTCTACATCCTGCGCAAGGTCATCTCCGGTCGCATCCATGAGGAGACCAAAGGCGTCGATAACGGCTTCTATGTCGTCTCGATGTCGTCGCGGACCATCGTCTACAAGGGCATGTTCCTGGCCTATCAGGTCGGCGCCTACTACAAGGACCTCACCGACCCGCGTTTCGAGACGGCGCTGATCCTTGTCCACCAGCGCTTCTCGACCAACACGTTCCCGTCGTGGAAGCTGGCGCATCCCTACCGCATGGTCGCCCACAATGGCGAGATCAACACCCTGCGCGGCAACGTCAACTGGATGGCGGCGCGGCAGGCTTCGGTCGATTCCGAACTGTTCGGCAACGACATCTCGAAGCTGTGGCCGATCTCCTATGAAGGGCAGTCCGACACCGCCTGCTTCGACAACGCGCTCGAATTCCTGACGCAGGGCGGCTATTCGCTCGCCCACGCCATGATGATGCTGATCCCGGAAGCCTGGGCCGGCAACAAGCTGATGGGTCAGGACCGCAAGGCCTTCTACGAGTATCACGCAGCGCTGATGGAGCCGTGGGACGGGCCAGCGGCGGTTGCCTTCACCGACGGCCGCCAGATCGGTGCCACGCTCGACCGCAACGGGCTGCGGCCGGCGCGCTACATCGTCACCGATGACGACCGCGTCATCATGGCTTCGGAAGCCGGCGTGCTGCCAGTGCCGGAGGAAAGGATCGTCAAGAAGTGGCGGCTGCAGCCCGGCCGCATGCTGCTGATCGACCTGGACAAGGGCCGCATCGTTTCCGACGAGGAGATCAAGTCGGAGATCGCGACCAGGCATCCCTACAAGAGCTGGCTCGCCAACACACAGCTCATCCTCGAGGATCTGAACCCGGTCGAGCCGCGCGCCCTGCGCAGGGATGTCTCACTGCTCGACCGCCAGCAGGCGTTTGGCTACACCCAGGAGGACACCAAGCTGTTGATGTCGCCGATGGCGACCACCGGCCAGGAAGCCGTCGGCTCGATGGGTACCGACACGCCGATTTCGGCAATGTCGGACAGATCGAAGCTGCTCTACACCTATTTTAAGCAGAACTTCGCACAGGTCACCAATCCGCCGATCGACCCGATCCGCGAGGAGCTGGTGATGAGCCTGGTGTCCTTCATCGGGCCGCGGCCCAACATCTTCGATCTTGTCGGCAATTCGCGCCGCAAGCGGCTCGAAGTGCGCCAACCGATCCTGACGAACGGCGATCTGGAGAAGCTGCGCTCCGTCGGCCACACCGAAGACCGTTTCGACACCAAGACGATCGACATCACTTACGGTTCGAATGAAGGCGCGGCCGGCATGCAGGGCGCCATCGACCGGCTGTGCGAGCGCGCCGAGGCGGCGGTCGCCGGCGGCTACAACATCATCATCCTTTCGGACCGTCAGCTCGGGCCGGATCGCATTGCCATTCCGGCGCTGCTGGCAACGGCGGCCGTGCACCATCATTTGATCCGCAAGGGATTGCGCACCTCGGTTGGGCTCGTCGTGGAATCCGGCGAGCCGCGCGAGGTGCATCATTTCTGCTGTCTCGCCGGCTACGGCGCCGAGGCGATCAATCCCTATCTCGCTTTCGACACGCTGCTCGACATGCACAAGCGTGGCGAATTGCCAGCGGAGGTCGATGCCTACGAGGTCGTCTCCCGCTACATCAAGTCGATCGGCAAGGGCATCCTCAAGGTGATGTCCAAGATGGGCATCTCGACCTACCAGTCCTATTGCGGCGCGCAGATCTTCGACGCCATCGGGCTCAAGTCGGATTTCGTGCAGAAGTACTTCACCGGCACGGCGACGCTGATCGAAGGCGTCGGGCTGGACGAGATCGCCGCCGAAACGGTCAGCCGCCACACCGACGGCTTCGGCAACGACCCGGTGCTGCGCAACAGCCTCGAGGTCGGCGGCGAATACATGTTCCGCATGCGCGGCGAGGCCCATATCTGGTCGCCCGACGCAGTGGCGACCTTGCAGCACGCCGTGCGCCAAGGCTCGTGGGAGACGTTCAAGGACTATTCCGCCCAGATCGACAGCGAGACGGCGCAGGCGCAGACCATTCGCGGCCTGTTCAAGATCAAGCTTGCGCAAGAGACCGGGCGCAAGAAGGTCAAGCTCGACGAGGTGATGCCGGCGGCCGATATCGTCAAGCGCTTCTCGACCGGGGCGATGTCCTTCGGCTCGATCTCAAGGGAAGCGCACACGACGCTGGCGCGCGCCATGAACGCCATCGGCGGCAAGTCGAACACCGGCGAGGGCGGCGAAGAGGCCGATCGCTATCTGCCACTGCCGGGCGGCGGCAAGAACCCCGAACGCTCGGCGATCAAGCAGGTCGCCTCGGGACGCTTTGGCGTCACGGCGGAGTATCTTGTCAATTCCGACATGATGCAGATCAAGGTCGCGCAAGGGGCGAAGCCAGGCGAGGGCGGCCAGCTGCCGGGTCACAAGGTCGATGCGACCATAGCAAAGGTCAGGCACTCGACGCCGGGCGTCGGCCTGATCTCGCCGCCGCCGCATCACGACATCTATTCGATCGAGGATCTGGCGCAGCTCATCTACGACCTGAAGAACGTCAATCCGGCGGCCGACGTATCGGTCAAGCTGGTCTCGGAAGTCGGCGTCGGCACGGTTGCGGCCGGCGTCGCCAAGGCGCGTGCCGACCACATCACCATATCAGGCTATGACGGCGGCACCGGTGCCTCGCCGCTGACCTCGCTCAAGCATGCCGGCAGCCCGTGGGAGATGGGCCTTGCCGAGACGCACCAGACGCTGGTGCTCAACGGCCTCAGGTCGCGCGTCGCGCTGCAGGTCGATGGCGGCCTGCGCACCGGGCGTGACGTCATTATCGGCGCACTGCTCGGCGCCGACGAGTTCGGCTTTTCGACCGCGCCGTTGATCGCGGCCGGCTGCATCATGATGCGCAAGTGCCATCTCAACACCTGCCCCGTCGGCGTCGCGACACAGGACCCGGTGCTGCGCAAGCGCTTCAAGGGCACGCCCGAGCACGTCATCAACTTCTTCTTCTATGTGGCGGAAGAGGTGCGGGCGCTGCTTGCCGAGATGGGCTACACCCATCTCGACCAGATCATCGGCGACACCGACCTTCTGGAAAAGCGCGAGCTGATCCAGCACTGGAAGGCACGCGGGCTCGACTTCAGCAAGATGTTCTACAAGCCCGATGCGCCGCACGAGGCGGTGCACTGGACCGAGCGGCAGAAGCATCCGATCGACGACGTGCTCGACCGCAAGCTGATCGAACTCGCAAAGCCGGCGCTCGAAGCCAGGCAGCCGGTCAGTATCGAACTGCCGATCCGCAACGTCGACCGTTCGACCGGCGCCATGCTGTCGGGCGAGGTGGCAAAGCGCTTCAAGCACAAGGGCCTGCGCGAGGACACGATCTCGGTCAAGCTCACCGGCACGGCCGGCCAGTCCTTTGGCGCCTTCCTGGCGCGCGGTGTCTCGTTCGAACTGGTGGGCGCCGCCAACGACTATGTCGGCAAGGGCCTGTCGGGTGGCCGCATTGTCATCCGCCCGCCGGAGAACACGAAAATCGTTGCTGCCGAATCCATTATTGTCGGCAATACCGTGCTCTACGGCGCAACCGAGGGCGAGGCCTATTTCTGCGGCGTTGCCGGCGAGCGTTTTGCCGTGCGCAATTCGGGTGTCGCCGCCGTCGTTGAAGGCGTCGGCGACCATGGTTGCGAATACATGACTGGCGGTATCGTCGTCGTCATCGGCCAGACCGGCCGCAACTTCGCCGCCGGCATGTCGGGCGGCGTCGCCTATGTGCTCGACGAGGCGGGTGATTTCGCCGAACGCTGCAACATGGCGATGGTCGAGCTGGAGCCGGTTCCGGAAGAGGACGACCTGATGGAAAAGCTGCTCCACCATGGCGGCGATCTCGACCATAAGGGCCGTGTCGACGTATCCGGCGATATGACCAGCCATGACGAGGAGCGGCTCTACCAGCTGATCTCCAACCACGTCCACTACACCGGCTCGGTACGAGGTCGCGAAATCCTCGACGACTGGGCGACTTTCCGGCCGAAATTCCGGAAGATCATGCCGGTCGAATACCGCCGCGCGCTGATCGAGATGGAGCGGATGCGCATGAACGTGGCGGCGGAATAGATTTGGAAATTGCCGGGAGGCCATGCGTCCCGGCAACCATCTTCATCAACAATCCTGACCTCGGACTGAAGGTTGCCACAGCTGCCTTATGAGGTTAACGGGTGCGTCGCCAGGCGTGCCTTCCGGACAGCAGGGACTGGACTATGGGCAAGGTAACAGGGTTTCTCGAGATCGACCGGCAGGTGCACAAGTACCAGCCGGCTTCCGACCGCATCCGGCATTTCCGCGAGTTCACGCTGCCGATGTCGGACAAGGAGGTCGAGAAACAGGCCGCGCGGTGCATGGATTGCGGCATTCCTTATTGCCATGGACCGACCGGCTGCCCGATCCACAACCAGATCCCGGACTGGAACGACCTCGTCTACAATGGCGACTGGGAAAACGCGATCCGCAACCTGCATTCGACCAACAATTTTCCGGAATTTACCGGCCGCATCTGCCCCGCACCTTGCGAGGAAGCCTGCACGCTGAACCTCGAGGATATTCCGGTCGCCATCAAGACCATCGAGCAGGCCATTGCCGACAAAGCCTATGAAACCGGCCATATCCGGCCCTATCCGCCGGAACGGAAGACCGGCAAGCGCGTCGCGATCATCGGCTCGGGGCCGGCAGGCATGGCGGCTGCCCAGCAACTCGGCCGCGCCGGCCATGACGTTCACGTCTATGAGCGCGAGAGCCGGCCGGGCGGGCTGATGCGCTACGGCATCCCCGATTTCAAGATCGAGAAGCATTATATCGACCGGCGCATCGAGCAGATGCAGGGCGAAGGTGTCAGCTTCCATTGCGGCGTCAATGTCGGCGTCGACAAGCCGGTCGCCGAACTGCTCGCCGAATATGACGCCGTGCTCTATTGCGGCGGCTCCGAAACGCCGCGCCCGGCCAACATCCCGGGCGACGATCTCGACGGCGTGCACGACGCCATGCCGTATCTGGTGCAGCAGAACAAGCGTATCGGCGGCGAGCCGATCCAGTCGGTGGCATGGCCGTCGCGCCCGATCGTCGCCGGCGGCCAGCACGTCGTCGTCGTCGGCGGCGGCGACACTGCCTCAGACTGCGTCGGCACCGCCTTCCGCCAGGGCGCGGTACGCGTCACCCAGCTCGACATCCGGCCGCAGCCGCCGGAAAAGGAGGACAAGCTGTCGGTCTGGCCCTACTGGGCGACCAAGATGCGCACGTCATCGTCGCAGGCCGAAGGCGCCGAGCGCGAATTCCAGGTGGCGACGCTTGAATTCATCGGCGAAGACGGCCAGCTGACCGGGGTCAAATGCTGCGAGGTCGACGAAAAGCGCAAGCCGATCGCGGGCACGGAATTCGTCATCCGCGCCGATCTCGCGTTCATCGCCATCGGCTTTGCCGGGCCAGCCGCTCGCGGGCCGATCTCGGAACTCGACGGGCAGATGAAGATCGTCACCGACAGCCGCCGTTCGAAGAATGTCGAGGCCAATGACCGGGACTACAGGACCAGCGTCGAAAGGCTCTATGCGGCGGGCGACGTGCGGCGCGGCCAGTCGCTGGTCGTCTGGGCGATCCGCGAGGGTCGCCAGGCGGCGCGCGCCATCGACGAGGCGCTGATGGGATCGAGCGTGCTGCCGCGCTGAGCCCGTTCCGAAGAGGTTCTGTTTACTGGCGGATCGCCGTCGTCGTATCGGATGCGGCCGCCGTCGCAGGCTGTGTCTTGGGCGGCCAGGAGAAATCGTCGGCGCGGCCCGGTGAGGCGTCGGGCGCCTTGCCCTCGACGATCAGCCTTTCGCCCGGCAAATTCTTGTCAGCTTTTGCCGGCGGGGCGGCGCCGAGAAGTTCCGAGCCGCCGTCCAGCGCCGGATCGCTGAGCAGCATCGGCACGGTGCGATCGACAGCTATCGGTGCCGCGGCAGGTGCCGGCGCCTCGACGGGAGCGCCGGCCGGGGCAGAAGCCGTCACCACGCTTCCTGGCGCGGCCAGCCCCAGGATCTTCATCAGCGGCTTTTCGGTATAGAAGGCGAGCTTGCGCTTGCCGGCCTTCGACATGTTGATGCCGTCGTCGGAGCGCAGGCGCACCGATTGGCCGTTGATGTCCGGTCCGCTGGTGATGAAGGCGCCGTTCTCGTCGACGAACCCGTCCCAGACGTCGACGAATTCGCCGCCGTGGCTTTCGGCGGACGAGCGGAAGATGTCGTTGAAGGCCAGCATGTCGGAGGTCATTTTCGAGACCCGGAAGGCCGGCATGCCGACCCACAGATACGGCACCTTGGTTGCGGCGATGGCCTTGCCGAACGCATCGGTCCGGCGCTCGTATTCCTTGGTCCAGTTTTCGGATCGCGGCTGCTCGCGTACATCGCCGACGCGCATCTGCTGCCGGTCGTTGGATCCGAGCATGACGACGACGGCTGCCGGTTTTTCGGCAGCGATCAGCGACTTGACCTGTTCTGGCCAGTTGTAGACATCGTCACGCACGAAGCCGGACGATCCGTTGGCACGGACGACGATCCTGACGCCAGTGTTTTCGGCAAAGGCGGCGTCGAGCCCCTCAGCCAGCCCAGACGCCATGAAATCGCCGACCACCAGAACGACGCGTGCATCCGGCGCCTTCTCGACTACTGGGGTTGTCGGCTCGGCCGGCGGCGGCCGGCTAACTGACCGGGGCTTTCTCAGCTTGGGCCTGGGCTTTGTTCTCTGGAATTCTCTCTGGAATTCGGGCGGCGGCTGCTCAAACCGCTCGCTTCTGCGCGGAAACAACAGGTCGCGCAGCGACCAGCCACGACTTTCCGGCTCCTGCGCCATGGCCGCGGTATGAAAGGCACTGGCGCCGCCGACCGCCAGAACGGCGATCGCCAGAACGAGGATCGGCACGCGACGAACGATTAACCGGATGCGCGCAGCCGAAACCAATCACCCTCTCCATCCCGCAACCGGCTCTAGTTCTGCCTGAGCCATTTGAGCACTTCCTTGCTCGGATACCCGTCCTGGGTCAAGCCAGCCTTTGCTTGGAAGGCCATGATGGCGGTTTTCGATCCGTCACCGATCTTGCCGTCGAACTTGCCGTCGTAATAGCCGTGCTCGGAAAGTCGCTTCTGAAGCTCCTGCCTTTCCTCGAAGGAGAGCTTGGTAAACGGTCGCTTCCAGTCCTGCACAAGCCCGCCATAGCCGGCAATTTCGTCGGCAAGAAGGCCCACGGCGAGCGCATATTTGTCGGCATTGTTGTAACGCTTGATGACCGAGAAATTCTTGATCATCAGGAAAGCCGGCCCGCCGCTGCCGCCGGGCAGCTTCAACGTCGCCTTGTCCGCACCGTTCTTGAACGGCTTGCCGTTGGCACGGCTGACCCCCAGCGCCTGCCATTGCGACAGCGACTTTGAGCCTCCGGGCAGCTTCTTGCCGTCCGGAAGGCTGACCTCATAACCCCAGGTCTTGCCTGCCTGCCAGCCGTTCTTCCTCAGCAAATTGGCGGCTGTCGCCAGTGCGTCGGGAATCGAATTCCAGATGTCGCGCTTGCCGTTGCCGTCCATATCGACCGCATAGGACTGGTAGCTGGTGGGGATGAACTGGGTATGGCCCATCGCGCCGGCCCATGAGCCGCTGAGATGGCTTTCGTCGATGTCGCCGGTCTGCAGGATCTTCAGCGCCGCGATCAGCTGGGTGCGGGCAAATTTCGCTCGCTTCGGATCGGCATAACCAAGCGTCGCCAGCGAGCGCACGACATTGCGCATGATATCATCGCGCTTGAGAGTTTCGCCGTAGTTCGATTCCATAGACCAGATGGCCAGCAGGATGTAGCGGTCGACGCCGTATCTTGCCTCGATCCTGTCCAGCCAAGGCTTCCATTTCCTTGCCATCTGCTGGCCGACGGCGACCGACTGGTCATGGACGCGGTTGTCGAAATAATCCCAGGCGGGTGCGGTGAATTCGGGTTGAGTACGGGCCTTTTCCAGTACCACCGGGTCAGCATCGTTGATGCCCTTGAATGCCTGGTCGTAGACGGAGCCGGAAACGCCGCTCGCCACGGCGGTAGCACGGAAGCTGGCGACCCATTGGCGGAAGCCGGCATCGGCAAAAGCCGGCCCGCTGGGCATGAGCAAAGCAAGCGAGAGGCTGGCGGCCGTCAGGACGCTGGTGAAGCGCCTTGCGGCGTTGCGAACGGACATCTTTTCCTCCTTCTTCATCTCAGGAAGACTATTCATCGCCGAACCCGGTTAGCATTTGGTTTACCATAGGTGCCGTGCGGGGTGAAAAGATGCGTCAATGCTTTACCAGCTGAGATTTATGACCCGCCGTTCAGTAATCCTCGATTTCGGCATGAAAATGTCTCGAATCGGGATTGCCGAACAGGCATGCAAATGGATAATTGGCACATGAAGAGAGTTCGCAAGGCAGTGTTCCCGGTTGCCGGTCTCGGCACGCGCTTTCTCCCTGCTACCAAGGCCATTCCCAAGGAAATGCTGACGGTCGTCGACAGGCCGGTCATCCAGTATGTGGTCGATGAGGCGCGCGATGCCGGGATCGAGCATTTCATCTTCGTGACCGGCCGCAACAAGGCGGTCATCGAGGATCACTTCGATGTCCAGTTCGAGCTCTACGACACGCTTGCGCAGCGCGGCAAGGACGACCAGCTCGCCCGCCTGCAGCGGCTGCAACCGGCGCCGGGGCAGACCAGCTTCACCCGCCAGCAGGTACCGCTCGGCCTTGGCCACGCCGTCTGGTGCGCGCGCGAGCTCGTCGGCGACGAGCCCTTTGCGCTGCTATTGCCCGACATGATCATGCAGTCGGAAAAAAGCTGCATGAAGGACATGGTCGAGCTTTACGCCGAGACCGGCAACAACATCGTCGCCGTGCAGGAATGCGATCCGGCCGAGGCGCACAAATACGGCATTGTCGGCCGCGGCGAGGACGCGCATCACGGTTTCCGCATCACCGGCATGGTGGAAAAGCCGAAGACCGGCACGGAGCCGTCGAACCTCTACATCAACGGGCGCTATATCCTGCAGCCGGAGATATTCAAGATACTCGAAGGTCAGGAAAAAGGCGCCGGCAACGAGATCCAGCTCACCGATGCAATGCTGAAGCTGCAGAAGCAACAGCCCTTCTACGGCTACCACTACCGCGGGCGGACGTTCGACTGCGGCTCGCCCGAAGGCTTCGTCGAGGCCAACGTTGCCTTCGCACTGTGGCGCAGAGACATGAATGCCAGCATGGCCGGTGTCATTCGCACGCTTCTCGACGAACTCGCGCCGTCAGAACGCCGCGGCATAGCCTTGTAGTTTCAACACCGGTTGCCGCGCTGATCGGCTAAAGCGCGCCGCGTTCGACCGGCCTCATGCGACGCGCTTCAGGTTTCTTGTTTTAGGCAAGTCGTTATCGCAAAACCGCTGCACACTTTTGCGCGACATGCATTTAGCGCTGCAACTTCAAGCCGACGAAGATACTGTTGGCCGTGTAGTCGCGCCCAATCAGGTTGCTGGTCAGTTTTTCCGTCCTGGCGCGGGTGGTGAGCCCGGTGTAGCGGTTCAGCCACCACGTCAGCCCAGCCTCGGCGCTCAGCGTCAAATCATGATCGTCGGAGCCGGTATAGTCGCGCCATTCGAGGCCGACAGCGGCATTTCCGGTCAGGTTGGCGCGGATCTGCCGCTCGCCGGTGAGGCTGCCGGAATAGAGCATATCGCCGCTTTCGCCCGCATTCGTCGTGTTCTCAGCGGTCGTCTGTGCGGTGAGCCCGATCGTGGTGCCGCGTTCCGGCGACCATTTGAGATCGGCATTGACCGTCGCGCCCGAAATAGCCGGCAGGGCATCGTCGTCGATAGCTTCGCGCAGCCAGCCGACCGAGAACTCGCCGGTAAGCTTCTCGCGGAGATCGAGCTCGACGCCGGCCCGTGCGCCAAGCCTGGTCGAGGAGCGCTGGAAGCCGTTTGGATCGACGCGCAAATCATAAGCGCGCCGGCCGATCTCGATTTCGGTGAACGGGGTGATGGCAGGCGAGATCTCGTAACCGGTACGCAAAATGGCCGTGTAGAGCGTCGAGTCGCGGCCCTTCTGCGACAGCGATCCGCCCGACGAAAGCTTGGCGTCGCCAAAGATGTCGTGCTCGACCGCGCCGGTCAGCGCGAAGCGCATCTTGCCGGCATCCTTCTCGACGGCGAGACTGCCGTTCACGGTCTGGCGCACCGGCTGGCCAACGGCGCCGACGACCGCGTCCGGCGCCGAGGCCGATTCGGGCACGGCCTCATAGCCCAGCTTGGCGATGGCGCGCAGATCATTGTCGAGATCGATGTTGAGTGTGCCGTCGACGCGGCCTTGCGCCTCGTGAATGTCATAGCCGGACAAGGTTTCGCGGAAGATGCCATAGCCCTCAACCGTCGCCGAATTCTCCCGCCAGTCGGAGACGGCGTTGAAGCGCAGAGTCGTTTCCGACAGCAAGGCCGGCTTGCCGAGGCTGCTCGAATCGGCGTTTGTCGAAGACGTCAGGCCTTGCTCGAGCGTCGGCCGGATTACGAAAGAGCCGAGCTTGATGCCGGTGGCGGCGAACGGGTCGTCCTCGTTCTTTTTGTTCTGGCCTTCGATGGCTTCGGTGCGCTCGGCGCCGGGGTCGAGCCTGAGCCTCTCGGCGGAATCGATGGTGACGGCACGGCGGTTGACCGTATCCTGCTCGTCTATAGCGGCGGTATCGGTGTCATCGGTCGCCGCCGCGGCTGCAGTCGCGGCTCTCTTGCGCTTCTGGCTGTCAGCGGTCTCGTCTTCGGCGTTGGCCGCATTGGCGGCGCGTGGCGTCGCGCTTGGCCGCCGTCGGGGTGGCGGAGCAGGGTTGTCGGGAAATGGGTCGCCGCTGGCCGCTGGTTGATCGAAAGTGCCGCCGGTTGTGGCCGCCTCGCCCGTGCCGTCGTCAGGCAACGCCCCTTGGCTGGCCGGGCGATAGGTAGGCAGCGGCGTATTGTCGTTGGCGGTTGCAGCAGCCTGCGCGGCTTGGGTTCCGGCTATGCTCGATTGCCTGATCTTGTACTGCTGGTCGTCCAGGATTGTCGATTCCGAAACCTCGCCGCGCAGCTCGGTTTCCTGGGCGCAAAGCAGTGCCGGCCGCGACAACGCAAAGACACTGGTTGCCAGCAGCAAAGCGCAGACCGCCTTGCCCTTTCGTCCCATTTTGTTTTGAGGCTGAAACCCGGACATCGGCACCACTGCTTGCGCGGCGCACGCGCGCCATACTTACGAAACCGTAAATGGGGATGGTTAACGGAGCGTTGAGGCATGGCCCGCCAGGAGGTTCGGGACGGCAATTCCGTTGGACAGGCGCGCGCCGAAGCGCTAATCGCATCGTCCATGGACGTGAAATCCCCAGACAGGAAGCGGCATGACGGGCAGGCCGCGATTGCCTCGGCGCTGAGAACCGTGGCGACGGAGCAGGCCGGCGTCGCGGCACTGGCAGACGCTCTCGAAAACGGGCTGGCCGAGCCGTTCGCACGAGCCGTCGGCATGGTGTCGCAGATCGATGGCCGCGTCATCGTCACCGGGGTCGGCAAAAGCGGCCATATCGGCTCGAAGATCGCCGCAACGCTCGCCTCGACCGGCACGCCGGCCTTCTTCGTTCACCCTGCCGAAGCCAATCACGGCGACCTCGGCATGATCGCCAGGAACGACGCCATCATCGCGCTGTCGTGGTCGGGCGAAAGCCTCGAGCTCAAGGGCATCATCGCCTATTCGAGGCGCTTCTCGATCCCGCTGGTCGCGGTCACCGCGGGCGAAAAATCGGCGCTGGCGCGCGCGGCCGACGTGGTGCTTCTGCTGCCGCGAGCACCGGAAGCCTGTCCGCACGGGCTTGCGCCGACGACCTCGACGCTGCTGCAAATGGTGATGGGCGATGCGCTGGCCATAGCGCTGCTCGAGGCACGCGGCTTCACCCCGGACCATTTCCGCACGTTCCATCCCGGCGGCCAGCTCGGAGCCAACCTGACGCAGATCCGCGAGATCATGCATGTCGGCGACAGGCTGCCGCTGGTATCGTCAGGTACCGGCATGCGCGAGGCAATCCTCGAATTGTCGCGCAAGGGGTTTGGCTGCGTGGCCGTGACTGCCGCGGACGGCAAGCTGATCGGCATCATCACCGATGGCGACATCAGGCGCCATATCGGCAGCGATCTCCTGGCAATGAGCGTCGATCAGGTGATGACCAGAGAGCCGAAAATGGCCGCGCCCGACACGCTTGTTGCGACGGCGCTGCAGACGATCAACGACTCGGCTATCACCAGCCTGATGGTGGTCGAAGGCAGGCGGCCGATCGGGCTCGTCCATCTGCACGACCTGCTGCGCATCGGTGCTGCCTAGCGGGTTTCTAGACCGCCTCGACCGTCAGTTCCAGGTCGGTATCAGCGGCGCCCGTCACGCGCACCTGCGTGCCGGCCGGCAGGTCAGGGCCGGAGACGCGCCACAACGTGTCGCCCAGCTTTATGCGGCCGCGCCCGTCCTTGATCGGCTCGGCAAGGGTCGCCGTCCGGCCGACCATCTGTGCGCCGCGACGGTTGAGCAGGGGCTGGTCGGTTTCATCATGGCGCCCGCCCACCAGCCGCTTGCCGACATAGGCCGAGACCAGCGACAGCGCGAGGAAGGCGAGGACCTGGACTTGCCAGGTCCAGAAACCGGCATCCCAGATGAGCAGTGAGACGACGCCTATCAACAGCGCGGCAATGCCGATCCACAGCATGAAAATGCCCGGCGCGATGACCTCCATTACCAGCAGGACGAAGCCGAGGACCATCCAGCTCCACGGGCCGAGTTCGGAAACAATGCGGCCGAGCATGGCTGTGGCCTCAGGTTTCGCTCGGGCGAACGACCGGCGGGCGGGCGGCCTGTCGTGCGGCACCGGCGGTGCCTTCGCTTCGGAAAACTTCTTTGGCGATTTCGCCAATTCCGCCGAGCGTGCCGATCAGCGATGAGGCTTCCATCGGCATCAGCACGAGCTTGCTGTTTGTCGCTGAGCCGATCCTGGTCAGCGCTTCGGTGTATTTCAGCGCGACGAAGTAGTTGAGCGCCTGCACGTCGCCTTTGGAAATCGCCTCCGACACCACCTGCGTGGCGCGTGCTTCAGCCTCGGCCGAGCGCTCGCGCGCCTCGGCATCGCGGAAGGCGGCTTCCTTGCGGCCTTCGGCCTCCAGGATCTGCGATTGCTTGAGGCCTTCGGCGGCGAGGATCTGCGCGCGCTTATTGCGCTCGGCCATCATCTGTCGGCCCATCGATTCGACGAGATTGGCCGGCGGGTTGATGTCCTTGATCTCGACACGAGTGATCTTGATGCCCCAGGGATGCGCCGCCTCGTCAACGACGCGCAGCAGGCGCTCGTTGATGGCGTCGCGGTTCGACAAAAGTTCGTCGAGGTCCATCGAGCCCATCACGGTGCGGATGTTGGTCATCGTGAGATTGAGAATCGCATTCTGCAGGCCGGAGACCTGGTAGGCGGCCTGCGCCGCGTTGAGCACCTGATAGAAGGCGATGCCATCGACGGCAACGGTGGCATTGTCGCGGGTGATGATCTCCTGCGTCGGTACGTCGAGCACCTGCTCCATCATGTTCATCTTGGCGCCGACACGGTCGACGAAAGGCACGATCAGGTTGAGGCCCGGGTTCAATGTCTTGGTGTAACGGCCAAAACGTTCGACGGTATAATTATAGCCTTGCGGAATTGTTCGGATGCCCTTGATAAGCACCAGCACGACAAGGGCGACAAGAACAAGAAGCGCGATATCAAAACCACTGAAACCCATTTGGCTCTCCCCTCAAAGGCCGGCCATGTTGGATATTCCACGCGACCGATTCCCATCAAACACTTAAGTGTGTTTCAGCAATGTTACAATCAGGTGATCACGGATTGCGGGTGCATAGACGGGTGATCTGTTCAGGCCCAGCCGGACAGCTCGCGCCGCACCATCGCCTCGATCACCGCCATGCCCTCGGCACTGTCGTTGAGGCAAGGGATGTGTGCGAACTTTTCGCCGCCGGCATGATGGAAGGTCTCGGACGCTTCCCTGCCGATCTCGTCCAGCGTCTCGATGCAGTCGACGGAAAATCCTGGATTGACGATGGCGACCGATTTCACGCCTTCGCGCCCTAGTCTTTCGACCGTCTTGTCGGTGTAGGGCTGCAGCCACTCCTGCGCGCCGAAGCGCGACTGGAAGGTGGTAATCAGCTTGTTTTCATCCCAGCCGAGCTTTTCGCGCAGCAGTCGGGTCGTCTCGAGGCAATGGGCCTGGTAGGGGTCGCCCTTGTCGGAATAGGGTTTCGGAATGCCGTGATAGGAAGCGATGACAATTTCCGGTTCGAAGTCGAGGCTCGCCAGATGCTTTTCGATCGAACGGGCGAGCGCCTCGATATAGGCCGACTCGTTGTAATAGGGTGGCACGCTGCGAATGGCCGGGGCGCGGCGCATCTTCATCAGCGCGCGAAACAGCTGGTCGTTGGCAGTCGCAGTCGTCGTCGCCGAATATTGCGGATAGAGCGGGAAAGACAGGATGCGGTCGCAGCCTTGCTCGACCAGTCTCTCGGCCACGCTCTCGGTCGAAGGGTTGCCGTAGCGCATCGCCCAGTCGACGACGATATTGGGTAGCTCGCCGAGCGCGAGCCCGAGCTTCTCGGCCTGGGCGCGGGTGTAGGTTCGCAGCGGCGACTCGTTGCGCTCCCGGTTCCATATCCTGGCATAGTTGGCCCCTGATTTCTTCGGCCGGGTGGTGAGGACCACGCCGTAGAGGATCGGATACCAGATCGCCTTGTTGAGCTCGATGACGCGCGGATCGGACAGGAACTCCCGGAGGTAGCGCCACATCGGCTTGAAGCCGGTGCCGTCCGGGGTGCCGAGATTGATCAGCATGACACCGACCTTGCCGGTCCTGACCAGAGGGCGCCCTGCCGACGGCGAGGCGGCAGTCTTCTCGGCTTTGATTTCAGCAGGGTTGGCAAGCGTCATGAGGTTCTCCAACACCGCGAACCAACGGTGCCGCGGCGAAAGTAGCGATGCCGCGCCGGTTTTCAAATGCTGCGTCTGGCCGCACCTTATCCCAGAAATGCAACACCCGCCCGGTCTGCCGGGCGGGTGCATTGCGTTCCTGCGGCCGGATTACTTCGAGGCCGCCGGGATCGTCAAGGTTGCGCCGACCGGAAGGCGGCGTGGCTCGTAGGCTTTGTTGGCATCGGAGATTATTTTCCATTTGGTGCCGTCGCCATAAGCCTTCACCGCGAGATCCCAATAGGTATCGCCGGCGACGATTACATGGCTGCTTTCGGCCGGTGCCGGCTCAGCCGGAGCAGGGGTCGCCGGAGCCGGTGTGGCCGGAGCCGCAGGTGCCGCCGGCCGGGCCGGCTCGGCGGGTGCGGGTGCCGGCGCTGTTTCAGCCGGGACGGCCGGCGGCGTCTTGGAAATGTCGCCGGAGCCGGCCGGCATTTCGGGCATTGCCGGCTCAACGGGCTTTGCCGGCGCAGCCTCAGCAGGTTTTGGCGGTTCGGCAGGGTTGGCAGGTTCTGCGGCCGGGGCCACGGTCGCGGCGATCTCGGTGATGCGGCCGTCGAGCTTCGGCGTATAGGGCCGGTGCGCGCCCAGGTAGTCGGCGACGACCTGTTCCAGCCCCGGGCCGTAATCATAGGCGTTCTTGGCCTTCTCGGCGAACACCTTGTAGCCGTCGCCGCCCTGGCGGACATAGTTGTTGGTGGCGACCAGGTAATCCTTGTCCGGCTTAATCGGCGTCCAGGCGCCGCCTTCCATGACCTCGACCGATTTGACGCGTGCGTTAGGCGGCGCCGATTTGTCGAACGCATATTTCAGGCCGGCAACCTGCGGGAAGCGCCCGGCGCCGTCCTCGACCTGGCTGAGGCCGCTTTCGAGGCCGGCAACCAAATCCTTGCCGGAGATCTGGAAGGTCGCCAGCGTGTTCTGAAACGGCAGGACGGTGAGAACCTCGCCCATGGTGACGGTGCCCTGGTCGATGGAGGCGCGCAAGCCGCCGCCATTCGAGATGACGATCTCGACACCTTGGCCCTTGACCCGGTCGAGGACGGCGTCGGAGACCAGATTGCCCATCTCGCATTCGCGGGCGCGGCAGTTTTCGCGACTGCCGTCGATCGCCTTGGTGGTCTCGGCGACTTCCTTGTTCTTCAAGGCCTCGATCGGCGCGCCGAGTTCCTTGATGCGGGCAAGCACGGCGGGGTCGGGCGTGATCGATTTGTCGAGATGGATGGGATCGCCGCTGGCCTCCTTGACGACGCCGTTGTCGTCGAACACGACCTTGAACTCGCCGAGATATTTCGAATAGGACGCCGCCTGCACGACCGGCACTTTGTAGCCGTCCGGATTGTCGACCATCGTCGGATAAGGGCCTTCCGCCTTGGGGTCGGTGTTGGACAGCAGCGAATGGCTGTGGCCGCCGACCACCACGTCGACGCCCGGGATCTTGGCGATCACGTCGCGCTCGCGCTTGTAGCCGATATGGGTCACCGCGATGATCTTGTTGACGCCCTCTCGCTTCAGTTTCTCGACCTCGGCGGTGATCGACTTGACGTCGTCTTCAATGGCGATGTTCGGGCCAGGGGTGGCAAGCTCCGGCGTGTCGTTGGTGACCGCGCCGACGATCCCGATCTTCTGGCCGCCGACCTCGACCACGATCGACGGCTTGACGCGGTCGCCGAGCTTGGATTGCGCACTGGCCTTCACATTGGCGCCGAGCACCGGAAACTGGATCATGTCGAGAAACGGCGCCAGCGCCGACTCGCCATCGTCGAACTCATGGTTGCCGAGAGCCTCGGCATCGAATTTCATCTGGTTGAGGAATTCGCCTTCGGTCTTGCCTTTGTAGGTCGTGTAGAAGAGCGAGCCCTGGAAATTGTCGCCGGCGCTGAGCAGCAGCACGTTCTGGCCTTCCAGCTTCTTGCGCTCCTGCGCGATCGCGGTGACCAGGCGGGCGGCGCCGCCGACGCATTCGCCCTTGGTCTCCTCCTCGGCCGAGCAGGTCGATTCGTACTTGTTGTTGCTCTCGATGCGGCTATGCCAGTCGTTGATGTGCAGGATGTTGAGCGTGTAGTCGGCAAAGGATACCCCTGCCGACAGGCCAAGCGCCGATGCCGACAGCGCGGCGATGGCAGCAATCTTCTTCATTCTCGTCTCCCGGATAACTTGAGTACAGCGCCGCGCGTCATTTGGGACGCGCAAAGGACGCTGTACCAATTTTTATTTTGCGCATGATCCTTTCCGAAAATCGACTCCGATTTTCGGGGTCATGCGCAGAGGCGTTTAACGCTCTTGTTTGACTGGGATGTAACAGCCCTCTTGGGCTATGTTCACATCGCGTTTCAGTCGATGCAAGCAGAAATCGGCATCAGCTTTGCCGGCGTAAAAAGAAGACGGCGGCTTGAAGCCGCCGCCCTTGTGCAAAGTAAATTCGGAATCGGATTTCAGGTGCGCCTGGTCAGCACAAAATTCTGCCCGCTCGCGCTGGTGCAATTGAGCTGGCTGGTGGAGACCATCAGGCAGTTGAAGCTGATCGGCGTCTGGCGGATCAGCGACGTGCCATGGATCTCGACCGAGGTGCCGCCGGTCATGGTGTAGCTGCCATCGGCAAGCTTCTGGCCGGTGTCGGTTGCGACGGTCGCGAAGCTGCCGCCCTTGAAGGTCGACAAGCCCGTGCCCTGCGCGTCGATCCAGGAGCCTTCAACCCCCTTGGCCGTGATCACCGGCGGCTCGCCTGGGCCGGTTGTCGTGCAGGCCGCCAACGCGACCGTAGCGGCCGCGGCAATGCCAGCCGAAAGCAGTCTTTGCGCAATCGTCATCTTCAAGATCCTCTCCTCTCGCATCGGCCCGAAAATCGATCCGATTTTCGGAAAGCACGATGCGCACATTCAAAGTGCTAGAGCGTACTTTGTGCGTCCAAATGGACGCACGTGGCTCTAGGCCGCCCCTCTTCAATCGCCCGATTTCCGGGCGATTGCAAGCTGGCCGAGTGTCGAGGCAACGCTGCTATCGAACGAGGATGTTGCGGAATTGCCACGGGTCTTTGGTATCGAGATCCTCGGGAAACAGACCAGGCCGATTGTCGAGCGGTGTCCAGTCGGTATAATAGCTCCTGACCGGCCCGAGATAGGGGCCCTGCACGTCGAGGCAGCGCTTGTAATCCATCTCGTCGGCCTCGACGATGCCGGCCTCGGGATTTTCCAGCGCCCAGACCATGCCGGCCAGCACCGCCGACGTGACCTGCATGCCGGTGGCGTTCTGATAGGGCGCCAGCTTGCGCGCCTCGGCCAGCGACAGCTGCGAGCCGTACCAGTAGGCGTTCTTGGCGTGGCCGTAGAGCAGCACGCCGAGTTCGTCGACGCCATCGACCAGTTCATTTTCGTCGAGCACGTGATGCACGGGCTGAGCCTTGCCGGCGACACCGAACATCTCGTGCAGCGACAGCACTGCGTCGTTGCAGGGATGATAGGCGTAATGGCAGGTCGGCCGGTATTGCACCTTGCCCTTCTTGCCGCGCAGCGTGAAAAAATCGGCAATCGAGATCGCTTCGTTGTGTGTCACCAGGAAACCGTATTGCGGGCCGGGCGTCGGACACCACGTGCGCACGCGTGTATTGGCGCCGGGCTGCTCCAGATAGATCGCGGCCTTCGAACCGTTCTTGTGGCTTTTGGCGTTCTTCGGCATCCACGCCTCATGCGTGCCCCAGCCGAGCTCGGCCGGCTGCAGCCCTTCCGAAATGAAGCCTTCGACCGACCAGGTGTTCCAGAACACGTTCATCGGCTTGGGCTTCTTGGTGCGCTGGGTGTCGCGCTCGGCGATATGGATGCCCTTGACGCCGGCCTTCTTCATCAGCCTGGCCCAGCCTTCGCGATCGTGCTGCGCGGGTTCCGAGAAGTCGAGGCCAAGATCTGTGGCGAGATTGACCAGTGCCTGCTTGACGAACCACGAGACCATGCCCGGATTGGCGCCGCAGCACGAGATCGCCGTGGTGCCGCCCGGGTTCTTCGCGATTTCAGTACGTACGGTCTCGCGCAGCGCATAGTTGGTGCGTGAGGCGTTGTCGGCCTTCTCGTCGAAATAAAAGCCGAGCCAGGGTTCGACCACCGTGTCGATATAGAGGACGCCAAGCTTGCGGCAGAGCTTCATCAGCTCAAGCGAGGAAGTGTCGACCGACAGGTTGACGCAAAAGCCCTGGCCGCCGCCATTGGTCAAAAGTGGTGTCAGCAGCTTCTTGTAGTTCTTTTTGGTCACCGCATCCTGCATGAAAGTGATGCCGCGCTCGTCGAGCAATTTACGGTCGGTGTCGCGCGGGTCGATGACCGTCATGCGCGACTTGTCGAATTTGAAATGGCGCTCGATCAGCGGCAGCGTTCCCCGTCCGATCGAGCCGAAGCCGATCATCACTACAGGGCCGGTGATCTCACCGTAAACGGGCCAGTTTTCATTCGCCATTTATCGATTACTCCCTCAAAAAACGCTTCGGAACAGCGGCTTGGCCGCGGCGCGACAAACCATAGATCATTGTCACAATAAAGCGAAAAGCGGACGGCCGGCCTCACGCCGCGCCATCCCGGCTACGGCTCGACTAGTCTTGCGAATGCAGGCTCGAAGAGGTCACGTGCCTCGGAGACCGGCAGTTCCAGCAGATCGTCGGCGCAGGCCTGGATGGCATGCGGCAGGGTCTGGAGCCCGAAAACCAGAACCTGCTTGTCGCCCTCACGCCAGAGGCTGACCGCTAGATATTCGCCGATGAGATCGTCCATGCCGCATTCGGCTTCGTGATCGATATCGGTCTGATCGATCGGTTTCTTGCGCCGCTGCTTGACGAAGGAGGCCAGGGAAGGACCGGGCTTGCCATCCACCGTATCCGAGAAAATGTCCTGAAGGCCAAGCAGGACGCCGCGCCGCACATCCATGATGTAGGCGTCCGAATAGTTGGTCGGATGCGCTCCGCCGCAGAAGATGCTGCCGGACTCCCGCCAGCTCATCAGCCGCGGAGTCAGCGACGTCACTTCGAATGTGCTGTCCTCATAGCCGCCGAGCGTGCCGCCGTTCATACCGTCAATTGGCCCGCCTTCGTCGAAACCGGCATATTGCGCCGCCACGCAGCCCAGTGCGCCGATGTTTGCGCGCCAGTGCCTCTCTTGCAGCAGAGCATTCGCGGCCTCGATCGGAACGTCGCCGGACAGTTCGACAATGCGCGGCGTGGCAAACCTGGTGCGGGGGTCGACGACATAGCGGTAGGTTGCGTCCGGCCAACCAGTCGTCTTGCCGTTATCGAGCTGAGTGTCCATCCGCAGATAGTCATAAGGGGACGTTTCCATAGTGAGCGGCGTGTCATTGGCGAAGAACTTCATGAAGCTGAAATCGTAGAGATCGAGCGGGGTGCTGGGCTCGTTCCCGGTCACTTGCCGACTTGCGACCCGTTCCAATCTGAGCGGCAGCGCCTTCTTTCCGTTCCAGCTGCCTTCAAGGGTCTTGCCGTTACTGGATGAGGCCAGGCGCCACACGGCGGCAATCGGCGCGGCCTTTCCGTCATCGCAATTGTCGGTGCCGCATGCCTCCTCCTCGGCCAGTTCGAACTTGCTGCCCCTTTGAGACCGGGCCTGCAGCGGGATGTCAACGCCCTTCGAGCGGTAGAAATAGCGGCCGGCCAGCGGGCCGCCGGGCGCCGCGGGGTCGCCGGTGAATTCGACGACGATATCGGCCTTTCCAAGCTTGCCGGCATAAGTCACCGGCTCCGCCTCGGCTGCTGTCGACAGTACCAGGATCGCGGCCATGAACGTGACCGGCCTGCTAAGATGCTGGATCATTGTTCCCCCCAGCGATCATTTTCAGTGTTCCCACCAGCCGGTCACGGTCGGCGGTCATCCCCTTGTAGTCGAGTTGTGCCTCGTCCAGCGCCAGAAGTTGTTCGGCCAAGGACGCCGCGAGCGCCGCGCGGTCGGGGTGGCGTTCCAGCACGGCGAGCGGGTCGAGATGGATGCGGATGGTGAAGAGTACGTCGCCCGAAACGGGGAGCTTTCTCAGCGTCTGCCGCTCGACGCGGATAAAGGCATGGGCGTCGATGTCGCCATCCGGGAATCTCGACGGGCGACTGCTGGCGCGGTCGATGCGTTCGAGGTTGGAGAGCGGATGGTAGAGCGCGTCGCCCGCCTGGATCGACCAGTTGTAGCGCTCGACGGCTTGGCCCTGGAGGCCGTCGAACATGCGGTTGATGAGATCGGCCGGGCGTGTGCCCGGGCCGAAACCCGGTACCGGCGCGTGGATCTGCTGCAGCGGCTTGCCGAATTTTTCGATCAGCGACCATGACGACGGGAAGCAGAGCGAGCCGGCCGCCAGACGCCAGCCGCTCTCGTCGCGACGCATCAGGATCAAATCCTCCTGGACGAGCAACGAGGCCGCGACAAGCGGCGCATCGCTGAAAGAAGCTGAGGTGCCTGAGCCCTCGAGATTGTCGATGCCGCCGATCACCTCGATCGCATTGTCGGTACGCCTGTGGGTCTCAGGAAAGTTCGCCGCCAGATGCGCACCGAGCAGATCGAGCACTTCGCGCTGGGCGTCGCGCGTTGTTTGCTCCTCGACAAAAACCTTGCCGGGAATTTCCGCGTAAAGCCGGCGTTTTTCGGCAAGATAGGGCAGCAGATATTCGTCGACCTCGATCCAGCTATCGAGATTGAGCGGCTTCAGCCCGATGGTGAAGAGTTTCGACGAGCCGTCATAGGGTGTGTGGGTCGGGGGGCGGAAACTCATGCTTCTTTGTAGGCTTCCAGCGCGGCGGCGGCCATTCTCGCCGTGAATTCGGTGATTTCGTAATCGGCGGCACCTGCCTTGGCGAAGGGATCGTCCGCCAGTCTGGCATCGAGCTCCTCGCGTGGACCGCGCGCGATGATGATGCCGCCGGTCCTTGGCCGCTTTGGCCCGGAGGCGACAAAGATACCTTCCGCGTAGCAGGCCTTCAGCCATTCGACATGCGCTTGCTGCAGGCGGTCGATCTCGGTCAGCGGCACCTTGTAGTTCAGCGAAACCACGAACATTGTTGTCTCCAGATGCTTCAGCCCAGCCGCGCCGGGATCAATCCGCGCAGCGAGTTGCCGACGAACAGCGCCTTGGCCGATTTCAGTTCGTTCCACGTGTAGACCGCTTCACCGGCGCGGCCTTGATCCAGCAGTTCGCCGCGCAGGACGCCAGGCAGCAGGCCGCAATCGAGCCGCGGCGTGGCCAGCACGCCGTCACCGAAATCGGCAAAGACATTGGTGATCGTGCCCTCGCAGATTTCGCCGCGCTCATTGGCGAGCAGCACCTCGTCGGCGCGGCTGGCGAGATATTCGGCGCGGGCGCGCGTATAGGTTTGTCGGCGGCTGGTCTTGTGGCGCAGCAGCATGTCGCTCGAATCAAGCCGCACCCGTGCCAGTTGAAGTGTCCAGACCTTGTCTGCGGCGAGCGGCTCGTAAGGCTGCGCCGAAACCGCGACTTCGCCCTTGCGCGACAGGACGAGGCGAGTGCGCAACGCGATCTGCTGGCGGCCGACCGCATTCATCAGCGCTTCGCCGACCCTTTGCGGATCGCAGGCGAAACCGAGTTCGCTTGCCGAGCCGTAAAGCCGCGCGAGATGGCGGTCGAAACGGACGAAACCCGAGCCGGGTTCCCAGCGCATTGTTTCGATCAGTTCGAAATCGGCAGTGTTCCCGTCGCGAAACGGGCTTTCAGCAGACACTCCTGGTACTCCTCTTCGGCTGTCGAATCGAAGACGACGCCACCGCCGACATTGTAGACCGCCTCGCCATTGGCAAAGAGCGAGATGGTGCGGATCGCCACCGAAAAGCGCATCCGGCCGCCAGGCGCGATCCAGCCTATGGCGCCGCAATAGACATCGCGCGGGCCACTTTCCAGCTCGCGCAGGATCTCCATGGCGCGGATCTTCGGTGCGCCGGTAATCGAGCCGCAGGGGAACAGCGCGGCGAAAATCTGGCGGATGGCGAGGCCGGGCAGGAGTTTCGCCCGCACGCGGCTCACCATCTGGTGGACGGTCGGGTAGCTCTCGATGCGGAAAAGCTCCGGCACATCGAGCGTGCCAACCTCGCTGATCAGTGAAATGTCATTGCGCAGGAGATCGACAATCATCCGGTTCTCGGCCTGGTTCTTCTCGTCGTTGCGCAAGAACGCTTTCAGGCGATCGTCCTCGGCTTTTGTTGCCCCGCGCGGCGCGGTGCCCTTCATCGGATGCGTCTCGATCATGCCTTCCGCGTCCACCTCGAAGAACAGTTCGGGCGAACGCGACAAGACGATCGGATCGCCGAGCGCGACCAGCGCCCCATACTTCACCGGCTGGCGTTCGGTCAGCGCGTTGAAGGCGACCAGCGGGTCGCCCGACCACTGCGCATGGACCGGAAAGGTCAGATTGCCCTGGTAGCAGTCGCCCTTGCGGATGTGGTCATGCAGCCTGGCAAAGCGTTTGGCGTAGTCGTCCGAAGACCAGGCTGCCTTGGCGTCGAAGATTGGGCCGTTGCTGGCCGGCGGATCGCCTGGCGCGACCGTCTGCTCGACCGGCGCATCGAACACGCCGAGGCAAAAAAGCGGGGCGCGGCGGCCGGCCGGCAGCAGCGGAACGAGCTTGGGTTCGAGCAGGTAACCGGCCTCGTAGGAGAAATAACCGGCCAGCCATTTGCCGCCGTCATGTGCAGCCTGCGCGGCTTCCAGCGCCGGCAAAAAATCCGCCTCGCCATGCGCTGCGATTAACTCGGCCGGCCGGTCGAAAACGAGCTGCCGCGCGGTCTCGTCGTTCCTGAAAATTGCAAAGGGCAGGGGCAGGGACATAAGGCTCGGATGCTGCGGTCACCAGCGATCGATCTATATGGGGGCTCGACCGTGCGCAATCGAGGGAACGGCGTCCCAAGACGCAAAGGCGCGGCGGCAAAAACAAAAGCGGCGCCCGAGAGCGCCGCCTTGTTCCCGATGCCGCCTTGCGATGGATCAGGTGTTGCTGGCTTCTCCCGCGGTCGGGAAGCGGCGCGCAAATTCCTTTTCGTCGCCGGCGGCAAGCAGTTTCGCCTGCTCGATCCAGCGTTCACGTTCGATACGGCCGTCGAAATTCAACGTCGCCTCGATCCGCTTGACATCGTCGGGCGTCCAGGCGGCGATCTGGGCATAGGTCGTGACCCCAAGCCCTTTGAGCAGCCGCTCGTTGGTCGGGCCGATGCCGATCAGGCGACGCAGATCGTTGGCGTTGCCTGGGGCAATAGCTGTTGCCTTGCCGGTCGCGGCTTTCTTTGCAGATGGCGCAGCCTTGCTTGCCGCCGGCGCGGTCGTCGGCGCGGCGCTCGCTTTCGATGCAGGCGGTTTCGGCGTTGCCGTTTTCGCGGCACTTGCGCGTGGCGCGGTCGCGGCCTTCGCCGTTGCAGATTTCTTCGGCGCCGGTTTGGCCGGTGCGGATGTCGAAATCAGCGTTGACGGCGCCTGCATCGCCGCCTTGGTCGCACCGGCCTTGGCGGCTGGCGCCTTGGCTGTTGCCGCCTTCGCGGTTGGCGCCTGGGTGGTTTTCGCCTCGCCCAGCCGGCGTTCGAGATCGGCGCGGGCGCGGCCGCATGCATCCAACTCACCGGTCAGACGGTCGCTATCGGCCCGCAATCTGTCGCGTTCGCTGCGCGTGCGGTTTAGATCGCCGCGCAAACTGTCGAGTTCGCCACGCAGGCGTCCCCAAATGAACCAGCCAACCAACACACCTACCAGGAACGCCAGGAGCATGTAGAAAAAAGTGCCCATTGTCTTTCTCTCTCCAGTCCGATCCGTCCGCCCTGGCCTGTAGAGCCATGACCTCGGCGAAGGACCATTCGATGGTGGTTCCGCAATTTGCAGAACAGCCGGCTTCGATCGAGCTGTCGGCGACCGGTTTGCCCCTGGCCAACAACCGTTGTCGCATCCGCCGACACGCCATGGCCGGTCGGGATTTTCCGACCGGATCCATTCGTGCCCGGCTGAGCTTGAGGGCGGACGCTATCATACAGCTTACGGGAATCTAACGGAAAACTTCCATGGAAAGTTATTTAAGAACAAATAACCAAGACAAGAATAGACCATCGCCAATATGCGTTGCTGCTAAACTGTTCTGGAAAACCCGGTCATCCGGTGTTGCGCATCGCCCAGTGTTGCGCATCACTTGTCCAGTGTTTCCAGCTCGTCGATCAGTCCGCTGATCACGCCAAGCCCGATCTGCCAGAAGGCAGGGTCGGCCGCGTCGAGGCCGAACGGCGCTAGAAGCTCGGAATGATGCTTGGTGCCGCCGGCGCGCAGCATGGCAAAATATTTCTCCTGAAAGCCGCGCTCGGCGTTCTGGTAGACCGCGTAGAGCGAGTTCACCAGGCAATCGCCGAATGCGTAGGCATAGACGTAGAAAGGCGAGTGGATGAAGTGCGGGATATAGGTCCAGAAAACCTCGTACCCTTCGCGCAGCTTGATCGCCGGCCCGAGGCTTTCCGCCTGCACTTCCAACCAGAACTGGCCGAGCTTGTCCGAGGTCAGTTCGCCGCTCCTGCGCTCGGCATGCACCTTGCGCTCGAACTCGTAGAAGGCGATCTGGCGCACGACCGTGTTGATCATGTCCTCGACCTTCTGGGCGAGCATGGCCTTGCGTTCGCGCTTGTCGGTGGTCTGCTCGAGCAGCGAGCGGAAGGTCAGCATTTCGCCAAACACCGATGCGGTTTCGGCCAGCGTCAGCGGCGTCGATGCCATCAGGGCGCCCTGGCCGCCGGCCAGCACCTGGTGCACGCCGTGGCCGAGTTCGTGCGCCAGCGTCATCACATCGCGCGGCTTGCCCATGTAGTTGAGCAGCACATAGGGATGCGCCGAAGGCACGGTCGGATGGGCGAAGGCGCCAGGCGACTTGCCGGGTCTCACCGGTGCATCGATCCAGTTGCGGTCGAAGAAAGTTCTGGCGATCTCCGCCATGTCGGGCGAAAAGCGCTGGTAGGCGGAAAGCACGGTGTTCTTGGCCTCGTCCCAGCCGATGACCGCCTGTGGGGTCTCGGGCAATGGCGCATTGCGGTCCCAGTGGTTCATCACCTCCATGCCGAGCCAGCGCGCCTTCATCGCGTAATAGCGATGCGACAGGCGTGGATAGGCGTCGCGAACCGCGGCGGCGAGCGCATCCACCACGCTGCGTTCGACGCGGTTGGCGAGATGGCGGGAATCGGCAATGTCCTCGAAGCCGCGCCAGCGGTCGGAGATCTCCTTGTCCTTGGCCAGCGTGTTGGTGACCAGTGTAAAGACGCGCAGATTCTTGCGGAAGGTCGTGGCCAGCGCCTCGGACGCCCGGCGGCGCACCTCGCCGTCGGCGTCCTGCAGGCGATTGAGCGCCGGCTCAAGCGTCAGCTCCTCGCCGTCGACGTCGAAACGCAAATCGGTCATCGTCTCGTCGAACAGGCGGTTCCAGGCCCCGCGCCCGGTGATCGATTTTTCATGGAAGAGCTGCTCTATGCGGTCTTCGAGCTGATAGGGCTTATCCTTGCGCAGATCGAGCACCCAGGGCCGGTAATGGGCGAAGGCCGGATCGGCGGCGAGTGCGGTTTCGATCGCACCATCGTCGATGAGATTCAGCTCGAGCGCGAAAAACAGCAGGTGCGCGCTGGCATCGGTCATCTTTTCCTGGATGTCGCCATAGAGCTTGGCGCGCTGCGGATCCGACGTGTTGCCGGCATAGACAAGCCCGGCATAGGAGACGATGCGGCCGATCAGCTCCTCCAGCACTTCATAGACCTGAAGCGCCTCGCCAAGCCTGCCGGCGCCGCCACGCCCGGCCTCGGCGGCGAGCGTGCCTTTCCAACGGCTCTCGAAGGCGATGGCATCGGCGGCGGCCTTGGCGATGTCGCGCTTCAACTCGGGCGCCTCCATGCCCGAATAGAGATCGGCTAGATTCCATTCCGGCAGGTCGCCAAGCTCCGCCACGCCCTGACCGGGCGCCGCCGCCAGCTTTCGAGCAAAAACCATGCGCATTGCCGATCCTTCCAGACACAAAAATTCGAGGAAACGAGAAGCCGGTCAAATCCTAAGGAATTCATTCACCGGGTTTTTTGAAAGCTTATTTAGAACCCTGTGCCAAGATGATCCATAGGGCGCATTCTCGGGCGGGCACGGTCGGATCAGTCATGGCAGCTTCCATACTCATAGTCGATGACGATCCCGTGCAGCGCAGGCTGCTCGAGGCGGCGGTGACGAAATTCGGCCACACCGCGATCGTCGCCGATGGCGGCGAGGCCGGTCTCGATCTCGTCGACGGACCCAATGCGCGCGACGTGTCGGTGATCATCCTCGACCTGATGATGCCGGGCCTCGATGGCATCGGCGTGCTGAAGGCGATGCGCGAGCGCGGCATCCACATTCCCGTCATCGTGCAGACCGCGCAGGGCGGCATCGAAACCGTCGTTTCGGCAATGCGTCACGGCGCCTTCGATTTCGTCGTCAAGCCGGCCTCTCCCGACAGGCTGCAGGCGTCGATCGGCAACGCCCTCAAGGTCGAAGCGCTCGAAGGCGAAGTGAAGCGCTCGTCACGGCAGCGCGGCGGCCATCTGACGTTCAAGGACATGATCACCCACAGTCCGGCGATGGATCGGGTGATCCGGCTCGGCAGCAAGGCGGCGGCGTCCAACATTCCGATCCTGATCGAAGGTGAATCCGGCGTCGGCAAGGAACTGGTGGCGCGCGCCATCCAGGGCAGCGGCGACCGCCGCTCGAAACCCTTCGTCACCGTCAATTGCGGCGCCATCCCCGACAATCTGGTCGAATCGATCCTGTTCGGGCACGAGAAGGGCTCGTTCACCGGCGCCACCGAAAAACATACCGGCAAATTCGTCGAAGCGCACACCGGCACGCTGTTCCTTGACGAGATCGGCGACCTGCCGCTCGACGTGCAGGTCAAGCTGTTGCGCGCCGTACAGGACGGCGAGGTCGATCCGGTTGGCGGCCGCTCGACCGTCAGGGTCGACATCAGGCTGATCTCGGCAACCCATCGCAACCTGCTGCAGCAGGTCAAGGACGGCAAGTTCCGCGAGGACCTGTTCTACCGGCTGAACGTCTATCCGATCTTCGTGCCGCCATTACGCGACCGTCGCGGCGACATCCCCTATCTGGTCGAGCACTTCATGGAGAAGGTGGCGCCCGCCGATCCGCGCCACCGCCTGCGGGGCATCTCGGCTGCGGCGCTTGCCATGCTGCAGGCCTATGACTGGCCGGGCAACATAAGGCAGCTCGAAAATGCCGTCTTCCGGGCTTCGGTGCTTGCCGACGGCGACATGCTGACTGAAGAAGAGTTCCCGCAGATCCGGGCGCAGGTCGAGGGCACGGTCAATCTCGATGCGGGTATCGCCTTGCCCAATTCAGTGGGGCCAGCTTCAGGGTGGCCAGCTTCTGGAGTGGCTTCGGGCAGCCAGCCGCGTGATAACGTCCCGGCCGCCGTCGGCGTCGCCGCGGCCGAGCCCGATGCACCGGCCAGGCCTCGTTTCGGCACGCTGCGGGCGCTCGACGAGCGCGGCAATGTGCGTGCGCTGGCCGACGTCGAACTCGAAATGATCAAGCTCGCCATCGATCACTATAACGGCCAGATGAGCGAAGTCGCCCGCCGCCTCGGCATCGGCCGGTCGACGCTCTACCGCAAGCTCAAGGAATACGGCATCGACCCGGAAACCGGCCGCGTCGAACGGCTCGCTTCCTGAGTCACAGGGCCAAGCCGGTTCTCATCCGGACATCATTCCACGCAACTGCGCCTCGAAATGATGTGTTCGCCACAGTGTTCACGTATTAAGGCGGACGGTAACAGATCGTGTTTCGAGCTGGCGCCAAAACATGATCTAAACCAGCGGTTTACCAAGATATCCTGCGCAATATTTTTGGCGGGATATCGCCACCGTGTTACCGCATTTCGGCTTCAATAAGCGATGATTAACCATTAGGATCGATATTCGGATGCACACACCACGCATCCGTTTGGTCAAATCCGGGGACAAAACGGCAGCCTGCAAGGCCTTTTGATTTGAACAGAATCGAACGACACGAAAACGGGCGGCATTATCACATGAGCGTCTGGCCGAGATGGCTGGCAGCGGTGATTGTTGCCGTCGGGTTCCTTGCAGCGGCGGCAACCGGCGCCAGCGCCGAGACACGTTCGCTGAAGCTCTATCATCTCCACACGCATGAAAAGGCGGAGATCGTCTACAAGCGCAACGGCCGCTACGACCAGGCGGGCTTGCGAAAGATCAACATCATCCTGCGCGACTGGCGTCGCAACGAGCCGACCAAGATGGATCCGCGCCTGCTGGACCTGGTCTGGGAGGCCTATCGGGAGAGCGGCGCCACCGACTACATACAGGTCGTCTGCGGCTATCGTTCGCCGGCCACGAATTCGATGCTGCGCAGCCGCAGCAGGGGCGTCGCCGAAAAAAGCCAGCACATGCTCGGCAGGGCGATGGATTTCTATATTCCCGGCGTGCCGCTGAAGAAGCTGCGCGACGTCGGCCTCAGGATGCAGGGCGGCGGCGTCGGCTACTATCCCAGCTCCGGCTCGCCCTTCGTGCATATGGATGTCGGCAATGTACGCCACTGGCCCGGCATCAGCCGCCAGGAACTGGCGCGCGTGTTCCCCAACGGCAAGACGCTGCATGTGCCGAGCGACGGCAAGCCGCTGCCTGGCTATCAACAGGCGCTCGCCTCCTACAAAGCCCGCAAGGGGGCCGGCGCGCCGGCCATCGAACTCGCCAGCGCAAGCGGCGGTGCCAAAAAATCCCGTGGGTTCTTGGCAGCCCTCTTCGGCGGTGGCGACGACGAGGCGGACGACAGCGCCGACGTGGCGATGGCCGAGCCGGCGCCAAAGCCCCGTAACGTGAAGCCGGCGCCGTCCGCCAAGAGCAGCAACCTGCCTGGCATTGCCATCGTCGCGCCTCAGGATGCCAAGCGCGCCGAGATTCCGGAAGTCGCCGATGCTCCGGCGCCTGCGCCTGAACCGGAGAACGACACGCCGGAGACGATCATCGCGGCATTGCCTGCCCGCAGCATCCCGCTACCGGATTTTGCTCCGCGCCCGAAGACGGACGTCGGCGGCCAGCCGCCTGAGAACGTTCCGTTCGGCGTGGCGGATGCGGCTGGATCGACTGAACAGGCGGTGGCGACCGCGCAAGCGCCGGCAAGTGTGGCGCCGGCAAATGTTCCGTTCGGTATAGCAGACCCGTCTGCTGCGGCCGGCCCGGTGCAGGTCGCTGCAAACAACGTTCCCGTGCCGAGCTGGCGGCCCGATCATTCGCTGCCGGCCGATCTTTCGCCTGCTAGTCTTGCGCCGCAGGACAAGCAAGTGTTGCTGGCGCTGGCGAGTGCGGCCGAGCGGAGCAACACCGCCACCGACGCATTCTCGGTGTTGCCGTCGGCGCGGCCCGACAGTTCCCAGCCCGACGAGGTCAAGGCCGTTCTGGAAAGGGTCAGCGCGACCGACGAATACAAGGTCGCGTCGCTTTCCGAGCAAGCATCGGTGTTCGAGGAACCGGCGAGCGACGACGGGGCATCGAGCGACGGGGCATCGCCGCGCGAGGCCATCGTTGCCCGCCCGGCCGGCTCCGATCCGGCCGCCGTCATCGGTGCAGGCGTGAAGACCACACGCAAGGAACCCAGGGCCACCGCCCGCGACCTGAAGCCCGGCCCCAAGCCGGTGGTGGTCGCCGCCGCGCCGCAGGCCGCCCGGTGGGCGCTGCACAGCGGTGAGTATGTCGCAACTGTTTCAGATGCGACAACGGCGCCGCGCTACGCCTACGACTTCGTCCGTACGGCACCGAGCGAGGTCTATACGATAGGCTTCCAGCCGGGCAACGAGATGGCCGACGCAAACCGGTTCACCGGCAAAGCCGTCAAGTTCATGTCGGTTGCCCGCTTCAAGACCGAGTAGGCCGCGCTGGGCACCTCGCGCGGCCTCCACCGCCGGCACTGGCTTCCTTCATCCAGAGATGCTAACCACTGGTCGGCATTCTCCCGCTTCGTCTAATGGTAGGACAGCGCCCTTTGAAGGCGTGAATCGTGGTTCGAGCCCATGAGCGGGAACCAGCCCGGCGAACCAGATCGGCGGCGGCTTTTGATGCAGAAGATGCTAGCGCCCGAGCTTGCTTGCCGCGCGCGCCAAGGCTTCGATCTCGTCCCATTTGCCGGCCTTGACCAGATCGTCCGGCGCCACCCAGGAACCGCCGACGCAGATGACGTTGGGCAGGCTGAGGTAGTCCGCGGCATTCTTGCCGGTGATACCGCCGGTCGGGCAGAATTTCACGTCGGCAAGCGGCGAGGCGAAAGCCTTGAGCGAAGCGATGCCGCCCGACTGTTCGGCCGGGAAGAATTTCAGAAAGCGCAGGCCGGCTTCGCGGGCGGCCATGACCTCTCCCGGCGTGATGGCGCCGGGCAGCAACGGCACGTCGCTGTCCTTGGCTGCCGCGAGAAGCTCGCGGGTGATGCCGGGGCTGACGATGAACTTCGAACCGGCGGCCGCCGCCTCGCCGAACTGGCGGGCGTCCAGGATGGTGCCGGCGCCGACGACGGCGTCTTCAACCTCGCCCGCCACCCGGCGGATCGCCTCCAGCGCGTCGGCGGTGCGCAGCGTGATCTCGATCGCCGGCAGGCCGCCGCGGGCCAGCGCCCGGGCCAGCGGCACCGCGTCGGCGGGATTGGCGATCTTCAGCACCGGTATGACCGGCTGGCCGTTGAGGAGCGACAGGAGCTTTTCGGTCGTGCTGGGCATTCGTCGTCTCTCCTCTGTTGATCAAGTCGACCGGTTAGCAGAAGGAGGTTTTTCTGTCCACGAAACGCGGCGTGTCGCGATGTCACGCGTGGTGTTCGAAACCTTCCGCGATCAGACCGCTCCCGGCTCTGCCTTGATCCGGCTGTCGTGAGCGTCTAGTGGCTTGGTGATGACACTTCCCAGCCAAGCCTTCCGCGTTGCCGCGCTTTACCGCTTCGCCCGGCTCGACACCTTCGAGGCGCTGCGCGCGCCGCTCGCCGCCTTCTGCTGTGCGCGCGGCATCAAAGGCACGCTGCTGTTGGCGCGTGAGGGCATCAACGCCACGGTCGCCGGCAGTGAAACGGCAATCGCCGCGCTCATCGATCATCTCGAATCCATCGACGGTCTCGCCGGCCTCGAGATCAAATACAGCAGCGCCGCAACGATGCCGTTCCACCGCATGAAGGTGCGGTTGAAGCGCGAGATCGTCACCATGGGCGTGGACAATATCGATCCGGCGGCAGGTGCAGGCACCTATGTTGCGCCGGCCGACTGGAATGCACTGATCTCGGATACGGGTACCATCGTCATCGACACGCGCAATGCCTACGAGGTGTCGCTCGGCACCTTCAAGGGCGCTGTCGATCCCGCCACCAACAGCTTCCGCGAATTCCCGGCCTGGGTCGAGCAGCATCGGCGCGAGCTCGACGGGCGCAAGGTCGCCATGTTCTGCACCGGCGGCATTCGCTGCGAGAAAGCGACAGCCTATGTGAAGTCGCTCGGTTTGGAGGATGTGTTCCACCTCAAGGGCGGCATTCTGAAATATCTCGAGGATGTGCCCGCCGAACAGAGCCTCTGGCAAGGCGAATGCTTCGTCTTCGACGAGCGCGTTTCGGTATCGCACGGGCTGGTCGAAGGCGAGGCCGAACTCTGCCGCGCCTGCCGGCATCCGCTAGCCGCGGAAGACCGGCTGTCGCCGCAATATGCCACCGGCGTTTCATGCCCGCATTGCTTCGATGCCCGCTCGGACGAAGATCGCGCCCGCTACGCCGAGCGCCAGCACCAGGTCGAGCTGGCGCAAGCACGCGGCGACCGCCACATCGGAAGTTAGCTTCACGTTAAGCAACTTCACGTCAAGCAACAGAGAAACGATCGATGACCCACAGCCATGTCCCGTCGTTCTGCCGGCGCGCGACCTCGGTGGTGATGGTGCCGTCAGGAAGCCGGGTCGAGGTCAGCGCCAGGTCGCCATTGACGACAGCCGGGCGCTGATCTCCGGACTGAAATTTTCGGCCGGTTGCGGTGATCTCCGCGAACAGCCCCCGGATGGCTTCGCGGCCGAACGTCAGCTGTCCGCCACCGCTGTCGATGACGGCATGCTGCTCGAAAAGCGCGGCCATGCCGTCAATGTCTCCGACCCATTGCCGTGAAATCAACAGGCGCTCCAGTTCCTGGGGGTCGCGTGCCGGCTGGCGGTCTGTCTCATCGGTCATGCCAGGCTCCTCTCAAGCGACATGCCGCGACATTAGTCGAAGTCGGGGGCGGTTTCGACACGTCCGATGTCCAGAGCGTCGCGCGTTTTTTGACGCGGATGGAGGCTGCAGCATTATAATTTCCGCGTGAAATCCCAGCAGATGTCGGTGCGAAGTCATGCGTGGCAGCGGGCAAAAGGATGCGCCGCGTCATTGTAATGTCAAACTGCGGGACCTAGGTCTTCGACGTGCAAACCTGCCCGCGCACCTTCGGCCGGGCCAATTCTGGAGGCATTGATGTTCGATCCCAAGAAGCTCCTCGACGATCTGCTCGGCTCGCAAGTTCCCGGCACCGGATCGACTGTCCGCGACAAGGCGGGGCAGGCGGTGCAGATGGCCAAGGACAATCCGCTTGCCGCCGGCGCGCTGGCCGCGGTGCTGCTCGGAACCGGCCCAGGCCGCCAGGTCACCGGTGCGGCGGTGAAGCTTGGTGGGTTGGCTGCGATCGGCGGCCTCGCCTACAAGGCCTACCAGAACTACAAGAACGGCAACGCGCCGGCCGAGACGCAAGCTGCAGGCGAACCGGAATTGCTGCCGCCGCCGGCCGATACCGCCTTCCATCCGTCGCAAGCGCCGCAGGGCGAAGACGAATTCACGCTGACGCTGGTCAGGGCGATGATCTCGGCGGCGAAGGCCGACGGTCACGTCGATGACGAAGAGCGGCAGAAGATCGCCGGCAAGCTCAGCCTCGCCGGCGTCGGCGCCGAAGCGGAGAAATTCCTGATGTCGGAACTGGAGGCGCCGCTCGATCTGGATGTGCTGATCGCCGGGGCCAAGACCGATGCGCAAAAGCTGGAACTCTACACCGCCTCGCGTCTTGCCATCGATCCGGACACGCGGGCCGAACGCGGCTATCTCGACCTGCTTGCCGGCCGTCTCGGCTTGCCGGATGCGCTGGTCGACCATGTCGAGGCGACGGTGACGGCGGCGAAGGTGCCGGCAGCGGGCAGCACGGCCAAGCCGGTCGCAGGCTCGCGCTGGTAGCTCGAAGAGGAAGCCTCGGAGCTCGGCGCCGTTGGCGTTAGCTTCTCGTTAATCCGGTGAGCGCATGATTTCAGTCAGTCGGATCGGTTTTCCTCCTCCCATGCCCGGTTCGGATCAGGGGCGGTCGCCAACGGCCGCCCTTTTTGTGAGCACAGGCTTTGGGCCGGCTTGCCATGGTTCCCGTCATTTGCGATGCCTCATCCCTTTCAGGGAGTACAGCCATGACCGACTATAAAACCGCCATCGTCACCGGCGCCGGCACGGGCATCGGCAAAAGCGTCGCCACGGCGCTGCTCAAGGCCGGCTGGAATACGGTCTTCTGCGGTCGCCGCAAGCCGGTGCTGGAGGATGCGATCGCCGCGGCCGGGCCGACGCAGGCCAAGGCATTGGCCTTCGCCTGCGACATCAGCAAGGCCGATCAGGTCGACGATCTGTTCGAGACGGTGGCTGCGGCTTTCGGGCGCGTCGACCTGCTCTTCAACAATGCCGGCACGAGCTACAAATCGACATTGATCGACGACATCCCGGTCGACGTGTGGAACGACATCGTCGGGGTCAATCTCACCGGCTCGTTCCTGTGTGCTCGCGCCGCGTTCGGCGCCATGCGCAGGCAGCAGCCGATGGGCGGCCGCATCATCAACAACGGCTCGGTATCGGCCTATGCGCCACGGCCGGGCTCGGTGCCCTATACGGCGACCAAGCACGCCATCACCGGGCTGACCAGGACGCTGGCGCTGGACGGCAGGCCCTTCGACATTGCTTGCGGCCAGATCGACATCGGCAACGCGCTGACCGACATGGCGCAGGCGATGACGGTCGGCGTGCCGCAAGCCAACGGCACCATTGCCGCCGAAGCGGTGATGGATGTCGAGCGCGTCGCCGATGCCGTCCTCCATATGGCCAGCCTGCCGCTCGACGCGAACGTGCTGTTCATGACCGTGATGGCGACGAAGATGCCGTTTGTCGGGCGAGGGTAGGCAACCGGTCCAGGTTGTATACATGTCGTTGTCCCAAAACCGCTGCGCACTTTGGGCGACATGCACTAGACTAGGCCGTAAACTCATAAATGCGGAATGACCGGGATAGGTGGAAAGCGGGCTTGGGATTTGTGGAAAGCGGTCATGGCACATGTCATGCTTGAATTGCAGTCATAGAGAATGGTTCATGCATGAATTGGGAACAGGTAGCATCGGATTTCGCTTGGGACGGCTCCTGGCGAGACATCTACGTTCTGAACACGTCTGAGGCAGATTGGCAGGTCGTCTGGGACATCCTCCTCGAATGGACCCCGCCTGCTAGTTTCAGTGTCTCCGGCAAGATCGAGTCGATGCCATTGGGCGTCGAAGCGGCCCTGGAAAGCGAAACAGGCAGCTTACTGTCTTTTTACGTCGGGCCAATCCAGCTTGCATGTCACTTCTTCAGCGCTGTCGAAATTGAGTTCGACTTCGATCCAAGGCAAGTCAGCGGAAAAACCGAGGTTGAGAAGCTTGACCGCTTTATGCGATTGCTCGGTGACGCTACTGGGAAGCAGATAATTCTTACGCAGGAAAATGATCAAGAGGCTATCATCGCCCGCTACTCTCCCGATCTTGAGAGTGTGGTCTGGACGGCACTTTCATAGCCAAATGTCTGCCTCCGCAGCGGACTTGATCAAAGATTTGCCTGAAGGTGCGATGCTGCTCGCCGACAAGGGCTACGATGCCAACGCATTGCGCACTGCCATCACCGACCAGAACACTTGGGCCAATATCCCGCCCAAAGCCCATCGCAAGGCCCCGATCTGCTTCAGCCCTTCCTATACAAAGCCCGTAACCTGATCGAGCGCTTCTTCAACAAAGCCAAACAGTTCAGTCGCATCGCGACGCGCTACGACAAGCTGGCTGAGAACTTTCTTGCCGCCCTAAAACTCGTCGCAATCCGCATCTGGCCACGTAGCTATGAGTCTACGTCCTAGGGCCGGGTGACCGGAAGCGGCACGCCGGGTAAATATAGCGAAATCGGGCGGATTTCGTAGACGGCGGTCGGATTGACGCGGCGAAGGTCGCGCGCAATGTCGATGGCGGCGTCACGGTTGGCGCAGTCGACGACATAGAGCCCCAGCAATTGTTCCTTGGTCTCGGCGAAGGGGCCGTCGATAACCATTCCGGTGCCTGGCCCGCGCAAGGTGCAGGCGTCTTGTGTCGCGCCGAGCCGGGCCGCCGGCCCAAGGGTGCCTTGCCGGTAGAGCCGATCGTTGATCTGGAGAAGATCGGTCATCAGCGCCGCATCCTGCTCAGGCGTCAGTGCCGTAATCGCTTCTTCCTCGTGATAGGCAAGAATGGCATAGAACATCTGGCGTCTCCTTTCGTCGTCCTCACTTCGCCAGGAACGCCTCGATCCGCTCCAGCGCGCGCAGGATGTTCTCCTCGGAATTGGCGTAGGACAGCCTGACATAGCCTTCGCCGAGAATGCCGAAATCGGGGCCGCCGATCAGCGCCACGCCGGCATCCTCGAGCAGCGCCGAGGCGAGCTTCTTGGCCTTCCAGCCGGTCTTGGAAACATTGGGGAAGGCATAGAAGGCGCCTTTCGGCGTAATGCAGGAAACGCCGGGCAAGGCATTCAACCCCTCGACCACGACCTTCCTGCGGCGGTCGAAGGCGCGCATCATCTTGTCGACGTCGTCCTGCGGGCCGTCGATGGCGGCTATGCCGGCATACTGGCTCGGCGCGTTGACGCAGGACCAGCAATTGACCGCCAGCTTGCGCACCTTGTCGTAGAGATGCGCGCCCTTGTCGCCATTCGGCCAGATCGACCAGCCCATGCGCCAACCGGTCATCGCCCAGGTCTTCGACCAGCCGTTGAGCACGATCAGCCGGTCGCGGATTTCGGGGAAGGCGAGCAGCGAGCAGTGCGTCTCGCCGTCATAGGTCATCACGTCGTAGATCTCGTCGGAGAGGATGGCAACGTCCGGGTGCGCTTGCAGCCCCCTGACCAGCTTTTCGATCTCGGCGCGAGGCGTGACGCCGCCGGTCGGATTGGCGGGCGAGTTGAGGATCAGCAGCCTGGTCTTCGGGGTGATCAGCGCCAAGGTCTCCGCAGCCGAAAAGGCAAAGCCGTTCTCCTCGCGCATCGGCACCGGGATGGGGGCAGCACCGGTGAACTCGATCATCGAGCGGTAGATCGGAAAGCCGGGATCGGGATAGAGAATTTCGGCGCCCGGCTCGCCGAACATCAGGATGGCCGCGAACATGGTCGGCTTGCCGCCGGGCAGGATCATCACCGCTTCCGGCGAGACTTCGACGCCGGTGGTGGCCAGCGTGCGGCGTACCACCGCTTCGCGCGTCGCCAGCAGGCCGTTGGCCGGCGTATAGCCGTGATGGCCGTCGCGCAGCGCCTTGATCGCGGCCTCGACGATGTGCTGCGGCGTCTTGAAGTCGGGCTGGCCGATGCCGAGATTGACAATGTCGCGGCCCTGATGGGCAAGTGCCGTGGCACGCGCCAGCACTGCGAACGCATTTTCCTCGCCGAGGCGGTCGAAGGCCGAAATCGTGTGGAGCATTTTTCCCGTCCGTGTGGTTCTTTCAGCGAGCGTGCGTTTTTGTGAGCGTCCGCCCGCAAAAGTCAAACGGATTGGAGTTTTCGGTGTCGGAAAATCTCAAGAATTGGCAACCGCGCCCGCGGCCCGAACGCAAGGTGCTGGAGGGGCGAACTGTCAGGCTGGAGCCGCTTAACGCCGAAAAACACGGTGACGGTTTGTTCGAGGCCTCGTCGGTGGCCGATGCCGGCGATCGCTTCGCCTGGCTGCCAGACTACCCGCCGGAGAGCCGTGCCGCCTTCCAGCCGTGGCTGGACAAGGCAGAAGCCAGCGAGGACCCGCTGTTCTTCACGGTCATCGACAAGGCCAGCGGCAAGGTTGCCGGGCGCCAGACGCTGATGCGCATCGACGCCGCCTACGGCGTCATCGAGATCGGCAACATATATTGGGGTCCGCTGATCTCGCGAAAGCCGGCGGCGACGGAAGCGCAGTTCCTGTTCATGAAGTACGTCTTCGACGAGCTTGGCTACCGCCGCTACGAATGGAAATGCAACAACCGCAACGAGCCGTCGAAGCGCGCGGCGGAACGTTTCGGCTTCAAGTTCGAGGGCATTTTCCGTCAGCATCTTGTGGTCAAGGGCGAAAACCGCGATACCGCGTGGTATTCGATCATCGACAGGGAATGGCCAGATCTGCGCAGAGCCTATGAGGCGTGGCTCGATCCGGCTAATTTCGACAGCGATGGCCAGCAAAGGCGGCGGCTCGAGGATTTTCGCGCTGAGTTCGGCGCCTGACCATGATCCCGAAAAGTGGACGCCGGTTTTCGGATAAGATCATGGTCAAACAAGAAGACAGAGCCTCCATCCCGAGTCTGCCGGGATGGATCAGGCTCTAGCAGGGGCTATAGATGGCGCATACCCACGACCACGCTTCGCAGGGCCACGACCACAGTCACGGTGCCGGGCATGTGCACGGCTCGACCGACAAGAAGCGCGTGCTGATCGCGGCCTGCCTGACCGCCGGCTTCATGGTCGTCGAAACGCTTGGCGGTCTCTTGACGGGATCGCTGGCGCTGCTGGCGGATGCCGGCCACATGCTTGCCGATTGCATTGCGCTCGGCCTTGCCTGGTATGCCTTCCATCTCGCGGGCCGGCCGGCAACCGTGCGCCTCACCTATGGTTTCGGCCGGGTCAAGACACTGGTCGCCTATACCAACGGCATCGCCATCTTCGCCATTGCGCTGTGGATCGTCTACGAGGCCTGGGGGCGTTTGCTGACGCCTGAGCCCGTGCTCGGCGGGCCGATGCTGGTCGTTGCCATCGCCGGCCTTGCGATCAATATCGGCTCTTTCTTCGTGCTGCATGGCGGCGACCGCGGCAGCCTGAACATGCGCGGCGCCATCCTGCATGTGCTCGGCGACCTGCTCGGCTCGGCCGCGGCGATCGTGGCGGCGCTGGTGATCCTGGCGACGGGCTGGACGCCCATCGATCCGATCCTGTCGGTGCTTGTCGCGCTGCTGATCCTGTCCACGGCCTGGTCGCTGATGCGCGAAGCCGCCCACGTCCTGCTCGAAGGCGTGCCGGCAAGCCTCGACCGCGACCTGATCGCCAGGGACATCGAGGCGACAATCAAGGGCGTGCGCGAGGTGCATCACATGCATGTCTGGTCGATCGACGGTTCCAGCAACATGGCGACGTTGCATGCCTGCCTCAATGACGGCGTCGACGCGCATATGGCGGTCAGCGCGATCAAGAAGCGGCTTGCGGCGGAACATGGCATAGCCCATGCCACGGTCGAACCGGAATTCGGCCGATGTGCCGACAGCCATGAGCATGATGACGAGCACGATCACGCGCATGATGCGGCACCGCACCGCGGCCATTATCACTGACTTCGGGAGTTCTGGGCATTGGCAACGATCGACATGAACTCTCGCCACCCTGGCGCCGCGTGATGGACCGCGACACCCGCAATGCGGCAATCGGCGCCGCTTGGGTTTTGCTGCTGTTCGGCATCGCAGCCTATTATCTTCCAACAGTGATGCTGGCGGTCGGCAGGGTCTCGACGGTGCTTGCCGGTGTCGTCGCGGCGATCTTCATGGTGGCAATCTTCGTTGTGTTCTGGCTGCGTAGCCGCAGCCAGCGCAAAAAGGGAAAGTGACATGCGCATTCTGATTACCGGCGCGGCAGGCATGGTCGGCCGCAAACTCATCGCCAGGTTGGCCAAGGACGGGACGCTCGGCGGCCGCAAGATCGCCGCGCTCGATCTTCACGATATCGTGCCGCCGCAAGCGCCGGTGCTCGAAGGTGTCAGCATTACCCTCCACACCGGCGACCTTGCCGCACCGGGAGCGACCGCAAATCTGGTCGCGCCGCGCCCCGACGTGATCTTCCATCTCGCCGGCGTGGTGTCGGGTGAGGCGGAGGCCAATTTCGATCTCGGCTATCGCGTCAATCTCGACGGCACCAGGGCGCTGTTCGATGCCATCCGCTTGGCCGCCTATACGCCACGCGTCGTCTTCACCTCGTCGATCGCCGTGTTCGGCGCACCGTTTCCCGACATCATTCCGGACGAGTTCCACCCGACGCCGCTGACCTCCTACGGCACGCAGAAGCTGATCGGCGAGGCGCTGCTTGCCGACTATACGCGCCGCGGTTTCTTCGACGGCATCGGTATCAGGCTGCCGACCATCTGCGTCAGGCCGGGAAAGCCGAACAAGGCGGCCTCAGGGTTCTTCTCCGGTATCATCCGCGAGCCGCTGAGCGGCCATGAAGCGATCCTGCCGGTGCCGCGCTCGGTCATACACACACACGCCAGCCCGCGTTCGGCGGTGAATTTCCTGATCCATGCGGCTCAGATCGACGGTACCGCCGTCGGCCCACGCCGCAACCTGACGATGCCGGGCGTCGCCGTCAGCGTCGGCGAACAGATCGAAGCGCTGGAACGGGTCGCCGGCGCCAAGGCGGTGAAACTGATCCGCGAGGAGCCCGACGAGACGATCTGGGCGATCGTCAAGGGCTGGCCGACGCGCTTCGAGGCGCGGCGCTCGAGGGAGCTTGGCTTTGCCGCCGAAACGAGCTTCGACGAGATCATCCGCGTCCATATCGAAGACGAGTTGGGCGGCAATATCCCTAGTTAAAGCGCCCCGATCGGACGCAACGAGGTCAGGCGCCAGTCAGGCTGGCCGAAAGCAGCAGCAGGCCGAACAGGAAGACGAAGGCGGCGCCGCCGATCTCGACGAAGGAATGGATGCGGTTGCCCATGCGGCCGTCGCCGGCGAAATACACCGCCCAGTTCTTCGCGGTCACCGCAAGAGTCGCCAGAGCCGAGACGGTGATTGCGGTGCCGAGGGCCATGGCCAGCACCGACAGGATGCCGCCGAACCATAGCCCGTTCAGCAGGGCGAAGCTCAGCACGATCAGCGCGCCGGAACAGGGGCGGATGCCGACGGCAGCGACAGCCGACCAGGCCGTGCGCCAATCGAAGCGATCACCGGAAAGCAGCGCCGGGTCGGGCGCATGCGAGTGCCCGCAGGTCTCGCAGACCTCGCCCGCCGCATGGCTGTGGTGATCGTGCGCAGCATGGGCGTGGTCGTGGGCGCCGTGGTCATGCGCATGATCGTGGTGGTCATGCGCATCAAGCGCGTGGGAATGTGCCGCATGGGCATGCGCGGAATGTGAATGGCCGGCATGTGAATGGCCGGCATGGGCAGCCGAGAGGCTGTAGCCCGGATTTGCGCCGAACACGCGAAGGATGGCCGGGCCGGCCTTGCGCCACAGCAGCCAGGCGCCGAACAGAGTGACGAAGACATAGCTCATGATTTCGAGGAACCATGCGGCGTCTGTCATCGAGACAGCAGTGCCGCGCAGCAAGAAATAGGCGACCAGCATCACCACGATCGCGGTCAGCGCCTGCAGCAGGGCCGAGACGAAGGACAGCATGATGCCGCGCCGGAGCGCCACTTCATTGGCCACCATGTAGGAAGAGATCACCGCCTTGCCGTGACCGGGGCCGGCGGCGTGGAAAATGCCATAGGCAAAGGACAGGCCGATGAGCAGCCACAACTTGCTGCCGTCCTGGCGCATCGCCTTCATCGCGCCGGCAAGCGCATGATAGAATTCCTGCTGGCGCAGATTGATCCACATCAGGATGTGGGCGAACGGGCCGGTGGCGGTTGGAGCCATGCCGTCATTGGTGCCGATGCCGAGTGAACTCTGGGCGTGGGCGGAGCCGAGAAAGTGCGTCATCACAAAGGCGACGGCCAGAAGACCGAATGCCAAACGCAGGGACGGTTTGGTCACTGGATCTATCCTTCCGGCTGACAGGTCAGTTCAAGTTTGGTGGCAAAGATCTTGCTCATGTCGGTGCCTGTCGGATCATTGAAGAAGGCCTCGGTCAGGGTCTTCTGGTTCTGGGCGATCGCCTCGTCCGGGTTCGGGCGGACAACCTTGCTGGTGCAGGTCGGCGGCAACCCATCGACCTGCAGATTGGCATCCTCGGTGAAATCGATCGCGGTGTAGAAGGTCGGGTCGTAGACGCCGATATCTATCTTGCCGCTCAGTTTGATCGGTACCTTCGGTTCAGATTCAAACAGGATGATCAACTGGTCATTGTCGAAATTGGCCATCAAATGCGGCGGCGGGGTCATTGCCACGTCCTTGCCGTCGACGGTGACGAGCTGGAAATAGTTGAATTCGGCAAGCGAGGCATGGACGGTGTCGGCGACATCCTTCAGCTCCTTGTCGTCGAGTTTCAGGTCGGAATTCTTGTCGAACTCCATCATCACCGTGCTCGAAAATAAATCGTCGAAGCGCCAGACATGGCGCAATGCCTTCACAGTTTGGTGATCCGGGCCGAGGACCACTTCGAGGCGGGCTTCGGCGAAGACGTGGGGATGCACCTCAGCCGGTCCGACGGCGGCAAACGTCGCGGTCAAGGCCGAAGCCAGCATGATTGCTTGCCGTTTCAGGTGCATTCTCGGTCGCGATTCAATCGACTTCGGTGAATTGCCGACAGTTACCAGAAAGCGGGCGAAAATGGGACCGCAACGCGGCTGAAAGCTCATGCGTTGTCCAGCGTCTTGAACCACTGCACCAGGAAGTCGACGAAAACGCGAACTTTTGCAGGCAGATAGCGCCGGTGCGGATAGACGGCAAAAATGCCGCCGCCGGGCAGAATGCGGTCATCCAGCGCAGTCAGCAGCTTGCCGCTTTCGATGTCGGGCGCGGCGATGAAATCCGGCAGGACGGAAAATCCCAATCCAGCCACGGCAGCGGCCCTTGCCGCCATCGGGCTGTTGACCTCGATCGGGCCGGAAACCGAAACGCTCACCGTATCGCCGCTGTCGCCTTTGAACGGCCAGTTGGTGAGCCAGCGCCCATTGGTGTCGATGATGCAAGGCACGCGGGCAAGGTCTTGCGGCCTGACCGGCATGCCGTGCCTGGCGATCAGTTCAGGAGACGCGCAAAGCCGTACCGAAAATGGCGCCAGGCGTCTGGCGATCAGTGAGGAATTTTCCAGCCGCGAAATGCGCACTGCCAGATCGAAACCCTCTTCGACCAGATCGACGAAGCGGTCGTCGAGATGAATGTCGAGCACGATGTCGGGATGCTGCTTGGCGAAGTCGATCAGCGATTGGCCGATCGGCGCGTCGGCAAAGGTGCGCGGCGCCGACAGCTTGATCCTGCCGCGCACGTCGCCGGAGGATTCGCGCACCGCATCGGCAAGGCTGTCGACCTCGCGCACGATCTCCGAGGCGCGCCGGTAATAGGTGTGGCCGGCCTCGGTCAGGGAAAACTGCCTGGTGGTGCGGTTGAGCAGCAGCGCGCCGAGCTCGTCCTCCAGCTCGCGCACATATTTCGACAATAGCGCCTTCGAGCGGCCGATCTTGCGCGCCGCCGCCGAAAATCCTTCGGCCTCGACCACGTCGATGAAGGCGCGCATGCGGGTCAGCGTATCCATGTCATGCGCCTCCTTGGTGGGCCGAAAGGATGCGGGCGGCCAGCGCAATCAGCTGCCGGTCGCTGTTCTTCGGACCGAGCAGCGAAAGGCCGAACGGCGCCCCGCCGGTCTTGCCGAGCGGCAGCGTGATTTGCGGAAAGCCGGACAGGCCGGAAAGGCAGAGCAGTCTCAGCGCCCGCTCGCGATAGGTCTGCAAATCGTCGAATGACGCGGCCTTGAGCGGCGCGGCACCAGGAGCGGTCGGAAGCACAAGAACGCCGTCGTCGCCAAGCAGGCCGGCCAGTTCGAGGCGAAACGAAACGCGACGTTCCGTTTCACATTGCGCGGTTGCCGCGTCGATTGTCGCGCCGTGCTCGAAACGCTCCTTGACACCGGGTCCCAGCATGCGGTCGCCGCCGGCGATCCAGGCGCCGTGACTTTGCCAGGCTTCATAGCCTTGCAGCTTGCGGAAGCACCAATAGAGATCGTCGGTCGAATGCGACAGCGGGCCGACGCTGCGCGGTGCGCCCAGCACCGAAGCGACACTGCGGAGCATGGCGCGATATTCGTCGGCCTCGTGCGGGCCGAGCACGAGGCCGTCCAGCGCAGCGAGAGTGACGGGGCGTCTCAGTTCATGGGAATGCGGATCGTCGCCGAGCAGCACCGTGCCGACCTTTTCGTAGATGACGATGTCGCTTGCGAACCAACCGAATGTGTCCAGCGAAGGCGCCAGCGGCATGGCGCCGTCGAGCGGGATACGGCCATGCGTCGTCCTGAGGCCGATCAGGCCGCAGAAGCTTGCCGGCGCTCGGATCGAGCCGCCGGTGTCCGATCCGGTTGCAATGTCGGCCAGCCCGCCGGCGACTGCCGCGGCAGAACCGGAGGACGAGCCGCCGGTGACGCGGTCGGGTGCTGCCGGGTTGATGGGCGACGGGAAATGCGCGTTCAGCCCCAGCAGGGAAAATGCGAGCTCGTCGGTCTGCGTCTTGCCGACGAAGCGGGCGCCCGAATCAAGCAGCGCCTGGACGGCCGGCGCGGTCGCCATGGCCGGTGAAGCGTCCCGGTATTTCTGCGGATTGCCGCAGCCGGTGCGGTAGCCGGCGACGTCGAAGATGTCCTTTACGGCAAGCCGCAAGCCGGCAAGCGGGCCGGATTGCGCATTGGTAACAGGGACTTGATCAAGATCGAGAAAAGCGTTCAGCGGGCCGCGAGTGCCTGTCATGCGTTCGATATCCGGATGTGCTTGCCGCAGCATTGTTCTTCTGGTTGCCGCAGCATTGTTCGATGCCACAAATTTTACAACCTGCCATACGATTTTTATTGATTGTGAAATCTTTCGATCTTATATCGCGCTTGCCCAAAGTCGCACGTGCCTGTGGGTGTCCGCCGATCCTCGAATGGTGAGGGTAATCGGTAAGGTAACTGGAGCCAACCCCTCCAGTCGGTTTAGCGGCCAACCGCCAACCGAGGACACCTTGAAGCAACGACGGTGCGGGCCTTTCTGGTGTTCTGCCGGTCGTCCAAAGACCGGGGTTACTGAAGAGGCACACCTTCATTGCCGGCAGTGCGGACGGGTCTCCCATCCAAGCCAAGGCAGACAAAGCGAACCGAGGCCGGGCAAGGCCAAGGTTCACCGCCGCGAGACGGCGCTTCATGGTTCCGGGGTCTCCACCGGCTGGTTCCATGGATTTGACGTCCCGCCTTTGTCCACCGCGTGTTCGCGAGGTCGAGAGCCCGCGTCCGCAAGCCTTTGTGCGCGCCGCAAGGCGCTGATGGAGAGACCCGATGGCTACTCAGCGCATCCTTGACTTTCTCGCCACCCGACGTCCGAACGGCCCGTGCCTGGTCGTCGACCTCGATGTCGTGCGCGACAATTTCCGCGCCTTCGAGAAGGCGCTTCCCGATTCGAAAATCTACTATGCGGTGAAAGCAAATCCGGCGCCGGAAATCCTGCGCCTGCTTGCTGCGATGGGCTCGTCCTTCGACACCGCTTCCGTTGCCGAAGTCGAGATGGCGATGGACGCCGGTGCGCCGGCGGACCGCATCTCCTTCGGCAACACCATCAAGAAGGAGCGCGACATCCAGCGCGCCTACCAGCTCGGCATCAAGCTGTTTGCGGTGGACTGCGTCGAGGAGGTCGAGAAGATCGCTCGCGTCGCTCCCGGCGCCCGCGTGTTCTGCCGCGTCCTGACCGACGGCGAGGGCGCCGAATGGCCGCTGTCGCGCAAGTTCGGCTGTGTGCCGGCGATGGCGGTCGACGTGCTGCGCCATGCCAGGGCGCTCGGTCTCGATGCTTATGGCGTGTCGTTCCATGTCGGCTCGCAGCAGACCGACCTGACCGCCTGGGACCGCGCGCTGGCCGACGCCAAGAAGGTGTTCGCGACGCTGGCCGACGAAGGCATCGTGCTGAAGATGGTCAATATGGGCGGCGGCTTCCCGACCCGCTATCTCAGGGATGTGCCGGTGGCGCAGGCCTACGGCCAGGCGATCTTCTCGGCGCTCAGGAAGCATTTCGGCAACGCGATCCCCGAGACGATCATCGAGCCGGGCCGCGGCATGGTCGGCAATGCCGGCGTCATCAAGTCGGAAGTCGTGCTGATCTCGAAGAAAGCCGATAACGACAATGTGCGCTGGGTGTTCCTCGACATCGGCAAGTTCGGCGGTCTCGCCGAGACGATGGACGAGGCGATCCGCTACCCGATCGTCACCGCGCATGACGGCAGCGAGACCGCGCCTTGCGTGCTCGCCGGCCCGACCTGCGATTCGGCCGACGTGATGTACGAAAAGACGCCGTACCCGCTGCCCCTGTCGCTGACCATCGGCGACGAGGTGCTGATCGAGGGCACCGGCGCCTACACGACGACCTACGCCTCGGTCGCCTTCAACGGCTTCGAGCCTCTCCGATCCTACGTGATCTGAGGGCTCGCAAGAGTTGCTCAGATCATCCCCGGTGGGCGCCTGTCGCCCGCCCGGGCTCGCCTGTGGAACAATCCGCTTGTGCAGGATCGCGGAAATGAACATTGCAGATCTCATTGTTGAAGGCGTGGGAATCTCCCCCCTCGAGGGGGAGATGGCCGCGAAGCGGCCAGAGGGGGTCGGTTCGACTGGACTCGGCCTCCTGCCGCAGATGGAGGCCGGCGCTTCACGCGCGACAACCCCCTCTGTCGCCTTCGGCGACATCTCCCCCTCGAGGGCGGAGATTGCGGTCGTCGCCGAAACCGCCGCCGACGTCCCGGCGCGCGAGGCTTTGCTCGATCGCGCCATGGGGCCGAAGCGCCGGAAGAAGTCGTCGGAAAAGCTGCGGCGCGGCCGCCGGCCTTCGGAGGGCCTGGCCTTTGTCGCGCGCGACGCGTCGGGCACTGTTGCCGGCACGGTGCGGCTGTGGGACGTGGTGCTGGGCGAGGGCGGCAAGGCAGCGCTGCTGCTCGGCCCGCTTGCGGTCGACCCGGCGCTGAAAAATGCCGGCATCGGCTCGGCGCTGATGCGCCATGCGGTCACTGAGGCCGAGCGGCTTGGCCATGCGGCGATCCTGCTGGTCGGCGACGCGCCCTATTACGAGCGCTTCGGGTTTTCGGCCGCAAAGACCGGCTCGCTGGCCATGCCGGGGCCTTACGAGCGGCACCGCCTGCTGGCGCGGGAACTGGTCGTCGGCGCGCTCGACGGCGCGCAAGGCACGCTGAAGCCGGCCGGGCGCAAGCTGAAGGCACAGAGGCTGCCCCTCGCTGCCTAGAGGGGGCGTGATGCTCAGAGGACCGAGCCGGAGTGGGAGGGCGGTTTCGCCTCCATTGCCCGTTCCGGACGCCGGCGCTGCCCCTCACCTGCCTGCCGGCATCCTCTCCCCGCATAGTGACGGGGAGAGGGGCGCTCTCATCGACGATTTCGCCACTCGCCAGCATTGCAAGAAGGGCGCCGACGTTGCGGCCAGCCCCTTCTCCCCGTCACTATACGGGGAGAAGTGCCCGGCAGGGCGATGAGGGGCGGCGCCGAGGTCGACCATTGGCGCTTTGCTTGGCCGATCAGCCGATCAGCTGGTTGAGCGCCATGGCGACGCTCATGTCGCCTTCGACCTTTATCTTGCCGGACATGAAGGCCATGGTCGGGTTGAGGTCGCCTGATATCAGCGAGTCCAGATCGTCGAGCGACAGCTTTATGGTGCAATCGGCCGGCGCATCGGTGGTCGAGACATCGGCGCCGTCGATGACGATGACGCCGTCGCTGCCGGTGTCGAATTTCACGGAGCGATCGAACCCGGCACTCGCCACGCGCGACCTGATGTTGTCGGCAATCTCCTGAACGCTCATGGCGGTTCTCCTCGTCTGCTTGCGTTTGTCGCGCGCCGGCGCTTCGATCTGGCCGAAGCCGCTTGCCTGGTTTTACAGCCACGGCCGCCGGCGCATATAGCTTCGGGTTGACGTTTACGTCAACGCAGTTCCCCGAGGTGAAGATGGGCTTTATCGCCGCAGCATCACGCGGGCATGGTTGCCGGTGCTGTTCTTCGCCAAATTCAGGGATGCTGTGCTGGTGCCGAGCATGAACGTGCAATCGGCGGCCGAGACCTTCCAGCGCGCCGGCGCCGAGGAATTGGCGGTGGTCGAGGATTTCACCGACCGCGAGGTGGTCGGTCTGCTGACCGAAGGCCACCTGATGCGGCGCTATGCCGAAGAACTCGACAAGGCGCGGCGCGATCTGTCGGGCGAGGGGTAGCCGCGTCCTGTCCCGATAGCGATGCGACACACATGCTGCGTAAGGAGGGCACGTCAACGGCCCGCTAATCGCCGGCTCCGAAATCCGATTGCGCGGACTGTCTTCTTCCTTGTGGAAGAGTGTCTTGAAGAAAAGAGCGTCGGGAACCGCCTTGATTACTTTTGCGATCACGGCGGTCGCGAGCACGGCAAACGCTAGGCGACCGAGAAGCACGCTCGTGACATCGGCGCCAAGTGTGACAACGACCAACGTATCCTCAATGAGGCTATGGGCAAAACCCATGAACACGCAGGCAAGGAATATCTGACGCGGCTCCGCGCTAGGCGTGCGCGCCTCGCGGATCAGCAGTCCTGCGCCATAGGAAATCCCGAGAAACAGGCCAACAGCGGCGAAAGGTACCGTCTGCTTTTCGATGCCGGCGAGCCGAAAGAGCGGTGCAAGCCCTCTGTTCATCCACTCCAAAATGCCCGACATCTTGAGAAGCTCGATCACCCAGCTCAGCGCAAGCAGAACAACGAGCATGATGCCCAGGGTTTTGAGCGTACCCAGGAGAAAGCCGCCCCAGTCGGTGCTTTCATTTGTCGGCATCCACGCCGGCTTCACCGGTCCTGACAGCCATCCGGTCACGGCGAATATCTGATGCAGAAGGACAGCAAAGACCAAACCCCCGCCAATACGAAGCGCCGCGGTGACCAGGAAGCTCGGCCCGGCCCTCTTAATGATCCGTTGCTCGATCGGAATAGCATGTGCAAACAGCAAGAGAGCCGAAAGAACCGTCATGTCGGCAGTGCTGAGCGCCGAAACCGGAACCAAGGTGAATACGATCACAAGCGCGCCCCAGATCCCGACCAGCAATCCCGTCAGCCAGGCAAAGGCGAGTTCAGGTGGCAACCCCACCTGCAACATGAGCGGGGAGAAGAACGGAGAAATCGCCTGGATGACGCCAAGGTCCTGCAGCAGCCGCGTGGCAATCGCAACCGGAACGATCACGCGAACCAGTTCCCAATAGATTTCAAGCGTCTCCAATGTCTTGCGATAGAAGGCGGCGCAAATTGCCATCATGCTGCTCCATCATCCCTGGAGCCATCTGAGTAGCGTGAGACGCTTCGCATTTGTGGTCAAAGTTTGCGATTCCGTGCAATAAAATTGCAACGCACCGACGCTGAGCGCGACCGACATGGACAAGATCGACAGAAGGCTTCTCAACCTGCTCCAGGATGATGCCTCACGAACTAACGCCAAACTGGCGGGGTTAATCGGGCTTTCCCCTTCGAGCTGCCTGCGCCGCATACGACGACTGAAGAAAAGCGGTGTCATCAGCCGCGTCGTCGCGCTTCTCGCACCGGCAAAGGCTGGCCGGGGCTTGAAGGCGATCGTCACCGTCGAACTGGAGCGTCATGGTGAGCAGTATATGCGGGACTTTCTCGAGTTGGCCGCCCAGGAACCGGCCGTCACTCAGGCCCACAGTGTAAGCGGCGAAACCGACGCCGTCCTCATGCTCCGCCTGACGGATATGGAAGAGTTCGATGCGCTGTGCGAGCGACTGTTCCGAGACCGAAGCAACGTCGCGCGGTACCACACGATGTTCGTGATCCGAACGGCCAAAGAAGTGACCGCAATTCCACTGTAGATGTTAGGTTGCGATAGACTTGCTAGGCCGCGAATTCATAAACGAGCATTGGCCGCACGGAGCGCGGCTTGAGCTCGAGCCCAAATCATCCCCCGGCAAGGCGCGGCAGCAGGAAAATCTCCGCCCCTTCCGGCAGTTCCTTCGACCAGGTGTCGCGGTAGATCGTCCCGTCGATGGCGACGGCGATGCCGCGATCGATGTAGGGCTCGAGGCCGGGATACTGCTCAGCCAGTTTCCTGAACAGCTCCCGAATATCCTTCGCCTCGATTTCGACCTTGCTCTTGCCTCCGGCGATCGCGCCGAGCGACCCCCAGAGCGTTACTTCGACCATCAGCCTCCCCGTTCCGCCTCGATCGCCGCCAGGATGCGCGGCGGCGACATCGGGATATGGGTCATGCGCACGCCCGCGGCGTTCGACACCGCATTGGCGATCGCCGCCAGCGGCGGCACGATCGAGGTCTCGCCGACGCCGCGCACCCCGTAGGGATGGTTGGGATTGGGGATCTCGAGGATCTGCGTGTCGATCATCGGCAGGTCCGAGCAGACCGGGATCCGGTAATCGAGGAAGCCAGGGTTCTGCAGCCGCCCGTCCTTGCCGTAGATATACTCCTCGTTGAGCGCCCAGCCGATGCCTTGTGCGGCACCGCCCTGGTATTGCCCCTCGACATAGGTCGGATGCACCGCCTTGCCGGCGTCCTGAACGACGGTATAGCGCAGCACCCTGGTGGAGCCGGTCTCGGGATCGACCTCGATATCGCAGATATGGGTGGCGAAGGAGACGCCGGCGCCGTCGGCGACGAGCTCGCTATGGCCTGCAATCGGTCCCCCCGTCTTCCCTGACGCGGCTGCGATCTCCTTCAGCGACAATGCTGCAAGGTTGCCGTATTTCTCGCCCTTGGCAATCGCGTGACCTTTTTCCCAGACCACGTCGTCGACGGGTATGTCCCACATCTGCGCGGCGCGTTCTCGCAGGATCTTGATGGCGTTGCGGGCGGCCGAGATCGTCGCCATGGAGGAGGAGAAGGTGCCGCGGCTGCCGTCCGTCATGTCGTTGTAGCCGAGGCTGGAGGTATCGGCGACCACCGCCTTGACCTGCTCATAGGGAATGCCGAGCTCCTCCGCCGCGACCAGCGAAAGCGACGCGCGGGAACCACCCACATCGACCGTGCCGACGGCAAGCGAGACCGAGCCGTCCATGCCGATGTTGAGGTCGGTGCAGGTCTGGCCACCGAAATTGAACCAGAAGCCGCAGGCCATTCCGCGGCCCTGGTTCTTGCCGAGCGGCGCCTTCATGTGCGGATGATTCTTCACCGCCTCCAGCGTCGGCCCGATGCCGATCGGGCCATATACCGGTCCATAGGACGATCTGGTGCCTTCCTGCGCCGCGTTTCTGATCCGGAACTCGACCGGGTCCATGCCGATCTCCTTGGCCAGCTCGTCGACCGCACTTTCCACCGCAAACGCCGCCATCGGAGCCGACGGCGCGCGATAGGCCGCGGTCTTGGGCCGGTTGACCAGCACTTCGTAGCCGACCGTCCTGACGTTCTCGAGCTTGTAGCAGGCAAAGGCCGTCATGGCGCCGATCTCGGCCCACGTGCCGGCATAGGGGCCGCAGCTATAGCGCAGCGTCGCCTCGGCCGCCGTGATGGTGCCGTCCTTGCGGGCGCCGATCCGAACGTCGATCGAGGTGGCGCTGGTCGGGCCGGAGGCGCGGAACACCTCGTCGCGCGTCATGACCAGCTTGACCGGCCGCCCGGCCTTGCGTGACAGCGCCAGTGCCACCGGCTCGGCCCAGACATGGGTCTTGCCGCCGAAACCGCCGCCGATCTCCGAGGAGGTGACGCGCAGCTTCGAGGCTTCCATGCCAAGCAGTTGGGCGCAGTGTTGGCGGTAGACAAAATGGCCTTGCGTACAGACCCACAGGTCGGCGGTGCCGTCGGAGCTGACATTGGCCACGCAGGCATGCGGCTCGATATAACCCTGGTGCGTCTGCTCGGTCTTGAAGGAGCGCTCGACGACGAAGTCGGCCTGGCCGAAACCTACGTGGATGTCGCCATGGCCGTACTGGGTGCGCTTGGTGACATTGGAAGGCTTGCGGGGCTTTTGCTCGAGGCCCTCGGTGAAGATGGCGTCGTTGACCAGAGGTGCGGAGTGCTTCATCGCCTCGTCGACGTCGGTGACATGCGGCAACACCTCATAGTCGACCTCGATCAGCTTCAGTGCCTGCCTCGCCGTGCGGGCATCGACCGCAGCCACCGCGGCCACGGCATGGCCGTCATAGAGCGCTTTCTTGCGCGCCATGCAGTTGTCGAGGATGTCGTACATGGCGGCATCGCCGTCGGTGAGGTCGGGCAGGTCGGCCGCGGTGATCACGGCCTTGACGCCGGCGAGCTTCTCCGCCTTCGACGTGTCGATCTTCCTGATCGTAGCATGCGCATGGGGGCTTCTGAGAACGCGCCCGACCAGTTGCCCGGCCATGTTGAAGTCGGCGCCATAACGTGCGCGGCCCGTCACCTTGTCGACGCCGTCGGGACGGATGGGACGCGTGCCGACAGAGGTGAAATTGCGTCCGGAGTAACGCGGATCGAAATTCATCGTCATGCTCCCTTCATCACGCAGGCCGCGTCCTGAACGGCACGCACGATCTTGTCATAGCCGGTGCAGCGGCAGAGGTTCCCGGCGAGGCCGAAGCGGATCTCCTCCTCGGTCGGATCGGGGTTCTTGGCCAAAAGGTCCTTCGCCGCTATCAAAAAGCCCGGCGTGCAGACGCCGCATTGAAGTGCGGCGTGCTCCAGGAATTTCTGCTGCAGCGGATGCAGCCTGTCGCCATGCGCCATGCCCTCGATGGTTTCGACGTGCCGGCCCTCGGCTTCCGCGCCGAGCACCAGGCACGAGCACACCAGCCGATCGTCGAGGATGATGCTGCAGGCCCCGCAGTCGCCGGTGCCGCAGCCTTCCTTGGCGCCCGTCAGCCCCAGGCGATCGCGCAGGACATCAAGCAGCGTCTCGTCCGGCTGGCAAAGGAACTCGACATTGTCGCCGTTGATTGTCGTTGATACTGCCACACCAGCCATCATTTGCCTCCTGCGCGTGCATAGGCGGTCGTGGCGGCCCGCTTGGCCAGCACACCCGCGACTTTCCGTCTGAATTCGATGGTGCCGCGCTTGTCGTCGATCGGGCGGCAGGCACCCGAGCAGACCTTGGCGAGCCTCTCCAGCGTGGCTTCGTCCAGCTTGGAGCCGATGAGAACCTCGGCGGCCTCCTCGACCAGAATTACCGTCGGCGCCACGGCGCCCAACGCCAGACGGGCGGATTTGACGCGACCCTGCTCATCGAGCGTCAAGTTCACGCCGGCGCTTACCACCGCTATGTCCATCTCCGTGCGCGGAATGAAACGCAGATAGGCATCGCCCGAACGCGGCAGACGGCTGTCGAGCAGGATTGCCTCGATGATCTCGCCCTTGGCCAGCGACGTCTTGCCCGGCCCAGTCGGCACCGCTTGCACGGCAATCGTGCGCCTGGTTCCCGGGCCGACGATCACAGCCTTGGCGCCAGCGGCCACCAGCGCCGGCACGCTGTCGGCGGCCGGCGAGGCGTTGCACAGATTGCCGACGATGGTGCAGCGTCCCTGCACCTGCTTCGAGCCGATCAGCTTGGCCGCTTCGACGACGCCGGGCCATGCCTTCTGCAGGGCCGTGTTCTCGCCCAGCACGGCGCAGGGGACCGCCGCGCCGATGCTGAAGCCCTCGGCTGTTTCCCTGATCTCGCCAAGCCCGTCGATCGCCTTGATGTCGACGATCAGGTCGGGTTCGATAAAGCCGCCTTTCATTCGCACCAAGAGGTCGCTGCCTCCGGCGAGGATGGCGGCCGTGCCGGCTGAACCGGCCAACAGGCCGGCGGCGTCTTCAATTGAAAGCGGACGTATGTAACGCATCGTCTCCCCTTAGTGGTCATAGTCACACCAACTGATATAACCGTCTCTCCACAATGGCCATCCTGTTCGTGCATTCGCGGATTGGGCCAGGCGCCGCAATTTCATTTTGCTCGTCCAACTGGACGCACCGCCAGCCGCTAATGCTCGATCGGACCCTTCGGCATGACCAGCGCGGTGCCGGCTGTCGTCGGGCGCTCGATCATGCGGCGGACGCGCGGTGGCTCGTTGCCGCTGTGCAGCGCCCTTATGCGCTCGCCGATGACGGCGTCGGCGTAGGTGGCGCGCCGATTGTGGCGGATATATTCGACCCAAGTCGGCGTGTGGTAGTGCTCGATCCATATCGACGGATTTTCGAGATCGCGGGCCAAGGTCCAGTTGCGGGCGCCGTCACGGCGGCGGATGCGGCCGCGCTCGGCCATGGTGGCGAGGAATTCCGGTACGTCCTCGTTGCGGATGACATATTCGATCATGATGGCGATTGGACCGCTGCGCGGCTTGAGATCAAGCGCCAGATGCGGCTCCTGAAAACGGTTGAGCGGGTCGAGGTTGAGCACCGCCTGCTGCGGCAGCGGCAGCAGCAGGCCGATGGCGCCTCCCGCCAGCATGGCGACGCTGGCCGCCATCAGGGCGACTTCGGCGCCATGCGCGCCGGCAACGACACCCCAGACCCAGCTGCCGAGCGCGATGCCGCCGAAGGTCGCGGTCTGGTAGACCGAAAGCACGCGGCCGACCACCCAGCGCGGCGTCGACATCTGCACGGTGACGTTGAAATGCGACAGCGCGGTCACCCAGCAGGCGCCGCCGAGCAGCAGGCCGAGCGACGTCTGCCAGGCATGATTGCTGACGGCGGCGTTGAAGGCGCAGACGGCGAAGCCGGCGAATGCCATGCGCACCATGGTTTCGCTGGACAGCAGCTGCCGCAGCCTGACGCTGGTCAGCGCGCCGCCGACGGCGCCGATGCCGAAGGCGCCGAGCATGATGCCGTAGCTCAAGGCATCGCCCTTGACGACGTCGCGCGCGACCAGCGGCAGCAGCGCCAGGACGGCGCCGGCGCTGAAGCCGAAAGCCGAGCTCCTGACCAGCACCTTGCCGATATTGGGCGACATGGCGACATAGCGCAGGCCGGCACCCATGGCGGCGCCCAGCGTCTCGCGCGGCAAGGTCGATGCCGGCAGTTCCGGCTTCCAGCGGGCCAGCACGACGATGAGGCCGACATAGCTCAGCGTGTTGACGGCGAAGGCCGCGGCAGCGCCTGCCGCGGCAACGATGATGCCGCCGATCGCCGGGCCGACGCTGCGCGTCAGGTTGAAGCCCATCGAGTTGAGCGCGATCGCCGCCGGCACCTTGGTGCGAGGCACCATGTCGCCGACCGAAGCCTGCCAGGACGGACTGTTGAGCGCGGTGCCGCTGTCGATCAGGAAGGTGAAGGCGAGCAGCGTCCACGGCGTCATCAGGTCGAGATAGGTGAAGACGGTCAGAAGAGCCGAGACGACGAGCATGAAGATCTGGGCGATCAGCATGACTTTGCGCCGGTTGAAGCTGTCGGCGATGGCGCCGGCCAGCAGCGCGAAGAGCATGATCGGCAAGGTGGTCGAGGCCTGGACCAATGCCACCTGGTAGGACGAGGTGGCGATCGTCGTCATCATCCAGGCGGCGCCAACGCCCTGGATGAGGCCACCGAAATTGGAGACGAGGCTGGCGGACCACACCGCCCGGAAGATGCCGTGCCGGAACGGCGCCAGCGCCGAGGCGCTTTCGCTTTCCGGTGTGTCGTCGTTCATAAATGCTTTCCCGGGCTCAAACGCGTTTTGTTCTTCCGATGAATCGGCCCCTCAAGCCATGGATTCAAAAAATAGAACATCATGTCGCAAAGGGCGAACGCATTCTCGACAAAGATCATGGTCCAACAACGAGATAGCGCGCCTGCCCGCCATAGCGCTTGCCGCGCCGAGCGCTGCCATATGATTTGTGGGCACCGGCAGCGCCTCTAGCGGTCCTCGAAGCCGGTCAGCACGCCGACGGCGTTGATGCCGATCTCCTCGACGGCGTAGCCGCCTTCCATGACGAACAGCGTCGGCAGGCCGAGCCTGGCGATGCGGCGGCCGATCCTGGGGTAGTCGGGTGTCTTCAGCTTGAACTGGCTGATCGGGTCCTTCTCGAAGGTGTCGACGCCGAGTGAAACCACGACGACATCAGGAGCATAAGCCGAAAGCCTCGTGCAAGCGTCCTCGAGTGAGGCGTTCCACACGTCCCAGCCGGTGCCGAAGGGCATCGGGTAATTGTCGTTGAAGCCTTCGCCGTCGCCCTCGCCGCGTTCGTCGGCATGGCCGAGGAAGAAGGGATATTCCGTCATCGGATCGCCATGCAGGTTCAGCACCTGAACGTCACCGCGGCGATAGAATATCTCCTGGGTGCCGTTGCCGTGGTGATAATCGATGTCGAGGATCGAAACGCGCCCGGCGCCATGGTCGCGGAACCATTGCGCGGCGACGGCGGCGTTGTTGATGAAGCAATAGCCGCCCATGAAGGCCGCCCCTGCATGGTGCCCTGGCGGGCGGCACAGCGCGAAGGCGGAAGGCTCACCGGCCTTGACCAGCGCGGCGGCGGTCAACGCGACGTCATAGGACGACTTGATCGCATCCCATGTGCCTTTGACGAACGTTGCGCCACCGTCGAAGGAGTAGAAGCCGAGCAGCGCATCGATGCCTTTCGGGCGCACGTCGCCGCGCAGGCCGCGCGTCGGCCAGGTGAAGGGAATGGCCGAACCGCTGCGGCCCGACGCTTCCCAGAGCGGCCACACGGTCGGCAGGAAATCGATGTAGTCGCTGGCATGCACCTTCCTGGCGGCGGCGAGGTCGTGGCTTTCCGGCGGCAGGATCGGACCGAGCTTCTCGCTCTCCACCCGCGCCCTGATGAACTCGGCGCGCGACGGCTTTTCAAAGGCCGGCACGATGGCGCCGGCGATCAATTCGACATTGCCGGAATGGCCGGCATGGAAAGGCGAAAAAACAGTCTTCATGAAATTGTTCCGTGGTGAGACGCGGCGACCCTAACCGTCCTGCACTGCCTTTCACAAGGCGCTGGGCCAACCAGCCATGGCTTGCTGGCCCGGCAGCCGGTCGTCTAGCCTGCCGGCAGCGCAACCGACCTGCGGGTAATCATGAGTTCAAATGCCGACCTGATCGTCACCAATGCCCGTGTGCTGACCATGGACGAAGGCAATCCGACAGCCGAAGCGGTGGCGATAAAGGACGGCAACATCCTGGCGGTTGGCGATCGCCGGACGATCGAGGCGCTGAAAGGGCCGGCCACGAAGATCATCGATGCGCAAGGCGGTTCGGTGGTGCCGGGCTTCATCGAAGCGCATATGCACCTTTTCGGCGGCGCCGCCGAACTGGACAATCTACACCTTCAGGGCGTGCATGGCTTCGATGCGCTGAGCGACGCGATCCGCGCCTACGCTGCGGCACGGCCGAACGCCAAATTGCTGCTTGGGGCCGGCGTCGACTATACGATCCTTTCCAAGGAAGAGCCGGTCACCCGCCATCATCTCGACCGCATCATCGCCGACCGGCCGTTCGCCATGTCGGCTTCTGATCACCACACGATGTGGGCCAACACCAAGGCGCTGAAGCTGGCTGGCATCCTGCACGGCAAGCAACTCGGCCCCGGCAACGAGATCGTCATGGGTGCCGACGGCCTCGCGGCCGGCGAATTGCGCGAGGGCGAGGCGTTTGGGCCGATCCTCGAGCTTTCCGGGCAGAACCGCGTGCGGCTCGGCCTTGCGACAGGCGGCGAGCCCGAACCGTACCCTTCCGCAGCCGAAGTCGCGGCCGATCGCGACCTGATGCATCGCGGTCTGGAATGGTGCGCCCGCCACGGCATCACCTCGATCCAGAACATGGACGGCAATCTCTACCAGCTCGAACTGCTTGCCGGTTTGGAGCAGGAAGGGCGGCTGCTCTGCCGCACCAAGATACCTTTTCATTTCAAGAACTTCATGACGCTCGACAAGCTGGAAAAGGCATCGAGCATGGCCAACTCCTATCGATCGGAATGGCTGTCGTCCGGCATGGTCAAGATGTTTTACGACGGCGTGCTGGAAGGCTGGACCGCGGTCATGGTCGACGACTATGCCGACCGGCCGGGCTGGCGCGGTGAGCCGCTGTTCACGCCAGAGCATTTCGCCGAGGTGGCAGTGGAGGCCGACCGGCGCGGCCTGCAGATCGCCGTGCATTCGATAGGCGACGGCGCTGTGCGCGCGGTCCTCGACGGTTACGAGGCGGCGCGGCGGAAGAACGGCAGGCGCGACAGCCGTCACCGGGTCGAGCACATCGAGGTCACCACTGCCGCCGACGTGCCGCGCTTTGCCGAACTCGGCGTCATCGCCTCGATGCAGCCGCCGCACCCGCCCGGCGCCATGGACTTCCCGCTGGAGCCGACGCTCTCGCGCATCGGCCGCGAAAGATGGCCGCTCAGCTATGCCTGGCGGACGCTGAAGCAGGCGGGCGCGCATGTCGTTTTCGCTTCCGACTGGCCGGTGTCGCGGGTCGACCCGATCCTGGGCATTCAGGCGGCGGTGCTGCGCAAACCTTGGGCAGAGGGCGATCCCGACCAGAGCTTCTCGCTGCTGGAAGCGCTTGCGGGCTATACGGTCGAAGGCGCCTATGCCGAATTCATGGAACACCGTAAGGGCCGGCTGAAACCAGGCTATCTGGCCGATCTGGTGGTGCTGTCGGCCGATATCGAGGCAACTGAACCGGCTTCCTTGCACAAGGTGCGTCCGGTCAGCACCATCTGCGGCGGCAAGATCACTTACCGGGGTTGATGATGGCGCTGACTATGGCATGGGGCTTGCGTTCTGAACCGAGATCCAGATGCATGGTTGCCAAGCCGACCGGCATATGCTGACAATCGAATGGGAACTGGATCCGCCATCAAGAGCGGACATGAAAATGGGGTAATGCGTGCCGGATCAACCGGGTAAGAGTGCAATCGAGGTCCGCGGCGTCCGCAAGGTGTTCGGTACCGGGGACGCACAAGTCGCCGCTCTCGACACGGTTTCGGTGTCGATCCGCGAGAACGAGTTCTTCACGCTGCTCGGGCCGTCGGGCTGCGGAAAGACGACGCTGCTCAGGCTGATCGCCGGCTTCGATTTTCCCAGCGAAGGCGAAATCCTGCTGCACGGCCACGACATCGCGCCGCTGCCGCCGTTCAAGCGGCCGGTCAACACCGTCTTCCAGTCCTATGCGCTGTTCCCGCACATGACGGTGGCCGAGAACATCGGCTTTGGGCTGGAGATGCTGGGCAAGCCGAAGACCGAAATCAAGGCGCGCGTCGCCGAGATGCTGAAGTTGGTCAAGATGGAGGCGCTGAGTGCCCGCCGCACCAGCCAGATCTCCGGCGGCCAGCAGCAGCGCGTCGCACTGGCCCGCGCGCTGGCGCCGCAGCCGAAAGTGCTGTTGCTCGACGAGCCGCTGTCGGCACTCGACTACAAGCTGCGCAAGGAAATGCAGATCGAACTGAAACGGCTGCAGCACCAGACCGGCATCACCTTCATCTTCGTCACCCATGACCAGGAAGAAGCGCTGACCATGTCCGACCGCATCGCCGTGATGTCGGCCGGCAAGATCCTGCAGGTCGGCACGCCCTGGGACATCTATGACAAGCCGGCCGAGCGCTTCGTCGCCGACTTCATCGGCGAAACCAATTTCCTGACCGCGGCCATCACCGGTATCGGCAACGGCAAGGCGCGCGCGACACTAAAATCCGGCGCGACGATCGACGCGACGGTGGCTGAGGGCTTCCAGCCGAAGGAGAATGCGACGCTGGTGGTCAGGCCGGAACACGCCAAGCTGACCGGCGGCAAGGGCGATCTTTCCGGAACCGTCGAAAACATCGTCTATTTCGGCACCGACACGCATATTCATGTCCAACTGGACAGCGGCGAAGCCTTCACCGTGCGCCAGCAGAACACGCGCAGCGCAGGCTGCGGTTTCGAGCGGGGCGACAAGGTCGGCGTCTCGATCGGCAACGACGCCGCGCAAGTGCTGAGGGATTGATGGCGAGCGCGGAAGAAGTCGCCAAGGCGGCCGAACGGCGCGACATCCGCGACCGCTGGCTGCTGTCGGCGCCGGCCCTGCTGATCATCTTCCTTGCAGCAACCGGTCCCTTGCTGATCGTGCTGGTTTATTCGTTTTTGACGCCCGGCCCTTATGGCGACGTGAAGTGGCAATTCTCGCCCGAGGCCTGGACATCGGTGTTCATGGAACGCGACATCTTCGACGACACGCTTTCCATTGCTGCCGCCCATGTCACTATCTTCTGGCGCTCGATCAAGCTTGCCATCGTGACCACGATCGCTACTTTGGCACTTGGTTTTCCTACTGCCTATTTCATGGCGACGCGCAGCGAGAAGACGCGCGATCTCTGGCTGTTCCTGATCACCATACCGTTCTGGACCAACTTGCTGATCCGCACCTTCGCCGTGCTGCAGATCATCCGCAACGAGGGTCTGATCAACACGGTGCTGCTCAAGCTCGGCATCATCTCGGCGCCGATCCAGCTACTCTTCACGGATACAGCCATCCTGATCGGCATGGCCTATGTCTATCTGCCGCTGATGGTGCTGCCGATCTACGCCAGCATGGAAAAACTCGATTTCCGGCTGGTCGAAGCCGGCTACGATCTTTATGCGACACGCTTCCAGGTGCTCAGGCGTATCATTTTCCCGCTGGTCAAGCCGGGCGTCATCGCCGGCTCCATCCTGGTGTTCATTCCGGCGCTCGGCGCCTATGTCACACCGGTCCTATTGGGCGGCGGTAAGACCATGATGCTTTCCAACCTGATCGAGCTGCAGTTCGGGCAAGGCCGCAACTGGCCGCTCGGCTCGGCGCTGTCGATCGCCGTCATGGTCATCGTCATGGTGGCGCTGCTCGCCTATGTGCGTAACACCGGCCGGTCGGAGATGCGTCATGGCTAGCAGCTTCGCAATCAAGCATCAGCCGGGATTCACCGCGATCGCCGCGACCTGCTTCGTCGTGCTCTATCTGCCCATCGTCGTGCTGGTCGTCTATGCCTTCAACGCCGCGACCTCGACGTCGGAATGGGGCGGCTTCTCGCTCAAATGGTTCCAGTCGGCGTGGCAGAACACGCAAGTCATCGACGCCACCGTGCGCTCCTTCCAGATCGGCGCCATCGCGGCGATCCTGGCCACGATCTTCGCCACCATGGCGGCGCTCGCCACCACGCGCACGCCGCCCTATCCCGGCCTGACCTTCAAATATGCCGCCATCAACCAACCTCTGATGGTGCCGGAGATCGTCACCGGCGTGGCGCTGCTGATCTTTTTCTCGCGCATCAAGATATTCACCGGCTATTCCGGACTCGGCTACCTAATCGCGGCGCATACGGCCTTTTGCATTCCGTTCGCCTACCTGCCGATCCGGGCGCGGCTGGAGAACATGGACCTGACGCTGGAACGGGCCGCCGCCGATCTCTATGCGACGCCGTGGAAGACGTTCCGCCGCATCACCCTGCCGCTGCTTTGGCCCGGCATCCTGGCCGGATTGATGCTGGCCTTCGTAATCTCGCTCGACGATGTCGTCATCACCGAGTTCGTGAAATCGGGCGGCCAGGACACGCTGCCGACCTACATGCTTGGCCAGATACGTCGAGGCATAACGCCGGAGATCAACGCGATATCGACCGTGTTCCTGCTCTTGTCGGTCGCCATCGTGACGTTGTTTTTCTTCATCAGCAGGAAACGGGACTGAAAATCGAAAATGGGAGCTAAAACATGAACTGGAAGACATCAGCGACCGCCGTCGGGTTGGCGCTGCTCGCCTCGACAAGCGGCGCTTTCGCGGACGGCGTTTTGAACATCTACAATTGGGGTAATTACACCAGCCCCGACGTGATCAAGAAGTTCGAGCAGAAATACAACATCAAGGTGACCATCACCGATTACGATTCGAACGATACGGCGCTGGCCAAGGTTCGCCAGGGCGGCACCGGCTTCGACATCGCGGTGCCTTCGCAAACCTTCGTGCCGATCTGGATCAAGGAAGGCCTCGTTCAGGAGACCGATCCCGGCAAGATGGAGAACTTCAAGAACGTGGCGCCGGAATGGGCCAATCCCGATTTCGATCCCGGCCGCAAATATTCCGTGCCATGGGCTTGGGGCACGGTGGGCATCGTGGTGAACACCGATGTCTACAAGGGGCCGTCGGACAGTTGGGGCATTATCTTCAACACACCCGACGAACTGAAGGGCAAGGTCAACGTCGTGCCGGAAATGAACGACGTCATGTTCGCGGCGACCAAATATGTCGGCGCCGCGCAATGCGCCAGCGATAAGGAAACGCTGAAGAAGGTGCGTGACACTCTGGTTGCTGCCAAGCCGAACTGGATCGCGATGGAATACAATACCATCGAGAAAATGGGCGCCGGAGATTTCAAGGCGACCAGCGACTGGAACGGCTCGGCCTTTCGCCAGCGGCTGGCGAACCCCAAGATCCACTATTTCTATCCCAAGGAAGGTTTTGGCCTCTGGAGCGACAATGTCATGGTCCTGAAGGACGCCAAGAATGTCGAGAACGCCAAGCTGTTCCAGAACTTCATCATGGATCCGGAAAATGCCGCCGGCCTATCCGCCTTCCACCGCTACGCCAACGGCATTGCCGGTTCCGACAAGTACATGCCGGCCGATATGAAGGATGCGCCGGAAGTCATCATCCCGGAAGACGTCAAGGCGCATGGCGAGCTGCAAAAATTGTGTTCCGAGGACGTGCAGGCAATCTACAGCAAGATCTGGACCGAACTGCAGAAGTGACCGCATCGTGATGGACCCGGCGGCAGGCGCCCGCCGGGTCCGTTTTGTCCGCATTTTTTTAACGTCGCCTATCGGTGGCGACACTGAAAGCCGTGCACGCCATCGCCGCGGCGCTCGCCTAGAACGCCAAAGACCCGGAAGGAAGCGGCTATGGCCGGCAAGACCGCGTTCGAGACCAGGTATGGCTTTGCCCGCAAGGAGGTGCTGCTCGGCAATTGGCGGGAAAGCCCGTTCAGCCGGTGGTCGTTCCAGAATGTCGGCGAGCTGGTGCCGAGCGCTGCCGTGGCGGCACAGCCGGGCAGCAGCGAGGCGCCGGAGCAGGATTTCGGCGGGCTACTTGGCGAAAAGGTCGCTCTTGCAGGCGGCGCGGAGACTGTCGCGGCGTTTCTCGCGCGCTCCGATACCGACGCGCTGACGATCATGAAACGCGGCAAATTCGTCGGCGACTGGTTCGCGCCGCATATGGAGTTTGGGGCGCGCCACATCGTCTTTTCGATCAGCAAGTCGCTGACCGCCATTGTTGCCGGCATATTGGAAGGCGAGGGGATTTTCGATCCGCAGGCTCCGGTAAGCCGCTATCTGCCCGAAGCCGCCGGCTCGGCCTATGGCGATGCGCGTGTGCGGCACGTGCTCGACATGAGTGTCAGCCTCGATTTCGAAGAGGCCTATCTCGATCCGGAAAGCGCCTTCGCCCGCTACCGCCGCGCCATGCTGTGGAATCCAGGCGGGGGCATCGAGAGCCTGGCCACTTTCCTCACGACGCTGCAGGGCCTGGCCGAGCCGCATGGCCGGACGTTCCGCTACCGTTCGCCCAATTCCGACCTGCTCGGCATCCTGCTCGAACGTGCTTCTGGCCGGCGTTTCGACGATCTGATGCGCGAAAAATTATGGGAGCCGCTCGGCGCCGTCGGCGACGCCTCGGTGACAGTCGACACGGAAGGAACGGCGCGCACCGCCGGCGGCATTTCGGTGACACCGCGCGACCTTGCACGCGTCGGCGAGATGATGCGGCAAGGCGGCGCAGCCAATGGCCGCCGCGTCGTGCCGGAAGCCTGGGTGCGCGACACGACCGAAACTGGCGGCGACGCCGAGGCCTGGCGGCGCGGCACGATGGCGTTCCTGTTTCCGCGTGGCCGCTACCGCAACAAATGGTACCAGACGGGCGCCGCAAGCGGCGCCTTCTGCGGCATCGGCATCCACGGCCAGTGGCTTTACGTCAATCCGAAGGCCGAAATTGTGATCGCAAAGATGTCGTCGCAGCCGGTACCGGTCGACGATCCGCTCGATCTGGATATGATTTCCTTCTTCGAGGCGCTGAGCCGGATGGTCTGATCCATCCAGGCAGCCCGACCTTTCCTGTGGACCTCTCGCCGGGTTGAAAATGGCGCAGTTGGCGCGGCAGTACTCTGCGCCTATGGTCGCCGCTCGTTTCGACCAGCGACAGGTACGACATGGCAGCCGACATCAAGCGCATCGCGACCATCATAGCCGCCGAGATCGCCGCGCGGCCCGAACAGGCTGCGGCGGCGATCGGCTTGCTCGACGACGGCGCGACCGTGCCGTTCGTGGCGCGCTACCGCAAGGAGGTCACCGGCGGCCTCGACGACACGCAGCTGCGCGACCTCGCCGAGCGGCTCGCCTATCTGCGCGAACTCGACGCGCGCCGCGACACCATCCTTGGTTCGATCCGCGAGCAGGGCAAGCTGACCGAGGAGCTCGAGGCAAAGATCGCTGCGGCCGGCACCAAGGCCGAACTCGAAGACATCTATCTGCCTTACAAGCCGAAGCGCCGGACCAAGGCCGAGATCGCACGCGAGCGCGGGCTCGCGCCTCTGGCGGAAGCTATTCTCGCCGACCGTACGGCTGTACCCGCCGAGCTGGCGCTGGCCTACATCAGCGAAGACGTCGTCGATACCAAGGCGGCGCTCGAGGGTGCGCGCGACATCCTGTCCGAACAGTTCGCCGAGAATGCCGACCTGGTCGGCAGATTGCGGACCTACATGAAGGAACGCGCCTTCCTGCGCTCGCGCGTCGTCGACGGCAAGCAGGAGGCCGGCGCGAAATTTTCCGACTATTTCGACCATGTCGAGCGCTGGGCCAACGTGCCGAGCCATCGCGCGCTGGCCATGTTGCGCGGCCGCAACGAGGAGGTTCTGTCGCTCGACATCGAAGTCGATGCCGATGACGCCTCTCCGGTGAAACCGGTTGAGCGGATGATTGCCGACGCCTACGCCATCGGCCGCCAGTTGCCGGGAGACCGCTGGCTGATGGAGGTCGCCGGCTGGACCTGGCGCATAAAGCTGTCGCTGCACCTGACGCTCGATCTGATGCGCGATCTGCGCGAGCGGGCCGAAGAAGGAGCCATCCATGTCTTCGCCCGCAATCTCAAGGATTTGCTGCTTGCCGCCCCTGCCGGCTCACGGCCGACGATGGGGCTTGATCCGGGCATTCGCACCGGCGTCAAGGTGGCGGTGGTGGACGGCACCGGCAAGCTGCTGGCGACGACAACGGTCTATCCGTTCCCGCCGAAGAACGATGTCCGCGGCACGCAGGCCGAACTGGCCAAGCTCATCCGGCTGCACAAGGTCGAGCTGATCTCGATCGGCAATGGCACCGGCAGCCGCGAGACCGAAAGGCTGGTGGCCGACATGCTGGCTGATATGCCTGCCGGGTCCGGGCCGAAGCCGCTCAAGGTGATCGTCAGCGAAGCCGGTGCCTCGGTCTATTCCGCCTCGGCAGCGGCGGCAGCTGAATTTCCAGGCCTCGACGTGTCGCTGCGCGGGGCGGTGTCAATCGCGCGGCGCCTGCAGGATCCGCTCGCCGAACTGGTCAAGATCGAGCCCAAGTCGATCGGCGTCGGCCAGTACCAGCACGACGTCGATCAGTACCGCCTCGGCCGCTCGCTGGAAGCGGTGGTCGAGGATGCGGTCAACGCCGTCGGCGTCGATCTCAACACGGCGTCAGCGCCGCTTCTGGCGCGGGTTTCGGGTCTCGGCGCATCGCTGGCCGAGGCGATCGTTGCGCATCGCGATGCCTCCGGCCCGTTCGCCAGCCGCCGCGAACTGTTGAAGGTCTCCCGCCTTGGACCCCGCGCGTTCGAGCAATGCGCCGGCTTCCTGCGCATTCCAAACGGCAGCGAACCCCTCGATGCCTCGGCCGTGCATCCGGAAGCCTATGGCGTTGCCAAGAAGATCGTCGCGGCCTGCGGGCGCGACGTCCGCTCGCTGATGGGCGACAGCGCCGCACTCAAGGCGCTCGATCCGCGCGTCTTCGTCGATGAGCGCTTCGGCGTGCCGACGGTGCGCGACATCCTGGCGGAGCTGGAAAAGCCCGGCCGCGATCCGCGCCCCGGCTTCAAGACCGCGACCTTTGCCGATGGCATCGACGACATCAAGGATCTGAAGCCCGGCATGCAGCTTGAAGGCACTGTCACCAATGTCGCGGCTTTCGGCGCCTTCGTCGATATCGGCGTGCACCAGGATGGGCTGGTGCACGTCTCGCAACTGGCCGATCGGTTCATCAAGGACGCGCATGAGGTGGTCAAGGCCGGCGACGTGGTCAAGGTGCGTGTCGTCGATGTCGATATCAAGCGCAAGCGCATCGGCCTGTCGATGCGCAAGGATGGTGGCGGTGGCGCACCGAAGCCGCGCGACAATGGCGGCAGGCCGGTGCCGCGCGCGCCCGCGCCCCAACGCCAGCCGGAGCGGCCGGTGCAGCAGGGCGCGTTCGGCGCCGCTTTGGCCGATGCGTTGAAGCGGAAGTAATTTCGCGAGCCGGGCTGCGCCGCCAGGTCAGACGGCGGCGCTCGACATTGATGATCCATCACCAATGCTCATGGATCGGCGAAGCTATTTCGTTTGATTTTTTCAGGACGGGAGCCGATAAGCCGCGCGTTTCAAGATTTCTGTTTCGATGCATGTCGTTATCCCAAGCTGCGGAACACCCTCGGGTCAGGCCCGCGGGCAAGCTTTGGGCGACATGCATGAGTTTGGGAGACCGAGAGCCATGGCCGCCGACAAGAACGCATTCGTCTGGGATGATCCTTTCCTGATCGAGGACCAGCTTTCGGAGGACGAGCGCATGGTGCGCGATGGCGCCGCGGCGTTTGCCGCCGACAAGCTCGCTCCGAAGATCGAGGAAGCCTATCTCGAGGAGAAGACCGACGCCGGGATCTTTCGCGAGATGGGCGAGGCCGGACTGCTCGGCATCACCATCCCCGAGGAATATGGCGGGCTCGGCGCCAACTACGTCACCTACGGGCTGGTCGCGCGGGAAGTGGAGCGGATCGACTCGGGTTATCGCTCGATGATGAGCGTGCAGTCGTCGCTGGTGATGTATCCGATCCATGCCTATGGCTCGGAAGAGCAGCGCAAAAAATACCTGCCGAAGCTGGCGTCGGGCGAATGGATCGGCTGCTTCGGCCTGACCGAGCCGGATGCCGGCTCCGATCCGGGCGGCATGAAGACGCGGGCCGAGAAGACCGCGAGCGGCTACAGGATCTCCGGCTCGAAAATGTGGATTTCCAACGCGCCGATCGCAGACGTGTTCGTCGTCTGGGCAAAGTTGTCCGACGAAAGTGGGGGCGCGCATGGCAACGAGATTCGCGGCTTTGTCCTGGAAAAGGGCATGAACGGGCTGTCGGCGCCGAAGATCGGTGGCAAGCTGTCGCTGCGAGCCTCGATCACCGGCGAAGTGGTGATGGAAGGCGTCGAGGTCGGCGAGGACGCGCTGCTGCCCAATGTCTCGGGTCTCAAAGGGCCGTTTGGCTGCCTCAACCGGGCACGCTACGGAATTTCCTGGGGCGCCATGGGCGCGGCTGAGGATTGCTGGCACCGCGCCCGCCAGTATGGCCTCGACCGCAAGCAGTTCGGCAAGCCGCTGGCCGGTACGCAGCTTTTCCAGAAGAAGCTCGCCGACATGCAGACCGAGATCGCGCTCGGCCTGCAGGGCAGCCTGCGCGTCGGGCGGCTGATGGATGAAGGCAAGATGGCGCCGGAGATGATCTCGCTCGTCAAGCGCAACAATTGCGGCAAGGCGCTCGACATCGCCCGCCAGGCCCGCGACATGCATGGCGGCAATGGCATCCAGATCGGCTACCACGTCATGCGCCACGCCCAGAACCTGGAAACCGTCAACACCTATGAGGGCACGCATGACGTGCATGCGCTGATCCTCGGACGGGCGCAGACCGGGTTGCAGGCATTCTTTTAGGGTTCAGGCTCCGCTTCCAGGATTTCCGTGCCTGGTATCTCCCCTCGCAAAGCGGGAGATCGGCAACTTTCGTCGACCATGCCACATTTTGTTCTTGCTTTGTGCCGGCAGCTATGCTACTAATCTGGGTATGGTGCTAATTGGCTCCAACGACCCGCCCGCCGAGGCGGGTTTTTCTTTTCCGCTCTTTTCGACCAAGCATCGCGTGTGCTGCCGATCATCGATATCGGCGGGAAGCGCCCGGTGCTGACCCGCCGGACTTCGGCTCTGCAGCGTTGCAACGTCTTGCCGCCACACTGCGGAATCCCGGGGTCGGCGCTCCGTTTCGTGAGCTATGAAAGCTGCTTGATTTAGGTGCAGCGCAACATCTCTGCTTGGAGAATGGTCAGCATTCGTGTCAGGGTTCAGCGAACTCCTTTTGAAACGCCGACTTCAGGGGCACCATGGCAATTCTGGCAGCCGTCTATCACCTGACCCATTACAAATACGACCGGCCGGTCGTATTAGGCCCGCAAGTCATAAGGTTGCAGCCTGCGCCGCATTCCCGCACCAAGGTGCTCAGCCATTCGCTGAAGGTCGGGCCGGCAAATCACTTCGTCAATCTGCAGCAGGACCCCTACGGCAATTTCCTGGCCCGCTTCGTCTTTCCCGAGCCGGTGACGGAACTGAAGATCGAGGTCGATCTCGTTGCCGACATGACGGTCTACAATCCGTTCGATTTCTTCGTCGAACCGTCGGCCGAGACGTTTCCATTCGAATACCCCGAAGAGATCCGGGACGATCTGACCATCTATCGAACGCCGGAACCGGCGGGGCCGCTGTTGGAGGGATTCCTGAAAACCATCCCGCGCCACCCGACCAACACCGTCAATTTTGTCGTCGACCTCAATGCGCGGCTACAGCGCGAGATCGCGTATATCGTGCGCATGGAAACCGGCGTCTTCTCGCCCGAGGAAACGCTGGCCGCCGGCAAGGGGTCGTGCCGGGATTCGAGCTGGCTCCTGGTGCAGATACTGAGGAACCTCGGCATCGCTGCGCGCTTCGTCTCCGGCTATCTGATCCAGCTGAAGCCCGACCTCGTCGCTCTTGACGGGCCGCCCGGCACGGCGACCGATTTCACCGACCTCCATGCCTGGTGCGAGGTGTATCTGCCGGGCGCCGGCTGGATCGGCTTCGACCCGACCTCCGGCCTGCTCACCGGCGAAAGCCATGTGCCGCTCGCGGCAACGCCGCATTTCCGCAATGCCGCGCCGATTTCCGGCATGGCGAGCTTCGCCAATGTCGAGTTCGGTTTCGACATGCGGGTCGACCGCATCGCCGAGCATCCGCGCATCACCAAGCCGTTCTCCGACGAGAGCTGGCAGGCGCTCGACGCGCTGGGCGTCGAGGTCGATGCAGCACTCCAGGCCGGCGATGTGCGGCTGACCATGGGCGGCGAGCCGACCTTCGTCTCGATCGACGATTTCGAGGCTGCAGAGTGGAACACCGCCGCCGTCGGGCCGACCAAGCGAGAAAAGGCCGACGCGCTGATCCGCCGGCTACGCGAACGCTTCGCGCCGGGCGGCTTCCTGCATTACGGGCAAGGCAAGTGGTACCCCGGCGAAAGCCTGCCGCGCTGGACCTTCTCGCTCTACTGGCGCACCGACGGCGAGCCGGTGTGGAGCGACCCGTCGCTGATCGCGCATGAAAAGAGCGAGGCGGATGTCGGACCGAAGCAGGCCGAAGGCCTGCTGACGGCGATCGCCGACGAACTCGGCATCGACAAGACGATGGTCAGCGAAGCCTACGAGGATCCGGCCGAATGGCTGCTCAAGGAAGGCAAGCTGCCTGACAACGTCGATCCTTCCAATTCGAAGCTGGAGGACCCTGAGGAGCGCAGCCGCATGGCGCGGGTGTTCGAACGCGGGCTGACCAAGCCGTCGGGCTATGTGCTGCCTGTCCAGCGCTGGAACAGCCAGGCATCAGGACCGCGCTGGCGCTCGGAGAAGTGGAAGACGCGGCGCGGCCGGCTGTTCCTGGTGCCCGGCGATTCGCCGGTCGGCTACCGCCTGCCGCTCGGCACGCTGCCCTATGTGCCGCCGGCGCAGTTCCCCTACATAGTCCCGGTCGATCCATCGCTGCCGCGCGGACCATTGCCGGCGCGTGAGGCGATCTTGCCCGGTTCTGCTTCTCCGGCCGAGCTGGAAGGCGGCGACGAAATGGCGCGACGCCAGCAGGCGGTCTCCTTCACGGCCGTTACCGGCCAGCAAGACCGCGTCGAACAGGAGATCAGCGAGATCGGCGGCGCTGTGCGCACAGCGCTTTCGGTCGAGCCGCGTGACGGACGGCTTTGTGTGTTCATGCCGCCGGTCGAGGCGCTGGAGGACTATCTCGAACTGGTCGCGGCGGCGGAGAACGCTGCCAAGGCGATCGGACTGCCTGTGCATATCGAGGGCTACGGCCCGCCGCACGATCCGCGCCTCAACGTCATCCGTGTCGCACCCGATCCCGGCGTCATCGAGGTCAACATCCACCCCGCCGCGAATTGGCAGGATTGCGTGGCGACGACCACGGCGATCTACGAAGAGGCGCGGCAGACGCGGCTTGGCGCCGACAAGTTCATGATCGACGGCCGCCACACCGGCACCGGCGGCGGCAACCATGTCGTCGTCGGCGGCGCAACGCCCAATGACAGTCCGTTCCTGCGCCGCCCCGACCTGTTGAAGAGCCTGGTGCTGCAATGGCAGCGGCATCCGTCGCTGTCCTACCTTTTCTCCGGCCTGTTCATCGGCCCCACCAGCCAGGCGCCGCGCTTCGATGAGGCGCGCCACGATACGCTCTACGAACTCGAAATCGCGATGGCGCAGGTGCCGCATCCGGACAAGGGCGCGGCACCCCTGCCGTGGCTGGTCGACCGGCTGTTCCGCAACCTTCTGACCGACGTGACCGGCAATACGCATAGATCGGAAATCTGCATCGACAAGCTGTTTTCGCCGGACGGGCCGACCGGCCGGCTCGGGCTGGTCGAATTCCGCGGCTTCGAGATGCCGCCCAACGCGCGCATGAGCCTGGCGCAGCAATTGCTGGTGCGCGCCATCATCGTCCGGGCCTGGAAGAACCCGCTCGACGGCCGCTTCGTGCGCTGGGGCACTTCGCTGCACGACCGTTTCATGCTGCCGCATTATGTCTGGGCTGACTTTCTCGATGTGCTGGACGACCTCAAGCTGAACGGCTTTGCGTTCCGTCCGGAATGGTTCGATGCCCAGCTCGAATTCCGCTTCCCGTTCTGCGGCGAGGTCCAGCATGCCGGCGTCAAGCTGGAGCTCAGGCAGGCGCTCGAGCCGTGGCACGTGATGGGCGAGCAAGGCGCGATCGGCGGCACCGTACGGTTTGTCGATTCCTCCGTCGAAAGGCTGCAGGTGAAGACCGAGGGGCTCAACCCGGAGCGTCACGCCGTCGTCTGCAACGGCCGCGTCGTGCCGATGAAGGTGACCGACAACCGCGAGATCGCGGTGGCCGGCGTGCGCTTCAAGGCCTGGCAGCCGGCGTCGGGCCTGCATCCGGCGCTGCCGGTCAACACTCCGCTGGTCTTCGACATCTATGACCGCTGGTCGGGCCGCGCGGTCGGCGGCTGCGTCTACCATGTGGCACATCCCGGCGGGCGCAGCTATGACACCTTCCCGGTCAATGGCAACGAAGCGGAGGCGCGGCGGCTCGCCCGCTTCGAGCCACGTGGCCATACGCCGTCCAGCTATGTGCTGCGCAACGAAGAAGCCTCTGAAGATTTCCCGATGACCCTTGACCTTCGGCGGCCGCAAAGACTCTGATCAGCCATGGCGAAGGGGAATCACAAAAGGGTGCGCAGCAAGCCGCAGACCCACAGTCTGCTGGAGCACTATCAGCCGATCGACGGCGTCGTCGACGAGATGGTCGATGCGTCGGGCAATCCGCGGCCGGCCTGGCGGCACTTCATCGAGGCGCTGGAGGACCTGGGTCCGGAAAAGCTTGCCCAGCGTTTTGCCCGCGCCGACCAGTACCTGCGCGATGCCGGCGTCTACTACCGCGTCTACGACAAGGCCGGCGCCAACGAGCGCGAATGGCCGCTGGCGCATGTGCCGCTGCTGATCGAGGAGCAGGAATGGGCTGACATCAGCGCCGGCCTGGTCCAGCGCGCCGATCTGTTCGAGGAGACCATCGCCGACATTTACGGGCCGAACCGGCTGGTCGAGAAAGGCATTCTGCCGGCCGGATTGATCGCGGCCAGCCCGGAATATTTGCGGCCGGTCGTCGGCACCAGGCCGGCCAGCGGCCATTTCCTGCATTTCTGCGCCTTCGAGCTCGGTCGTGGCCCGGACGGCCGCTGGTGGGTGCTTGGCGACCGCACACAGGCGCCGTCGGGCGCCGGCTTTGCGCTGGAAAACCGCGTCGCCACCACGAGGGCGCTGTCCGACATCTACGGCGAGATGCATGTGCACCGCCTGGCCGGCTTCTTCCGTCGCTTCCGCGACGCGCTGATCGGCATGGCCAGGCAAGCCGGCGGCCGTGTCGCCATCCTGACGCCGGGACCGCTGAACGAAACCTATTACGAACATGCCTATATCGCCCGCTATCTCGGCATCATGCTGCTCGAGGGCGAGGACCTGACCGTCTCCGGCGGCAGGCTGATGGTGCGCACGGTTTCGGGGCTGATGCCGGTGAGCGTCTTGTGGCGGCGGCTCGACGCCGCCTTCGCCGATCCGCTTGAATTGCGGCCGGACTCGCAGATCGGCACGCCGGGGCTGGTCGAAGCGGTTCGGCAAGGGGCGGTTTCGGCCGTCAATGCACTGGGCTCCGGCCTGATGGAGACGCGCGCGCTGCTCGCCTTCCTGCCGAAGATTTCGCGCGCCCTGCGCAATGAGGAACTGCTGTTGCCGACGGTCGCGACATGGTGGTGCGGGCAGGAGACGGAGCGTGAACATGTGCTCGCCAACATCGATAGCATGGTGATCGGCCCGGCGCTGTCGACGCGGCTTGCCTTCGAGGACGACGGCTCGACCAAGCTCGGGTCAGCGCTGTCGGTCGAGGAACGGGCCGAGCTCGTCGCCAGGATCGAACGGGACGGCGGCGACTTCGTCGGCCAGGAAGCGGTGACGCTGTCGACCACGCCTGTCTATGTCGGCGGCTGGCTGGAGCCGCGGCCGGCAAGCCTGCGCGTCTATCTGGCGCGGACGCCGGAAGGCTGGACGGTGATGCCGGGCGGTTTTGCCCGTGTCGGCTTTTCGCTCGACCCGACGGCCATTGCCATGCAGCGCGGCGGCCAGGCGGCGGATGTCTGGGTGGTCAGCGACAGGCCGGTCGAGCGCGAGACGCTGCTGCCGCAGGAGCACGACAGCTTCACCCGAACCTTGCCGGGCAGCCTGCCCAGCCGCGCGGCTGAGAACCTGACATGGCTCGGCCGCTATATCGAGCGGTCGGAAGACACGGTGCGCATCCTGCGCGCCTACCATGTGCGGCTGGCCGAGACATCCGATCCCGAGATGCCGCTGCTCGCCGATATCAGCGACTATCTCGCGCCGTTCGGCATCGACGTCGAGACGGCAATCCCATTGGGGCTCATCGGCATGCTGGACAGCGCCGTTTACAGCGCCGGGCAGATCCGCGACCGCTTCTCGCCCGATGGCTGGCTGGCATTGAAGGATCTGTCGAAGACCATCCATCAATTTGCCGCGACAGTGGCGCCGGGTGACGACGCGACAAGGGCAATGACGGTCATCCTGCGCAAGCTGGCCGGGTTTTCCGGCCTGCTGCACGAGAACATGTACCGCTTTGCCGGCTGGCGTTTCCTGGAAATCGGCCGCAGGCTCGAACGCGGCATCCAGATCGCCCGCACGCTCGCCCGGCTGACCGGAGCCCAGGCGCCGGAAGGTGCGCTCGACATGATGCTGGAGATCGGCGACAGCGTCATGACCCACCGTCGGCAATATCCGGTGCAGGCGGGGCGGCGCACCGTGGTCGACCTTCTGGCGCTCGATCCGCTCAACCCGCGCTCAATCCTTTTCCAGCTCGAACGGCTGAAAGCCGAAATCGCGCTGCTGCCCGCTGTCGGCGCTGAAGGCCATATGTCGCCGGCGGCCAAGGAAATCCTGCAGCTCAACACGTCGATCGCCATCAAGGAGCCCTCGGACATGACGGCCAAGGCCCTCGGCGATCTCGCCAATGAAATCGGCGGGCTCTACAACAGCCTCGCCAAAGCCTATTTCGGGTAGAGACAGCATGCTCTACGACATCAGGCTTCACCTGCGTTACGACTATGATGCGGCGGCCGGCGGTGGCCGCCATCAGGTGCGCGTGCTGCCGCCGACCATCCCTGGCGTGCAGCGCGTCATCGCCGCTTCACTGTCTTTTGTGCCGGCGCCCAGCGAACGTTCCGACTTTTCCGACTTTTTCGGCAACAGTGTCACCTCGATCGCCTTTCGTGACGCGCATGATGCGCTCGACATCAGGATGAGCGCGCGTGTTTCAGTGTCGCGGCCCGAACCCGGACTCGACGTATCGCCGGACATACGCCGGCTGAGGGAAGAACTCGGCGCAGTGCACTCGCTGGCGCCGGCTTCGCCGCATCACTTTCTGGCCGCCAGCGATCATGCCGGCATCGACGCGGCAATCACTGCCTATGCGAAAGGCAGTGCCGGCAGTTCGACAGTCGGCACGGCCATGGCTCTGTGCAACCGCATTCACCGCGATTTCACCTATGACGGCGAGGCGACCACCGTGCAGACGCGGGCCAGCGACGCCTTTGGCCTGAAGCGCGGCGTCTGCCAGGATTTTTCCCACATCATGATCGCCGGCCTGCGCGGCCTCGGTATTCCCGCGGGCTATGTCAGCGGGTTCCTGCGCACCATCCCGCCGCGCGGGAAGCCGCGGCTCGAAGGCGCCGACGCCATGCACGCCTGGGTCAAGGTGTGGTGCGGGCGCGATGCCGGCTGGCAGGAATTCGATCCGACCAATGGCATGCGGGCTAGCAACGACCATATCACGGTCGGCTATGGCCGCGATTACTCCGATGTGGCGCCGATCGTCGGCGTGCTGAAAACCACTGGTGGACAGGTCGGCGAGCAGGCGGTCGACGTCATTCCGGTCGTGCTCGAGAAGGCGTGACGACGCACGTCTTCGACGCACGGCGACGTCGATAGGCTGTTCCGGGACCAAGAGATCAAGAGGCGTTGGAACCCGCAGCCGGCAAGCGGCTTATCTACGGAAATTCCGTGGAGAGGACATGCTGGACAAATCCGGGTCGTCGTCTGGCCAATCGGCTGTGAGGAAAGCTGCACCAAAAAACGCGGTGCCGCACAACGGAGCGCTGGAGAACGGCGCGCAAGCCTCGGCCGTTCGGGCCTCGCTCAACTATGTCACCGACACTGAACCCGGTATTCGCCGGCTGCGTTCGGGCAAGGGGTTCTCGTACAAAGGACCCGACGGGCGGACTGTCGACGGGGAGGCGCTGGCACGCATCAAGGCGCTCGCCATTCCACCGGCCTGGACCGATGTGTGGATCTCGCCGGATGCCGACGGTCACATCCAGGCGACCGGTCGGGACCAGCGCGGCCGCAAACAATACCGCTATCACCCGCACTGGGCGGAGGAGCGTGACGGCGTCAAATATTCGAGCCTGATCGCCTTCGCCGAAAGCCTGCCCGAACTGCGGCGGCAGATCGACGTCGATTTGCGCCGTCACGGCCTGCCGCTGGAACGCGTCGTTGCGGCTATCGTCTGGCTGCTCGACAACACGATGATCCGTGTCGGCAATGCCGCCTATGCCCGCGACAACAAGAGTTTTGGGCTGACCACGCTGCGCGACCGCCATGTCGACATCAAGGGCTCGAGCCTGCGTTTTGCCTTCATCGGTAAATCCGGCAAGGAATGGAGATTGAAGCTTGTCGATCGCCGGATTGCCAAGGTCGTGCGTGGAGCGCAGGACCTGCCGGGGCAGAAGTTGTTCCAGTATCTCGACGAGGACGGAAACAGGCGTCCGGTGCGCTCAGACGACGTCAACCGCTATATCAGGGAAAACGCCGGAGCGGAGTTCAGCTCCAAGCACTTCAGAACCTGGGGTGGCACCATCCATGCGGCGTCGCTGTTTGCGCAAACCGAACGTCCGGAAAGCCAGGCGCAGCAAAAGCGGGTGATGAACAATATCATCGACAAGGTTGCCGAGCGGCTCGGCAATACGCGCGCGGTTTGTCGCCAATGCTACATCCATCCGGAAGTGTTCCGCGCCTGGCCCGAAGGACGGCTGCTGGACGAAATGGCGGATGCCAACCAAGGCAAGCGCTCGATCGCCGGGCTCGACGACGAGGAGGCCTTGGTCTTGAGATGGCTGAAGGCGAGGGAATGACGCCGGGACCGGAGCGTATTTTTTTGTCGACGCCATGTCGGCATCGGCCCTAGTGTTTCGTCCTTTGACAGAGAAAAGGACGACCCATGCTCTACGCGATCCTCTGCTATGCCTCCGAAGACGTCGTCTGCTCCTGGAGCAAGGAGCAGGACGACGCCGTCATGGAAAAACTTCTGGGTGTGCAGGAAAAATATGCCCAGGCGGGCCGGCTTGGCCCGGTGGCGCGGCTCTTGCCGACGACCGCGGCGACGACGCTGAGGAAGGTCAAGGGCGAATCGATCGTCATCGACGGCCCGTTTGCCGAAACCAAGGAACAGTTCCTCGGCTTTTACACGCTCGAATGCGCCGACCTCGATGAGGCCGTCGACTTCGCGCGCGAGCTTTCCGAGGTCAACCCGAGCGGCGGCTCCTACGAAATCCGGCCGGTCTCGCTGTTCAATCCCGCCAAGGTTTCCGCATGACCGAACTCGCCTGGATCAGCACGGCAATCAGCACCGCTCGCCCGCAGGCGATGGGGGCATTGCTGCGCTACTTCCGCGACCTCGACGCGGCGGAGGAAGCATTCCAGGACGCCTGCCTGAGGGCACTGAACAACTGGCCGAAAAACGGTCCTCCGCGCGATCCGGCAGCCTGGCTGATCTTCGTCGGCCGCAACAGCGGCATCGATGCGGTGCGCAAGCGCGCCAAGCAGGCGCCCCTGCCGGAGGAGGACCAGATCTCCGATCTGGAGGATGCCGAGAGCGACGTCGCCGAGCGGCTGGACGGGGCGCATTACCGCGACGATATTTTGCGGCTGCTGTTCATCTGCTGCCATCCCGACCTGCCGGCCACACAGCAGATCGCGGTGGCGTTGCGCATCGTCTCCGGCCTGACGGTCAAGCAGATCGCCCGCGCCTTCCTCGTCGGTGAAAGCGCAATGGAGCAGCGTATCACGCGCGCCAAGGCGCGTATCGCCGACGCCGGGGTGCCGTTCGAGACGCCGGGAGCGGTCGAGCGCTCCGAACGGCTCGCCGCCGTCGCCGCCATGGTCTACCTGATCTTCAACGAAGGCTATTCCAGCAACAGCGGCGAGGCTTCGGCGCGTGCGCCGCTTTGCGAAGAGGCGATCCGGCTGGCCCGGCTGCTGCTCAGGCTGTTCCAGACCGAGCCGGAGATCATGGGGCTGACGGCGCTGTTGCTGCTGCAGCATGCACGCTCGCCGGCTCGCTTCGACGAGAACGGCGAGATCGTGCTGCTCGAAGACCAGGACCGCAGCCTGTGGAGCCGCAAGATGATCGATGAAGGCCTGGCGCTGGTCGATAAGGCGTTGCGCCATCGCAAGCCGGGTCCCTACCAGGTGCAGGCGGCGATCGCCGCACTGCATGCGCGGGCGGAAAAGCCCGAGGACACGGACTGGAACGAGATCGACCTGCTCTACGGCCTGCTCGAGCAGATGCAGCCGTCGCCGGTGGTGACGCTCAACCGCGCCGTCGCGGTCTCCAAGGTGCGTGGACCGGAAGCCGCACTCGCCATGATCGAGCCGCTGGAGGGAAGGCTTTCCGGCTATTTCCATTTCTTCGGCCTCAAGGGCGGACTGCTGATGCAGCTTGGCCGCGGCGAGGAGGCGCGCGTCGCTTTCGACCGCGCCATCGCGCTTGCCAATACGGCCGCCGAGGCAGCGCATATCCGCATGCATATCGACCGGCTGATGAAAGAAAGCGCCGTGCGGGAAACCGCCAAGACGGCACACTGATTCGCTCTATCTGGCTGGTTCAACAGTCGGACGCCGGCTTGGACCATGCCGGGGTGGCGATTTCTCCCTGAAACGCGTAATGCCACGCCATGACAGCGCCTGGTGTGCCGACCGGCAGGGAGTGGGTATGGCGCAAGGCTCGGACCGACGCCATATGAGCGACGGGATCTGAAAGGGATGAAAATGACGATTGCGAAGGAAACGGCCGGGCTTCTGGCGAAACTGGGCGTTGCCGAGCGCGCGCTTACGGGCGGCGATCTTATCGTGCGCAGCCCGGTGACCGGCGAGCAGATCGCCGCGCTGAAGACCATCTCGCCGGCCGATGCGGCAACGACCATCGACAATGCCCACAGAGCTTTCCTGGCGTGGCGGCAGGTGCCAGCTCCCAAGCGTGGCGAACTGGTGCGGCTGCTCGGCGAGGAATTGCGCACACACAAGGCCGAGCTTGGCCGGTTGGTATCGATCGAAGTCGGCAAGATCCCATCCGAAGGTCTTGGCGAAGTGCAGGAGATGATCGACATCTGCGATTTCGCCGTCGGTCTTTCCCGGCAATTGTACGGCCTGACCATCGCCACCGAGCGTCCCGGCCATCGCATGATGGAGACCTGGCATCCGCTCGGCGTCGTCGGCGTCATCTCGGCCTTCAACTTTCCGGTCGCGGTGTGGTCGTGGAACGCAGCACTTGCGCTGGTCTGCGGCGACGCGGTGGTGTGGAAGCCGTCGGAGAAGACACCGCTGACGGCGCTCGCCTGTGAGGCGATTTTTGCACGCGCGGTAAAGCGTTTCGGTGCTGACGCGCCGCAGGGACTGGCGCCCGTGCTGATCGGCGATCGCGCCGTCGGCGAGATCCTGGTCGATCATCCCAGGGTGCCGCTGGTCTCGGCCACCGGCTCGACGCGCATGGGCAGGGATGTCGGCCCACGGCTGGCGAAGCGCTTTGCCCGTGCCGTGCTGGAGCTCGGCGGCAACAATGCCGGCATCGTCTGCTCGACGGCCGATCTGGACATGGCGCTCCGCGCTATCGCCTTCGGCGCCATGGGCACGGCCGGCCAGCGCTGCACGACGCTCAGGCGCCTGTTCGTGCATGAGAGCGTCTATGACCAGCTCGTTCCGCGCCTGAAGAAGGCTTATGAGAGCGTCTCGGTCGGCAATCCGCTGGAGACAAGCGCTCTGGTTGGCCCGCTGATCGACAAGGCTGCCTACGAGAATATGCAGAAGGCGCTGGAGGAGGCGGCTTCGCATGGCGGTAAGATAACCGGCGGAATGCGGGTCGAGAACGGTCACCCCGACGCCTACTATGTGCGTCCGGCGCTGGTCGAAATGCCGCGGCAGGTTTCGCCGGTGACAGAGGAAACCTTCGCGCCCATCCTCTATGTGATGAAATATTCGGACTTCGACACCGCGCTAGAAGAACACAATGCGGTGGGAGCGGGGCTGTCATCCTCGATCTTTACCCGCGACCTGCAGGAATCCGAGCGCTTTCTTAGCGTCGACGGATCGGACTGCGGTATCGCCAACGTCAATATAGGCACGTCAGGGGCCGAGATCGGCGGTGCCTTCGGTGGCGAGAAGGAAACCGGCGGCGGCCGCGAGAGCGGCTCCGATGCCTGGAAGGCCTATATGCGGCGCGCCACCAATACGGTGAATTATTCCAAGGCGCTGCCGCTTGCGCAGGGCGTGTCGTTCGACATCGATTGAAATGCCGGACCTCCGTCGCGGCGGCGCCAAGGCTGCCACGACGGCGGTCGGCTCGCGGTTCAGCTGGCTTGCGAAGTTACAACACAGTTATCGAAGGCTGCATCGATGATGGCGAGCTTGACCGCCTGGGCGGTCATGTATTCCTGATAGAACTCGCTCGACACCCACATGACCGAGTGACCGCGCTGGCCCAACCAGCCGACGCTGCCGAGTTCTTCGGCATCGCCCAATTTGCGTGACAGGTGGGTCCGGGAAAGCTTGAGCCAGTTCGCGAAATCTCCGATTGAGACGACACCGGTCGGGATTCGGTCCAGGTCGGCATGATCGGGGTCGACGCCGGACATCAGCCAATCCATGACGATGCCGCCATTGTCGAGCCAGGTGAACAAGGAAAAGGTCTGTCTCGGCTCGCGCACGGCATGCGACGAAAGCAGGCCGTCGGCCACCAGCGGCTGCAGTTTGGCGAGCATGTCCGGTTGTGCGACGAATGCAGCCAGTCGAAATCCGCTGTCCAGGCTGTCCAGCGTTCTGAGATGAGCCATGACCCAGCCGGCAACCGTCTCCAGAGTGCCCGCGGTCGGCTCAAAGGGGCGGATGCGCCCATATTTGATCGGCAGATGCCGGATGAAGCCGTAATGCAGCATCTCCTTCAGGAAGGCGTCGGCGGTGTTGCGGCTGGCCACCGAATGCCGGCAGATGTCGTCCATGAACCGTGCGGACGTAAGTCCCTTGCGATGATCGTCCGGCTCTCGATTGAAATACAAGGCAAGGCCGATATGGGCCATCAGCCAACGTTGTTGGGTGGCGAATACGGAGGCCAGCCGCGGGTTCGCTTCATAGGTCTGGAGAAGCGTCCGCGACTGAGCCTGGACATGGCGACGCAGCGCCGGATGGCGGGCAATGTCTTCAGAAACCAGCGCCATCCCCGCCGAGCCCAACCAAATTTGCAACTGGAAATGCGATCACAATTTCAGCCTTCGCGGGTCGTGTCCAGAGCCGGCGCATCAGGATACGAGCCGAATCCCGCCGGCTGGTAGCTGAATTCCGCCACTTGATCGCCGAAGCTGATCTCGCGAGGCGCTGATCTCGCTGCAGAAGGCTAGCCTGCTCGAACCCGCCAATGATGGCCTCGCCCCGTCCAGCCCGTGCTCCCGCCGATGGCGACGCCGGAACCAACACAAGCTTTGCTCGTTGAAGAACGCTGATTTGGACTGAGACTGTGAGGAACTACAAAATGGAGAATGGCCTTTTCGCCACGCCGCCTGCAGCGTTCCGGAAAACAGAGTCGGTTTGGCTACGGGCGCTCAAATGGCTGTTGCGCCGGGTGCGCAGCGCCTCCGACAGCTCCGGAACCATGTTGAAGCCAATCCTTTCCGGACCTGAGGATGATAGCGGGCCTACTCCGCCTCGACGCGCTTGAGGCTGACCGCGCTGCGATCTTGACGCCAAAAATGACCGCTCACATATCCTTTTAGGGCCGCGCCGCAGCCGACAACCATGACCGCTTCGAAGGCCTGCCACGGCGGCGTGTCCGCCTGATGCAGCAGGCGAGAGCGGCAGTGCCGCGTAACGGCGGGAACCATCGGGCGTGCTTGGCTATTAGATACAGGCGGCTGCTGGTCTGCCGGGCCAGGAGCCATAGCCATGATCATTAATCCCCCACCGGAAAGCGCCATCCCGGCATCCGTTCCGTCGGTCGATCCAAAAGCCGCCCCGACGCCTCGCAATGCCGAAGCGGAGGTCTTTTATATCGAGGCGATCCGCGAGCTTGTCACGACCGGCATCCCCTTTCTCGTCGCCGGCACCTATGCCGTAAGCGCCTATACCGGGATCACCCGCCTGACCAAGGATCTCGATATTTTCTGCAAGGCCGGCGACTGCCCGCGCATCCTCGCCCATTTCAAGCGGATCGGTTACGCCGTCGTGGTCGAGGACGACCGGTGGCTCGGCAAAGTGTTCAAGGGCACGCATTTTTTCGACGTCATTTTCGCCTCGATGAACGGCACAATGCCCGTCGACGACCTGTGGCTGGAGCACGCCCGCCAGGGCGAATTGCTGGGCAGCCAGGTGCGGATCATCGGCCCAACCGAGCTTATCTGGTCCAAAAGTTTCATCCAGGACCGCCGCCGCCACGATGGCGCCGACGTCGCGCACACCATCCTCAAGGCGCACGACCAGATCGATTGGCAAAGGCTGCTTTCCTACATGGAAGTCCATTGGGAAGTCTTGCTGATGCATCTCTTGAACTTCCGATGGATCTATCCGACGGAGCGAGACCGTGTGCCGGCGTGGCTGCTCGACGAATTGCTCGACCGGCTGGCCAAACAGCGCGAACTGCCGCCCTCCCGGATGCGGATCTGCCGCGGGCGCATGCTTTCACGAACCGACTATGAGATCGACGTCAAGGAATGGGGCTTTGCCGACGTCGGCGGTGAAGGAGAATATAGCGATGGCTGACGAACTCAAACCTGCTTCGGCAAAGGCGGAAAACGGCGGCACACTCAAGATCGCCGCCATCGGCGATCTGCATGTCGGCAAGGAGGACCAGGCGTCGTACCGCGATCTTTTCGGCGAGATGTCGCGCGAAGCCCAGGTTCTCGTGCTGACCGGCGACCTTACCAATCTCGGCAAGCCTCGGGAGGCCGAAATCCTTGCCGAGGAACTGCGTGCCTGCACGATCCCGGTCGTCGCCGTACTTGGCAACCACGACTATGAGTCAGGCGCCGTCGAGCAGGTCACCGACATTCTGCGCCAGGCGGGCGTTCATCTGCTCGATGGCGAGGCGACAGAGATTCACGAGGTCGGGTTCGTCGGGGTCAAGGGTTTCGTTGGCGGTTTTGGATCGCGCATGCTCGGCTCCTTCGGCGAACCGGCCATCAAGTCGATGGTGGCGGAAAGCGTGAACGAAGCGATGCGGCTTGAAAACGCGATGCGGCAGGTCCGCGCCAAACGCACGCTTGTCGTTCTTCACTACGCGCCTGTCGTCGAGACGGTCGAAGGCGAGCCGCTGGAGATCTTCCCGTTTCTCGGTTCGTCACGCCTGGCCGAAACAATAGACCGGTTCCAGGTCAGTGCGGTGGTGCATGGTCATGCGCATCGCGGCGCCTACGAGGGCCGTACGCCGGGCGGGGCGTCGGTCTATAACGTTGCCATGCATGTCGCCAAGCCGACTGGCCGCCCCTACGCCATGCTCGAAATCTGACAGGCAGCGCCACTGGCGCAAGCAATCGCCCGTGCACGCTGCAGAACGATCATGGCAATTGCCGGTTAACAGCCATCCGCTTCGGTGGAATGTCGTTTTCATCCGGGTTGGGAACGGGATCCTCGTCGGGGAGCCTGTCGGGGTCCGGCTCACGCACGGGCTTGGGATCGGGGATGGGAGGCGGTGGCACCGGGGTCGGTGTTGGCTCGGGTGTGGGAATAGTGGCCATCGTAATCATCTCCTCTTGGCGCAGAACAACGCAACGGGTCGGCTGGTTCCCGGCTTGCCCGTTTTTGGAACTACACCGTCGCGCCTGCGGGTCAGCCCATCTCCGGATTCGGCTGGCTGCCGCCTGACTTGCTTGACCGCAGCAGCAGCGCCAGCGGAACGAGCAGGGCGGTTGCCACCGCGCAGTAGCGGAAGACATCGACATAGGCGAGCAGCGTGGCCTGGCGAGCGATCAACTGACCAAGCCAGGCGATCGCCTGCTGCTTCGCCTCGACCATTGGCGAACCCTGGGCGACGAAATGCTCGGTCGCCTGCCGAAGCGCCTGCTGATAGGCGGGCGACGACTGCACGGTGTGGCCGACCAGATTCGATTGATGGATCTGGGAGCTTTGCGCAATGACGGTGTTGGACAGCGAGACGCCGATGCTGCCGCCGATATTGCGTGCAACGTTGATCAGCGCAGATGCCTGGTTGGTCTTCTGCGGGGGCAGGCCGACATAGGCCGCGGTCGAGATGGGAATGAACAGGAACGGCAGCCCGACCATCAGGAAAACACGGGCAAAGGCAAAGAAGCGGAAGCTGGCGTCCGGAGTAAGCGAGGTCATATGCCAAAGGGCCACTGCGACCACCGACATGCCCATCATGATCAGATATTTGGGCTGCACGATGCTGCCTACAAATCCGGACACCGGCATCAAGATCAACATGGCGATGCCGCCCGGCATCATCGAAAGGCCCGAGAGCGTCGCGGTGTAGGCAAATGTCGTCTGCTGCAGCTGAGGCACGATCTGGGTGGTGCTGAACAGGATAGCACCGACCGCCATCATGACCAGGAACGCCGTGCCGAACTGGCGCGTGAATAATAGGCGCATGTCGACGACCGGATCGCTGCGACTGAGTTCCCATGGGATAAGCAGCAGGAACGCGATCGCGGAAATCACTGCGAAAGTGGTGATGAAATCCGAGGCGAACCAATCGTAGCGCTGGCCCCGGTCGAGAAAAATCTCCAGGCACCCCAATGCCGTCGCTACCAGGACGAACCCGATCCCGTCGATCTTCAGGCCGCCTTTCAGCCGTTCCTTGCGTTCGCGTTCGAGTACGTCCGGTTCGACCAACAGCCATTGCACCAGGGCCAGCGACAGGATGCCGAACGGCACGTTGATGAAGAAGATCCAGTGCCAGGAGAAATGGTCGGTCAGCCAGCCGCCGATCGTCGGCCCGACCGTCGGTGCCACGATGACGGCAATGCCGTAAAGCGCGAAGGCCTGCGAGCGCTTTTCTGGCGGAAAGGTATCGGCAAGGATCGATTGCTCGCTTGGCGCCATGCCGCCGCCGCCGAGTCCCTGAAGGACCCTGAACAGGATGAGCAGTTCCAGGTTGGGCGCCAGTCCGCACAGCAGCGACGCGACGGTAAAGGTCGCAACGCAGAGCATGTAGTAGCGCTTGCGGCCGATGACGCTTGCCAGCCAGCCGCTGACCGGGATGATCACCGAGTTGGCAACGAGATAGGTGGTAATCACCCAGGTGCTTTCGTCCATTCCGGCCGCCAGGCTGCCGGCGATGTTGCGCAGGGCGACATTGGCGATCGAGGTGTCGAGCACCAGCATGAAAGTGGCGATGGAGACGACGACGGCGATAAGCCAGGGATTGTGCGTCCCGGCGGCGGATCGGCTTTCACCCTGATTTCTGGCGGTTTCGCCGCTCATCGCACCTTGACCGTCGGCACCACCGACAGGCCTGGCCCGAGAAGCACATCCGGCGGCTTGTCGAAGACGATCTTGACCGGCACGCGCTGCACCACCTTGACGTAATTGCCGGTGGCATTTTCGGCCGGCAGGAGGCTGAAGGCGGTGCCGCTGCCGGCCTGAATACTGTCGACGCGACCATGGAAGGACTTGTCCGGGTAGGCGTCGATATCGATGTCGACCGGCTGTCCCTGCCGCATCAGATCGAGCTGCGTCTCCTTGAAATTGGCCTTCACCCAGACCTCGTCGGGAACGAACATCATCAATACCTGGCCAGGTTGGGCGTAGGTGCCGTTAGCCGCAGAAATGCTCGTTGCCCGCCCGGCTGCGGGTGCTGTGATAGTCGTGCGTGACAGCGTCGTGCGGGCTTGCTCCTGGCTGGCCTTGGCCTGCTCGAGCTGCGCCTCGGCACTCCTGGCCTGTGCCTGCAAGACCGAAACCTGGCTTTTTGCCGAGGCGACATTGGCCTCGGCGCTGTCCAGCGCAGCCTGGTCCTGACGCAACGTCGATGCCGCCTGCTGCGCCTGCTGCTGCGTTGCCGTGCCCCTGGCCAGGAGTTCGCGATTGCGTTGATCCTCGGCCTTGGCGAAATCCAGCGCTGCCTTGGCCTGTGCAACCTGCCTCTGGGCAGCGTTTACCTTTGCTTTTTGAGCCTCGATCTGGGCGGCGACATTGACGATTTCGGCCTCGGCCGCGGCGACGCCGGCGTCGGCCTGCTTCAGGTTTGCCTGATAGTCGCTGTCGTCGATACGCAGGAGGACATCGCCCGCCTGTACGTGCTGATTGTCGGTAACCGCCAGCTCGGTAATGCGGCCGGCTATTTGCGCACCGATCGTCACTATGCGCGCATCTATGAAGGCGTCGTCGGTCGATTCGTACTGGCGAGCGTTCAGCCACCAGATCGCGATGCCTGCCACGACGAGCAACAGCGCAAGCGCGATGGCTGCGGCCGCATAGGGATGGCGCCTGAGAAAGCCGAGCAGACCGGCCTTTCGTTGCGAGGCATTCTCGTCGGGTTTTTCCTGCCGGGGCTCTGCCGATCGCTCACGAGATTCTCGAACCGGGGCCGGTTGCTCCCGGGTTTCATTTACAGGCTCGACGTCTTGCTCGACGCGTTGAGGCTTCGTGTCCAACGGAATTGCTTTCAAGATTGATATTGCAGCCGCCGAAGCGGACGCAAAGCCAAACGGCAAGCTTCCGCAAAAGTTCCTGTCCGGAAACGGGTTCGGTTAACGGGTCGACATCGAACACAGGCGGGGGCGCGTCGGAATTCGAGCGCCGCTTCACCGGGCAGGTGATCCGTACGCCTCATGTTGCGGCGGTCCGGCCTTGTCAGCGCTCCATGGCGCGATAATTGCTCATATAGGCGTGGGCGAATTCACCTGTCGACAGGAGCCGACCATGAAACATCAAACACTCGACCAACTGCAGGCCGTCGCGGAAGTTGAGTCCTTCGCGGCGTATCCGGCGATGACTCGAACCCAGCGGATTGAACGTTGGGCGGAACTTCTCGAACAAAACCCGACGCGATGCCTTGGGGCGCTTCCAGGCACCGAATATATGAACAGGGAAGCGCGCGACAGATCGCGTGGCGCTGGGACGCCGCTCACTGTCGCCTTCGAGGATCCGGTTCTGCGTGCCATGGGCCTCAGCGATGATACCTATGGTGAGGCAAAGCGCTTCTTCGAACTGAGCGACCGGCAGTTGCACCAAATCGTCTGCCATTGCCATGTCGGCGCTACGATGCAAGCGAGATGGGCCGCTGCCAGGGTGCGCGGGATAGTTCGCGGCAACAGATTTGTTGCCTGGATGAAGGGCTTGATCGTGCATTGAGGCGGTACGAGGAACGGCGGAACACGCGTTCTTTCCGCGCCGTGGAGAGCGCTTCCGAACTTGGAAGGGCTCGTGCGCCGTCGGGCCGCGCAGATTGTGAAACTCCTCGACGCTTGGCTGCGCCTTGTCGCGGCCATGCGTCCGTCTTTGATGTGAGAATTTGAGCTGGCCCGCCACAGGTGAGAGCCTTCGTCTGACCGGCGGTCGAGCGCCGTCCAGGCCTGCCTGCGCGGCTACTAACGACGAATGATCCTGCGATCGGGGAAGATCCTGCGACCTGGCTAAACTAGCGATCGATTTCTCCGAACACGATGTCGAGCGAGCCGATGATCGCGGCAACATCGGCGATCATATGGCCTCGGGACAGGAAATCCATCGCTTGCAGGTGGGCGAAGGAAGGTGCGCGGATCTTGCATCGGTAGGGAACGTTGCCCCCGTCCGACACGAGGTAGACGCCGAATTCACCCTTCGGCGCCTCGACGGCGGCATAGACTTCACCGCTCGGCACGCGAATGCCTTCGGTATAAAGTTTGAAGTGGTGGATTGTCGCTTCCATCGAGCGCTTCATCGTGGCACGCGGCGGCGGCGTGATCTTGTGGCTCGGAATCGCGACCGGTCCCTGGCCTTCTGGTGAGCGCAACTTTTCCAGACATTGCCGCATGATCCGGACCGACTGGCGCATTTCCTCCATGCGGACGAGATAGCGGTCGTAGCAGTCGCCATGCTTGCCGACTGGGATATCGAAATCCATCTCCGAATAGCATTCGTATGGCTGCGCCTTGCGCAGGTCCCAGGACGCGCCCGATCCGCGCACCATCACGCCGGAAAAGCCCCAGGCCCAGGCATCATCGAGGCCGATCACCCCGACATCGACATTGCGCTGCTTGAAGATGCGGTTCTCGGTCAACAGCTCTTCGAGATTGTCGCAGACCTTGAGGAACGGATCACAGAACTTCCAGATGTCGTCTAGGAGTTCCGGCGGCAGATCCTGATGCACGCCGCCGACCCTGAAATAATTCGCGTGCATGCGGGCGCCGGACGCGCGCTCATAAAAGACCATCAGCTTCTCGCGCTCGGCGAAACCCCAGAGCGGCGGCGTCAGCGCGCCGATGTCCATGGCTTGCGTGGTGACGTTGAGGAGGTGCGATAACAGCCGGCCTATTTCGCAGAAAAGCACGCGGATGAGCTGTCCGCGTTTCGGAACCGATATTTCGAGGAGCTTCTCGGCGGCGAGACAGAATGCATGCTCCTGGTTCATCGGCGCGACGTAGTCGAGCCGGTCGAAATAGGGCAAGGCCTGCAGGTAGTTCTTGTACTCGATGAGCTTTTCGGTGCCGCGATGCAGCAGGCCGATATGGGGATCGGCGCGTTCCACGATCTCGCCGTCGAGTTCAAGCACCAGCCGCAGGACGCCGTGAGCGGAGGGATGTTGTGGCCCGAAATTGATGGTGAAGTTGCGAACTGCAGCCTCGGCCATGACAGTCCTCCGCGATCAAGCCGGCTTTGGTTCCGTGCCGGAGCCGGCTTGTCCGCTTTCAGCCGCTCACGTCGTCGTCTGGATGATCAGCGTCAGCGTGCCGTCGCCGTCGATATTGGCTGCGACGACCTGCGTGGAATTAAGCCCGTTCGCCGCCAGCGCCGATGCCGCCTGCGGCGATGCATCGATCGAACTTTGCAGGATGCGCAAATCCTCGGCGCTGGTCTGGGTGACGACGGCCTCCGCCTGTGCCTTGATTTCAGGAGGCAGATCCTCCATCGCCACGATTGTCACAGCGGTGAAATTCTGGGCGGAGAAGGCTTGGTCAGGTGTAGCCTGATCGGGAGTGGTCCCTTCGGGCGTGGCTTGCTCTGGCAGGGTTTGCGGGGCCGTCGGCGGGACAGGGGCAAGTCCTGGTCCCACGGATTGCGCATAGACCGGCGAGGCAAGGGCCAGTGCCGAAAGTGTGGCAATTGTCGTCGATAGGCGCATGGCCGTTCCTTCCGTTTGCTTAGCGGACGATCAATTCGGTGACGACAAAACCATCGTGTCGAAATATGGTTCCGTGAGCGAGGTGATGTCTTGCCGGAAGCCGTGATTGTCGCGGAAAGCAGGGCGCGAAATCCGGCGTTGCCTGTTTCAGGCAGCGGTGTGGGTGCGATCGGGCTGCGGCCAGCGCTGCAACGCCTCATGGCCCTGGGCGGTCAGTTCGTAGATCCCGCGATCGGTGCGTGCGAACCAGCGATACACATTGTGCAGCAGAATCTTGGGCGCGTTCGGCAGGTTGGGCTTCAAGTCACGCGGCCGCTTTGGGCCGTCGGCGAGTGCTGCGGCGCATGCCAGTGCCTGCTGGCGATAGGCGGTCATGATCGGCGCACGCGAGCCGCCGCCGGCGACAGGATCTCCCTGCCGACGCCGATGTTCGTCAATTAGCTTCGAGCGGCGCCGGGGATCCCGACGCGGAGCCAATGCCGTCGGGCTAAGCAGCACCTGAACTTCGCCGTTCGGTCGCACGCCAAGCAGGCCAAAGCCGAGCCGACGGCAGAGATTGCGGTATCTCACATCGCTCTCACGGCCCTTGCCACGGGCCGACATGCATGCCGCTAGCCAGACCTCGTCGCTCGCCGCCATACGGTCGACGCCCTGGAGGACCAGTTCGAGGTTGAACTTCAGCTTCAGCTCGCAGATGACGACGATCGGTGGAGAGTCGGCACTCAGCGCCAGCAGATCGCAGCCGCCGATCTCGCCCTTGACCATGAAACCCAGGCCTTCCAGGAAGGCCTTGACCGGGCTGTAGAGTGACGTTTCGAGCATGGGCCTTTGTCGGCTGCGAATCATCCCGCCGATCGGCGGTTCAGCGCGATGATCGCTCCTTGCCGTTGAACAGGAGGTAAACGACGGCCAAACAAGTGGTCAGAGCCGTGCCATGGCCGCTTGCCAATTTGGTATGCTGGTATAATGTGTACCTGAGATAGCATGCTCCGCGTAGCTGCGCTGTGCTGGACATCCGGGCGCCCGAGACATCGTCCATGGCATCGTCATTTGAGCGGCGGCTCCCCTGCGTTCTCTAATCCGCCAACCGGCGGCAATGTGCATACAAGTCAATGGGATGACGATCGGCAGGGCCATCGTTGGAATTCAGGAGTAACGGACACATGACAACGATTGCGCTGTTTGGTGCGGGCGGCAAAATGGGTTACCGTCTGTCGACCAATTTTCGCGGATCTCCCTATACGATACGCCATGTCGAGGTCAGCGACGCCGGCCGCGAGCGGCTTAAGTCGGGCCTCGGCATCGATGCCGTCAGCGCCGATGAGGCGCTTGATGGCGCCGATGTGGTGATCCTGGCGGTGCCGGACACGCATATCGGCAAGGTCGCGGCGAACATCGAAAGCAAGCTTGCATCAGGCACGATGGTCGTCGTGCTCGACGCCGCGGCACCTTTCGCCGGGCATTTGCCGAAGCGGCCGGACCTGACGTATTTCGTCACCCACCCGTGCCATCCGCCGATCTTCAACGACGAGACCGACATGGCGGCGAAGAAGGACTATTTCGGCGGCGTCAAGGCCAAGCAACACATGGTCAGCGCCTTGATGCAGGGACCCGAGGAAGATTTCGCCAAGGGTGAGGCGATCGCCAAGATCATCTGGGCCCCGGTCATGCGCTCGCATCGCGTCACCGTCGATCAGATGGCGCTGCTCGAGCCCGGCCTTTCGGAAACGGTATGCGCTTCGCTGCTCGTCGTCATGAAGGAGGCCGTTGACGAGGTGGTGGCGCGCGGGGTCGACAAGCAGGCGGCGCTCGACTTCCTGCTTGGTCATATGAACGTGCTTGGCGCCGTCATCTTCGGCGAGACCAAAGGCGTGTTCTCCGACGCCTGCAACAAGGCGATAGAGTTCGGCAAGCCGGTGCTGATGCGCGACGACTGGAAGCGGGTGTTCGAGCCGGAGGAGATTGCCGCGAGCATTCAGCGCATCACTTGAGGGCAGCGACGCGTTCTCCGGAACATGTCACCTGAAATTGTCATTGACTCATTATACCAGTTGGCTTAGCTGTTCGATGGATCGGACCGTCAAGCTTCGCAGCAGGATCAGGCGCTGGATGAGTGGAGGATAGGGGGAGCGATCCGTCGAGGTGAAGCCGGCCAAGGGCTTGTGAATCTGACGCGACCCGCCGCCTACGGCCGGCTAACGAAATCGAATGCATATAGCCTTGGGATAAGGCACGGATTTTCAACGGGAGGAATACATGAGACTGACACGCAGAATGACGCTTGCGGCTTTTGCCGGCATGCTGGCGCTTGGCACCGCCGCACCCGCCTATGCGGCGGATTTGATCGCCATCATCACGCCCTCGCATGACAATCCGTTCTTCAAGGCGGAAGCTGTCGGCGCGGAGGCGAAGGCCAAGGAACTCGGCTACGAGGCGTTGGTGCTCGTCCATGACGACGACGCCAACAAGCAGTCCGAATTGATCGACACGGCGATTGGCCGCGGCGCCAAGGCGATCATCCTCGACAATGCCGGCGCCGACGCCACCGTCGCCGCGGTGCAGAAGGCCAAGGACGCAGGCGTTCCTTCCTTCCTGATCGATCGCGAGATCAATGCCACCGGCGTTGCCGTCGCGCAGATCGTCTCCAACAATTATCAGGGCGCCCAGCTCGGCGCGCAGGAATTCGTCAAGCTGATGGGCGAGAAGGGTAATTTCGTCGAGCTCGTCGGCAAGGAATCCGACACCAATGCCGGCATCCGCTCCAAGGGTTACCACGACGTCATCGACGACTATCCGGACCTGAAGATGGTGGCGCAGCAGTCGGCCAATTGGAGCCAGACCGAGGCCTATTCAAAGATGGAATCGATCCTCCAGGCCAATCCCGATATCAAGGGCGTGATCTCCGGCAACGACACGATGGCGATGGGCGCTCATGCGGCACTTGCCGCTGCCGGCCGCAAGGACGTCATCGTCGTCGGCTTCGACGGGTCGAACGACGTGCGCGACTCGATCACCTCCGGCGGCATCAAGGCGACAGTCCTGCAGCCGGCCTTCGCGCAGGCGCAGATGGCGGTCGAGCAGGCCAACGACTTCATCAAGAGCAAGAAGTCTCCGGCCGAGGAAAAGCAGTTGATGGACTGCGTCCTGGTCAATGGCGACAATGCCGCCAAGCTGGAGACGTTCGCGCTCACCAACTGAGCCGGCGTAACATCAAGCAGCAAGGGACGAGCCTCCGGTTCGTCCCTTGCTTCCATTTCGCCCTTGCCTCCATTTCTCTGGGTGCTCCTGACCGCCATGCCGAACGAGCCGACATGTTCAACACGCTGACCCGGCCGATCCTTGTCGCGTTGTTCCTCGCAGCAATAGGCAGCCTGACCGCCTGCAAGATCCTGCCGACGCCGTCGGCGGAAAACGGCGGCACTGGCTCCGCATTCGATCCCGACAAGATGGTCGCGGACATCTGGGCGGCGAAAGTCATACCCTATCTGCAGCAGAAGGCCGGGCCGTTTGCCGAGGTTCACACCTTGGCCAAGACCGATCCCGCCGCTGCCGGCGCCAAATACGGCAACCCGAAGAAGCAGGCGAATTCGCCATGGACCTTCGCCGTTCGGCTCGAGGGCAAGGTCGTGGCAGCCAACACACAGTCACGCGCGGCGACGATGGACGTCGATGCCGACGGCGACGGCAAGGCGGACGCGCGGGTGCAGATCGGACCCGCAATGCGCGGAACCGCGCTACGCGACAGCCTCGACTTCATCCAGTTCAACGATTTCACCAACCAGATCGACTTCGCCCAGTTCGGCAAGGCTTTCAACGCCTATGCCGACAAGACCGTGCTTTCCAAGCTGCCGCGCGAGGCACTCGAGGGCCGCAGCGTCGAGGTACTTGGCGCCTATACGCCGGGCAGTGGCCAGGACCTGCCGCTGGTGACGCCGGCGGAGGCAAAGATCGGGCCGAAGTCATGAGCGGCGATCAAGATGTCATCCTGAAGCTGGAGGACGTCTCGAAAGTCTATTCCGGCACCGTCGCGGTCAAGCGGGCGAATTTCGAGGTGCGCAAAGGCGCGGTCAACGTGCTGGTCGGCGAAAACGGAGCCGGCAAATCGACGCTGATGAAGATCATCGCCGGCGTCGAGCAACCGACGCTCGGGCGCATCCTGCTGGACGGCGAGGAGGTTTCATTCTCGTCTTCCGGTGATGCCGTGAGCCGCGGCATCGGCATGGTTTTCCAGGAGCTGAATCTGTTCGGCAATCTGACTGTCGCCGAAAATATTTTCGCCACCCGCGAGATCACCAACCGCTTCCGCAAGATCGACCGCAAGGAGCAGGAGCGCCGCGCGGCGGAGTTCCTTGAACGCCTGGAAGCCGGCATCCGGCCCGACATGCTGGTCGAGGATCTGCGCATCGGCCAGCAGCAGCTGGTCGAGATCGCCAAGGCGGTTTCGCTCGATGCGCGCATCCTGATCATGGATGAACCGACCTCGGCGCTCAGCGCGGCGGAAGTCGAGATCCTGTTCAAGGTGATTGCCGACCTCAAGGCACGCGGCGTGGCAATCGTCTACATCTCGCACCGGCTCGAGGAACTGATCCGCATCGGCGACACCATCACGGTGCTGCGCGACGGCCGCATCACCGGCCAGGCGGAGATGAAAGACGTCGACACCCAGTGGATCGTGCGGCAGATGATCGGCTCGGATGCCAAGGACTTCGCCAAGGCCGACGGCCATGTGCCGGGCGAGGAAATATTCCGCGCCGAGGACATCTGCCTGCCGCGCGTCACCGGCGGGCTTGCGGTCGATCACGTCTCGCTGTCGCTGCGCGCCGGCGAAATTCTCGGCATCTATGGCCTGATGGGCGCTGGACGCAGCGAGCTGTTCGACTGCATCATGGGCCGCCACGGCCATTCGACGGGCACGATATTCATTGCCGGCAAAAAAGTGCACGAGCGCGACACGACGCGGCGCATCCGGCGCGGCCTGGCGCTGATCCCCGAAGACCGCCAGCGCGAAGGGCTGGTGTCGATCCTCTCCGTCGCCAGCAATCTGACGCTGGCCAGCCTGTCGCGGTTCGTGCGCCTGTTCCACATTCGTGGTGCCGCCGAACGACAGGCGGTGGCCCGGACGGTGCGCGAACTGGCGATCAAGGTCGCCGATCCGGCGCAGGAAGTCTCGTCGCTGTCAGGCGGCAACCAGCAGAAGGTGGTGATCGGCAAGGCGCTGCTCACCGGGCCGAAGGTGCTGTTGATGGACGAGCCCAGCCGCGGCATCGACGTCGGCGCCAAGGCCGACGTGTTCCGCACCATGCGCAAGCTGTCGCGCGACGGCCTGGGGATTCTGTTTGCCACCTCCGATCTCGACGAAGTGATGGCGTTGTCCGACCGCATCGCGGTGATGAGCAATGGAAAACTGACCGGCATGTTCGACCGCGCCGAGGCGACGGAGGCCGCACTCGTCGCTGCCTCCGCCTTCGGCCACGGACCGGTCCCGCACGGAGAGCAAGACGCATGACTGACATCCCAGCCAAGGCGGCGGTCAACTCCATGTCGGGCGGCTCGGTCCTGCTGACGCTGATGAAGGCGAGGACGTTCATCGCGCTGATCGCCGTGCTGTTATTCTTCTCGATAGCCGCCCCCAATTTCCTATCGGCCGCCAATCTTATCCTGATGTCGAAGCATGTGGCGCTGAACGCATTCCTCGCAATGGGCATGACCTTCGTCATCATCACCGGCGGCATCGACCTGTCGGTCGGCTCGATCGTCGGCCTGTGCGGCATGGTGGCCGGCTATCTCGTGCTCAACGGCATCGACCTGCAGGTCGGCTATATCATCTATTTCAACGTCTTGGAGATCGCGCTGATCACGCTTGCCGTCGGCATATTGATCGGCGCCGTCAACGGCTTGCTGATCACCAGGCTCAACGTTGCGCCGTTCATCGCCACGCTCGGCGTGCTCTATGTCGCGCGCGGCCTGGCGCTGCTGTCGTCCGACGGCCGTACTTTCCCCAATCTCGTCGGCAAGCCGGAGCTCGGCACCACCGGATTCGGCTTTCTCGGCGCCGGCCGGTTGCTCGGCCTGCCGGTCGCGCTCTGGATTTTGCTCGTCGTTGCGCTAGGGGCGGCCTATCTCGCCAAATACACCCCGCTCGGCCGCCACATCTTCGCGGTTGGTGGCAATGAACGGGCGGCGCGGATTTCGGGCGTCCGCGTCAATATGGTGAAGATGTTCGTCTACATGTTCTCCGGCTTCTGCGCGGCGATCGTCGGGCTGATCATCTCGTCCGAACTAATGGCCTCGCATCCGGCGACCGGAGAGAGCTTCGAGCTCAACGCCATTGCCGCGGCGGTGCTCGGCGGCACCTCGATGTCGGGCGGTCGCGGCACGATCGGCGGCACCATTGTCGGCGCCTTCGTAATCGGCATCCTTTCGGACGGGCTGGTGATGATGGGAGTGAGTTCGTTCTGGCAGATGGTGATCAAGGGCCTCGTCATCATCGTCGCCGTCGTCGTCGACCAGGCACAGCGCCGGCTGCAGAGCCGTGTCACGCTGATGCAGATGGCAAAGGCCGGCTGACATGGCGGAACTGCGTGGAGCGCTGATCGGCTGCGGCTTCTTTGCCATCAACCAGATGCATGCCTGGCGCGACATAGAGGGCGCCTCGATCACCGCCATCTGCGACCGCGATCCGGACCGGCTACGGATCATTGGCGACCAGTTCGGGGTCGCACGGCGCTATACCGACGCGGCGGCGCTGTTTGCCGGCGAAAGGCTGGATTTCGTCGACATCGCCACCACCGCACCAAGCCACAGAATGCTCGTGGAGATGGCGGCGCAGCACGGCGTTTCGGCAATCTGCCAAAAACCGTTTGCGCCGACGCTTGCCGACGCCAAGGCGATGGTAAAGGCCTGTGCTGACGCCGGCGTGCCGCTGATGGTGCATGAGAATTTTCGCTGGCAGTCTCCGATCCAGGCGGTGCGTACCGTGCTCGACAGCGGCGAAATCGGCACCCCCTTTTTCGGACGGATCTCGTTTCGCTCTGCCTATGACGTGTTTTCCGGCCAGCCTTATCTGGCGACGGGAAAGCGCTTCATCATCGAGGATCTGGGTATCCACATCCTCGACATCGCCCGCTTCCTGCTGGGCGACGTCTCGACCGTCACTGCGCGAACGGCGCGCATCAATCCCGGCATTGCCGGCGAGGACGTTGCGACGATGCTGATGGACCACACGGGCGGCGCCACTTCCGTGGTCGACTGCAGCTACGCGAGCAAGCTCGCTACCGAGCCGTTTCCGGAGACGCTGATCGAGATCGACGGCAGCGACGGCACGATCCGGCTAGCGCAGGGCTACCGCCTCACCGTCACCGGCAGGAGCGGGACAGCCGTGAGCGACGTCTCGCCACCGCTGCTGGCCTGGGCATCACGGCCGTGGCACAACATCCAGGAAAGCGTCGTCGCCATTCAAAAGCATTGGGTCGATTGCCTGACCAAGGGAACCGAGCCCGCGACCTCGGGCGCGGACAACCTCAAGACACTAGCGCTGGTCGAGGCTGCGTACGCTGGCGCCGCAAGCCGGGAGCCGGTGCAACTCGACGCCTTGCTGAAATGACAGCCGACGCCTTCCTCCTCTACGGCACACGTGCCGTTGAAGCCGAACCGGTCAGGCTGCGCGCCGGCGCGCTGACGGCGGACTTCGTCAACGGCAATCTGCGCACCATCCGGCATGGCGGCACCGAGGTTCTGCGCGCCGTCGCCTTCATCGTCAGGGATCGCGACTGGGGCACCTACGAGCCGGCGCTCACCGATTTAATCATCGACCAGGGCGATGACGCTTTCTTCGTCAGCTATTCGGCAGGTTGTTTCGGACCAGAGGGAAGCCGGCTCGACTTCCGTGCGACCATCAAGGGCTCGGCCGATGGCCAGCTGATCTTCGACGTGAGCGCTCTTCCCGACAACGATTTCGAGACCAATCGCTGCGGCTTCTGCATCCTGCATCCAATTGCCGGGCTGGCCGGCAGCCCGGTCACGGTCGAGCATACCGATGGCAGCGTGGTCGCGACGCGGCTTCCGGAGCTGATCGAACCCTGGCAGCCTTTCAAGGATCTGCGGGCGATCACCTATGAGGTCCGGCCAGGCGTCACCGCCGAATGCCGGATGCAAGGCGACATTTTCGAGATGGAGGACCAGCGCAACTGGTCGGATGCCTCCTACAAGACCTATGTCCGGCCGCTCGCGCTGCCATGGCCCTATGTGCTGCCTGCCGGCAAGACCTTCCGCCAGACCACTAGTTTGCGGATAGAGGGTCGCGGGAAAGTGCCGGCCGCTGCGGCAATCGCGGAACCAATTCGCGTCACGCTCGGCCAAGCCGGACCGGCGCTGCCGGATGTTGGCGTGATCATCTACCCGGATGAGGTCGAGGCGGCGCTGGGCAAGCTGCCGATGCTGTGCGAGCTTGGTCCGCAGCAATTGATGTTCCACTACGACCCGACGCGTGGCCATGGGCTCGACACCTTGCGATCCTACGCCCGGCTCGCCGCCGCCTATCCGGTCCGGACAACGCTCGAATGTGTCATTGCCGGCGACGGCGATCTCGACGCCGAGCTTTCAGGCGTCGCCGACAGGGTGCGCCAGGCCGGGCTCAAGCTTTCGGCCATTGCCGTCTCGCCCTCGGTCGACCGGCAGTCGACGCCACCGGGCAGCGCGTGGCCGCACTGCCCGCCGCTCGAAGACGTCTACGCCGCGGCGCGGCGCTCCTTTCCCGACAGCCGCCTCGGCGGCGGCATGTTCAGCTATTTCACCGAACTCAATCGCAAGCGTGTGCCGGCCGACCCGCTCGATTTCGTCACGCATTGCACCTGCCCGATCGTGCACGCCGCCGACGATCTCAGCGTCATGCAATCGCTGGAAGCATTGCCTTTCATCACGGCGTCAGTACGAACGATCTTCGGAACAATACCTTATCGGGTCGGGCCGTCGACCATTGCCATGCGCCAGAACCCTTATGGCGGCGCGACCAAGGCCAATCCCGACAATCAGCGCATTGCCATGGCCGACCGCGACCCTCGCCATGCCGGGCTGTTCGGGGCCGCATGGACGATCGGCTATGCGGCGCGCGTCGCGCCGGCCGGGCTCGAAATGCTGACGCTCTGCAGCTTCACCGGACCACTCGGCGTGCTGGCCTCGTCGGGCGAACCTGTCAAAGAAGGTACACCCCGGCCGATTTTCCACGCGGTGAAAGGACTTTGCGATCTGGCCGGCCATGCGCATGTGGCGGCGACAACGACCGATGAGACGCGGGTGCTGGCACTGGCCGGCCACTCCCAGACAGGCAAGATCATCGTCTGGCTGGCGAACCTTACTCCGGACGACCTTCCAGTCGATGTTTCCGGGCTCGGTTCCGATCAGGGTTTTCTGAATATCTGGGATGGACGAACGTCACGCCAGATTCAGCGCGACGCGTCGGGCCGAGACCGTCTTGTCATGACGCCCTACGCAATCGTCCGGATTGGCTGAAGTCACGCCGGGGTTCATGAATCGCCGCAGTTCCGCAGCGGTTGCCCGTAGCCGCAGCACTTCCGCTGCCGACTTGTCACCGGACTTGCTTTCGAAACTCGCCTGGTGCCATTCCAGTTGTCTTGGAAAAAAGACGGCTGAACGAAGCGACGTCCTGATATCCCACCCGATAGCAGATTTCTGAGACGCTCAGTTTCGTTTCCTCAAGCATGGACCTTGCCAACTCCAGCCGCCTTTCCTGGATCCATTTTCCCGGCGTTGTCTGGAGCTCGTCGAAAAACCTGCGAGACAGGGTTCGCGAAGACATTGCCAATTCGGTTGCAAGAAATTTCAAATCGATTTCTGACATCTTGTCTTTCGAGAGCTCGCGCAGCTTGTTCTCGAATGGGCTGGCGTCGTTCGAAATTTTGTCGAGAGGAAATTCGTAGGGACTCTGGAATTTGCGCGGCGGAGGAAGAACCAGAAGTTTTCGAATGATCCGTTCTTCCTTCTCGAAGCCCAGATCGATCAGCAAAGCCCTGGCGAGTTCGAGTCCGGAAAACCCGCCTCCACATGTGTAAAGGCGGTCCTGGCGAATGAGCAGGCGGGAAGCGTCCCATCGCACTTGCGGAAACCGGCGGCTTGCCTCGTTCTTCAGCCACCAGGATATCGTTGCGCGCTTGCCGTCCAACAATCCCGAAGTGGCGAGCAGATAACACGCGCCGCAATGTGCTGCGATGATTGCGTCCTGCTGCTGCGCGAGCGCGATCAGCGGTTTTGAATGCTCACTCTCCTCGTCGAGCGAGCGCAGAAGCTCCGGAATCTCGACACCCGGCATGGCAATGAGAATCAGGACATCCATTTTCCGGGATGGTTGAGCCTTTGTCGGGAAGGAAATTCCGGTGCTCGATGCCGACGGCGCGCTCCTTGAAACGAACTCACAGGAGAGAACCTGCGAACGGCAGACGTCATTCACAAGCTGAAACATTTCCACGAGCGTCGAGACGACGGCCGAATAGAAATTCGACGGCAGCCAGATCACAACGTGGAGGCCCCTGTCAGCCATTGCGGTACTCCAGTGTCGTTCTCGGGTGGCAAGCCTAGCATAGTCTTTGCAAGAATTGCCAGTCCCAGAACAAGCTGGGCGCCTCCAGGAGGGCCTATGCGGGCTTGCTGACGAAAGCGGGCCGCGGAAATCCATGGCTGGGAAGATGCAAATGCCGAAATCGTTGAATGAAAACACGCGGCACACACATACATCGGATTCAGACGCAACAGAAAACTGCGTCGGTCCGGGCTCAGGCTGATCTGTGGTCAGTCAGTAGGCCGAGAGCAAGGTGCCGGCCGCTGCGGTCGGGACCTTGCTCTTGATTTTCAGCTGCCGGAGTTCATCACGTAAAGCGCACGCGAGCGTTCGAGGTGCTTGATCATCGCCTTCTCGGCGCCATCCGCATCCTTGGCCTCGATGCGTCCGATGATCTCTTCGTGCTCGGTCAGCGTGAACTTTTCCTTGCCGGTCCAGATCAGCATTTCGGTGTGGTATTCCTTTAGCCAGCCAAGCATTGCGTCGCTGACGGCGACATAGATCGGGTTGCCGGATATTGCCGCGATCTGGGTGTGGAATTTCATGTCGGCGGATATAAAGGCTTCCGAGTCGCCACGATGGCTGCGTTGCTCGGCAACCGTTGCCCGCAACCGCTGCACGTCCTCGCCGGTTGCCTTCTCCGCGGCTTCCCTGACCATGCCGCGCTCGAAGAAGATACGCGCGTTCTTGAGGTGCTCCAGCGTGTCCTTCGACGACGACAGGATGATCTTGGCGGCGCCGTCGACCTGTTTGATGATCGACTTGGCGGTCAGCTGCAGCACTTTCGCCCGCTCGCCATGCGAGATCGCGACGAGGCCCATATTGCTCAACGCCTGCATTGCCTCGCGGATCGCCGGCCTGCCGACCTCGAAGCGCTCCATCAATTCGCGCTCCGACGGCATGTCGTCACCCGGCAGCAATTCGCCGCTGGTGATCAGGCGCTTCAGTCTCAAGAATACTTCGTCGGAAAGCTTGCGCCGGACGATCGGCTCCGAACGGTTCATCGTCGCGAATCACTCCTTTGACCGCCCCTATCTAGCATTTCCGCCGTGAATTCCGGAACGCCTGCTGCCGGCTCGCCGTTACCGCCAAGTCGGATAGGGCTTGCAAAGCTTATGTACTCATTATACCAGATTTCAAGGGCCAAGGAACCTTTTTCGAACCACCCCGGCAGGCCGCGCGAATATGATTGTTCTCACCTATCGCATCGAAACGCCGGGCAATATCGAGGCGCTGGCGGCCAAGATCGCAAGCGACCAGTCGACCGGAACCTTCGTCGCGCTGGCCGGCGAGACCGAAGAGCTCAAGGCCAGGGTCGCAGCGCGAGTCCTGGCGATACGGCATCTGCCGGATGCGGATCGGCCGTCTCTTCCCGAAACCGGTCCCGAAGCGCGCAACGGCCCGGTCAAGCGCGCCGACGTCGACATCGCGTTTCCGCTGGACGCCATCGGTACCGACTTGTCGGCGTTGATGACCATCACCATCGGCGGCACCTTTTCGATCAAGGGCCTGTCCGGTATCCGGGTCGTCGACATGAGGCTACCAGAGGAGTACCGGCGCGCGCATCCGGGCCCGCAATTCGGCGTCACGGGCAGCCGCAGGCTGACCGGTGTCGCGGATCGTCCGATCATCGGGACCATCGTCAAGCCGGCGCTGGGGCTCCGCCCGCCCGAGACGGCCGCAATGGTGCAGGAGCTGATTGCCGCCGGCGTCGACTTCATCAAGGACGACGAGAAGCTGATGAGCCCGGCCTATTCGCCGCTGTCGGAGCGGGTGAGGGCAATCATGCCGCTGATCCTCGACCACGAGCAGAAGACCGGTAAGAAGGTCATGTATGCCTTCGGCATTTCACATGCCGATCCCGACGAGATGATGCGAAACCACGATCTGGTGGCAAAGGCCGGCGGCAATTGCGCGGTGGTCAATATCAATTCGATCGGTTTCGGCGGCATGGCTTACCTTCGAAAACGCTCCAGCCTTGTGCTCCATGCCCACCGCAATGGCTGGGACATTCTCACCCGTCATCCCGGCCTTGGCATGGATTTCAAGGTCTGGCAGCAGTTCTGGCGGCTGCTCGGCGTCGACCAGTTCCAGATCAACGGCATCGCCTCAAAATACTGGGAACCCGACTGGTCCTTCGTCGAATCCTTCAAGGCGGTGACCACGCCGATCTTTTCGCCGGCCGATTGCGCATTGCCGGTCGCCGGCTCCGGCCAGTGGGGCGGGCAGGCGCCTGAAACCTTCCAGCGAACCGGCCGGACGGTCGATCTTCTCTATCTCTGCGGCGGTGGCATCGTCAGCCACCCGGACGGGCCGGGCGCCGGCGTGCGCGCCGTGCAGCAGGCCTGGCAGGCGGCGGTCCAGGACATTTCGTTGGCGGATTATGCTTTGAGCCATGTCGAGCTGGCGCGGTCGATCGAGAAGTTCGGCGGCGGCGAGGCGGCCTGACGCCATGCAAAACCTGCTTCTGAGTTACTATGGCGATGACCTGACCGGCTCGACCGACGTTATGGAGGCGCTCGAGCTCGGCGGCGTGCCGACCGTCCTGTTCATGCGCCAGCCGGACGAGGCGCTGCTTTCGCAATTTGCGCATTGCCGCGCCCTTGGGCTGGCCGGCACCAGCCGCAGCGAGACGCCGCAGTGGATGGACACGCATCTGCGAGATGCCTTCGCCTGGCTGAAGACCGTCAACGCCGAGATCTGCCACTACAAGGTCTGCTCGACCTTCGATTCCAGCCCGGCAATCGGCAGCATCGGCCGGGCGATCGAAATCGGCCGCTCGGTTTTCCGGCAAGAGGGCGTGCCGCTGGTGGTCGGCGCGCCGCAGCTGAAGCGCTACACCGCCTTCGGTCATCTGTTCGCGGCCTATCGCGAAAAATATTTCCGCATCGACCGCCATCCCGTGATGAGCCGCCATCCGACCACGCCGATGGACGAATCCGACCTGCTGATCCATCTGTCGCGCCAGACCAGCCTCGCCTCGGGCCTGGTCGACCTGGCGACGCTGCAGTCTGCGTCGCGGTCGAAAGCATTCGACCGGCTTGTGGAGAATGGCTCAGGTATTGTGCTTGTCGATGTCGATAGCCTGGAAACCCAGGCACTTGCCGGCAAGGAGATTTGGCGCGCTCGCAAGCCGGGCGGTTATTTCGTCGTCGGCTCTTCAGGCATCGAATATGCCTTGCTGGTCGAATGGGCAGCGAACCGGATCGTGGATACCAAATCCGCCTTTTCGCCGCCGGGCGCTGCCGACAGGATCGCCGTGGTCTCGGGGAGCTGCTCGCCGACGACGGAACGACAGATCCGTTATGCTCTGGCCGACGGCTTCGACGGGATCGAGCTCGACCCAGTCGAACTGGTTTCTGAGGCTTCGAACGACGCGATTGCGCGCGCGGTGGCAACCGGCCGCTCCAGCCTACGGGCCGGGCGCAGCGTCATCCTCTACACCGCGCTCGGGCCTGCGGCCGACCGCGGTGCAGAAATCGATCTCCGGGAAGGCGCCCGCCATAAGCTCGGCCACGGCCTTGGCGAGGTTCTCCGCGAACTGACGCTTCAAGAGAAGCTACTGCGCGTGGTCATCGCCGGCGGCGACACGTCGAGCCATGCACTTGCCCAGATGGGCGTCGACGCGCTGACTGTGCGAATGCCGCTGCCGGCATCGCCGGGCTCGCCACTTTGTGTGGCGCATTCAAGCATTAAGGCGATCGATGGGCTGGAAATTGCCCTCAAGGGCGGGCAGGTCGGAACCGACCGCTATTTCTCCACTATTCGCGATGGGGTCGGCGGTTGAGAGCGGGGAATGTCAGGTCAAATCGGTGATGCTCGATCGGGATCGAGGATACTAGCCGGCAAACCAGAAATCTCAGGCGTTCAGATCAGCGGCAATGCCACTCATCCCGCTATCTGCCCATTGTCCTGCCTGGATGATACTGACGGGCGTAGGCGACACAGGCGTCTACCGTGCTGACACAGAGCGCATCGCGGTTGTTCGGCAGGTTGTTGTCGCCGGCGTAGGCAACCTCGGCAACATGACCGTCAACCATTCGAATTTGCGTGTTGCAATAGCCGCCGGGGGCGACGTTGACGGAACCCCCCAGCGCCGGGACGGGGCCAATGGCCACGGTCGGAACGACAATGTTGAGATTGCCGCGTTGAACGACGCGCTGATAGGTCCAGATCTGGCCGGATTTGCCGACATCGGCAGTGGCGGTAGGAAAGCCGGCGCACATTCGAACGTCCGCCTCGCTAAGGCCGACCATCTCCCTGCGGGCTGCCGCCGCCGTGGCGTCTTCCTTCGCAGTGCTCGACGTGTCGTCGGGCATGACGCAGGAAGACAGGATGGTGGCGCTTGCCGATAGAAGGAGAAGGGCAAGCTTTCGGGTGTGGAAAGATGTCATACCAACTTCGGATTGCACGGGAGCCCCGAATGCCAACCTAGGAAGTGGGCCAATCGAGTCAACCGGCAGAAAATTCACGAAGTCGTTGGTCCGCCATTCCGCCGCACGCATCTGCTGGAAGAGGTTAGGCTGCCGCCGTGACCCTCGCGCCCTATCTTCCGCCTGGGCATTGGATTTCCAAATTCGACCCCTTCTTGTCAGATGTACTGGCGCACGGTGCTGTGACTTTGGTTCGGCCGACGGTGTGCTAGTTTCCAGCCAATTGCTCCGGAGACGTCATGCCTATCAAGCTGCAAGAAATCGCCCTCGCTCTTCTGCTGTTGGTTGCCGGAACTGGGTTCGGTCATGCGGAGACGGCCCAGCGGCCGCCGCCCACAGGCGGGGTTCTCTCGCTCCTGCCACCGCCGCAGACTTCCGATCATTCGATCGTCATTGCCGGACGCACGCTCGATTACGAGGCCAAGGCCGGTACGCTGTCATTGCCGTCCGGCAAAGGCGATATCACCGCCGAGATTTTCTATGTCGCCTATGCTCTGCACGCAGGGAAAGAAACGGGACCGGATCCGCGTCGCCCGATCACCTTCGTGTTCAATGGCGGTCCGGGAGCAGCTTCCGCCTATCTCCATCTCGGCGCGCTCGGTCCGCGGGTTCTGGCGACAGCGGCCGATGGAAGTTTCCTGCCGTCGCCGCAGAGGCTGTTCGATAACCCCGACACCTGGCTCGACATGACCGACCTGGTCTTTGTGGACCCTGTCGGAACCGGTTACAGCCGTGAAGCGCCCGGCACGGAAGCACACAGCTTCTGGGGCGTCAGCCAGGACGCCGCGTCGATAGGCGCGTTTATCCGACTCTATCTGGCGCAGACGAACCGTACGGCATCGCCTGTCTTCCTGGCTGGCGAAAGCTATGGCGGCTTTCGAGCAGCATTGCTCGCCAGGAAGCTTCAGGAAGACATCGGCATCAGCCCGAGTGGTGTCGTGCTGATTTCGCCGGCGCTCGAATTCACGCTGGTGCGCCCGGACGAGTTCCAGCCGCTCCACTGGGCGCTGGAACTGCCGTCGCTGGCGGCAGTGCGCCTACACAGCGAAGGCGTTTCCGGCCCGGCCCTGCAGGAGCGGCTGGCGGAAGTCGAACGCTATGCGCTCGGCGATTATCTGGCCGCGCTGGCCGGTGGGCTGGAGCAGGGTGGACGCCTGGCGAGCCAGCGTGTCGCCGCAATCACCGGTCTGCCGCTCGATCTCGTCCAGCGGCACTTTGCACGCATTCCCATAGGGCTGTTCGCCAAGGAGTTTGCACGGGCAAAGGGCAATGTTCTCAGCGCCTATGACGGCAACATCGCGACAGCGGACGTGGCGCCAGAGAGCCTGGGAGTCGAGGGTCCCGATCCGGTGCTCGACCGAAGCGTGCCGGCGCTCACCTCCGCTTTCGTCGGCTATGTGCGTGATGAATTGAACTTCCGCACGGATATCAGCTATCGGCTTCTCAACCGTGAAGTCAGCGGCAATTGGGACTATGGGACGAGCGCGACGCGTCAGGGCTATGCGGGTGTCATGGACGACCTTCAACAGGCGCGCGTGCTAAACCCCAGCCTCGGCGTGCTGATCGTCAACGGCTACAGCGACCTGGTGACGCCGTACATGGGCTCGCGCTACCTGCTTGGTCAAATTCCTTCGCTTGCCGGCGCAAAGCCCATTCGCACCGAGGTGCTGGAGGGCGGGCACATGATGTATCTGAGGCCGGATGGACGGGCGGCACTGAAGCAGGCCGCGTCCGAGCTTTACCGAACGACGCAATGAGACGGTTTGCCCAAAAAAGCGCCGGATACGCTGTTCGCCCTCTCATCAGGCCCTAGTTCCATCGCGATTGATCGGTTACACACCTAGGATGGCGTCTTTCAGCGACGTTCGACAACGGATTAGCCGGCTCTCCAGAATCGCGCCACTGGTGCGGCGTGCTGCCGAGCAGGCCATTCGGAACACCAAGCCACACAGGCTGACAAGCCTTGTTGACCGTTGGAATGCGCTGTCGCTGGCAACGCAGTTCCTGCTCGCGGGCGGTCTATTTTCCCTGTCAGCCATGGTGGTGGTCGGGATTTCCGTCACGAACCATATAGAAACCGTGGTCACGCAGAATTCGGCTTCCGCGACGGCTCTTTACGTGGACAGCGTTATCGCGCCGCTGCTTCCGGATATGCGCAAGAGCGAAGTGCTCGACGAGAGCGTCGCCCATGCGCTCGATGAAACGCTGGGACAAGGGGCACTCGGCACAAGGCTCGAATCCTTCAAGCTCTGGCGTCGCGACGGAACCATCCTGTATTCGACCGACAAGACATTGATCGGCAAGCGCTTTGAACCCAGCGACAATCTCCGGGCGGCATTCGCAGGCCAAATGGTCTCGGAGTTCGACAAGCTCGACGATCCGGACAGCGAGGCCGAAAGGGCCAGCGGCTTGCATCTTCTCGAGATCTACAATCCGGTGCTGCAGCCATGGTCGGGGGAAGTGGTGGCCGTTTCAGAATTCTACGAGGTCGCCACTGATTTTGAAAGAAACCTGCATCAGGCACTCATTCGAACCTGGCTGGACGTTGCCGCCGTCACAGCGGCCTTCTTTCTCGGGCTGTCGGCAATCGTGTTCCGTGGCAGCCGCATGATCAGTTCGCAGAGCCGCTCGTTGAAGCAGCGCATTGCCGAGCTTTCCGATCTGCTTGCGCAAAACAGACTGTTGAGGCTGCGGGTGCAGCGTGCCTCGCAGCGTGCCACCGCACTTAACGAACGCTATCTCAGGCGCATCGGTGCGGACTTGCACGATGGCCCGGCGCAATTGGTTGCTCTCGCGGCGCTGGGGATCGACAGCCCCGTCATTGCCGATCCCGCTACGCCGCAATCGAAGCGTGCACAGGAATTGCTGGCCATCAAAGCACATCTGGACGATGCCATGCGCGAGATCAGGAGCATCAGCAAGGGCCTTGTCCTGCCGCATATCGAGCATGCCGAACTGGGTGAAATTCTCCAGCTTGCCGTACGGGCGCACGAAGAACGAACCGGCGTCAAAGTGACACTATCGATGACCGGCGGCCATGCGCCGTTGTCGCCGGCGGCCAAGATCTGCATCTTCCGCTTCGTCCAGGAGGCGCTGAACAATGGATTCCGTCATGCCGGAGGTGAAGGTCAGTCGGTCGAGAAACATTTCGACGGCGAGCGCGTTTGTATCGAAGTGGCCGACGCCGGCGCCGGCTTTGACCCGCAAATCGTGCGTCCCGAGAGGCTGGGACTCGTAGGGCTGCGCGAGCGTGTGGAAAGCCTCGGGGGCCAGTTTACCGTGACTTCCTCACAGAGTGGCACAGTCGTAAGAATGGCCCTCAACATCGTTGAAATGGGGCAGACATGACAGTAGCCATCAAGCTCGCCATCGTCGACGACCACCCGCTGTTCAGGGAAGGCGTTGTGCGCACGCTCGATCAGATCGGCGGGTTCGAGATCGTCGGTGAAGGAAGCAGCAGAGACGATGCCCTGCGGATAATCGAAGACCAGCGGCCCGACATTCTGCTGATGGACATCTCGGTTCCTGGAGGTGGCCTTGGCGTGATCGGACCGGCCCTTGAGCGGCATCCGGCACTGAAAATTGTGATGCTGACCGTTTCGGAAGAAAACCAGCACGTGATGACCGCGTTGCAGAGCGGGGCCAGGGGCTATGTTCTGAAGGGGGTCGGGTCGAGGACGTTGGCTGCGATCCTGCGCACGGTAGCGTCGGGCGAACGATATGTCTGTCCACAATTGTCGGCGCGCCTGTTGGCCGATCTGTCAGCTCAATCAAAAGAGCCGGCGAAAGCTGACGGACTTGCCGACCTCACCAGCCGTGAAAGGGAGATCCTGACGCTGGTTGCCGCGGGACTGAGCAACAAACGGATCGGGCTTCGGCTGAACCTGCATGAAAAGACGATAAAGCACCACATGACGCGAATCCTGGCCAAGCTCAACGTCAGCAACAGGACCGAAGCCGCCATGACCTTGCGCGATGCGACTGAGCACCGGCATCCGCCTGTTCGCGATCATGCTTGAGCCGAAATTGCCGCACGGCGCGGCCATGTGAACTGGCCCTCAGTCGATCATTTCAAGCAACCTGTCCCGATCGGAACGCGTCGCCAGGCGCCGAATGATGGTGCGGCCCTTGGCGTCCCGCATTTCGTATTGGCCCCTGTCGATGCGTTCGCTGAGTCCATTCGAATGCACCACGCCAATGCTCGGGCCGCTCACCTCGACCCGGTCTCCTGTGGATGCGTTGACAAAGAGTTTTGGCTTGCTATCGGGGTTTACCGCAGGGGCGGGATCAGGGGGATTGTCGTCCTGCGACTTTGCTTTGCCCTTGCCGGCACCAGCATTCGAGTTCGAATTGCCGGAGTTTCCACCCGAATTGCCCGAATTGCCGTTCCCATTCCCGTTCCCGCCATTGCCGTTGCCGTTCCCGCCATCTTTGGCCCAGACAGCCTGCGGGCCGAGTGGCTGCGATGATCCATCGAACAAGACGCGATAGGGGCTTACGACGAGAATGAAGGTCAAGGCGACTACAGAAATGCCGACACGACGTCCTCGTGAAGATCCGGTCCTTCGTTTCCGGGTCGTCATCAATGAACTTGTCAGTCGCATGTCGGAACTCCCCTTAATCATACGGCTCTGTCGTACTGCCTCCTGTTCGAAATTCGTGTGATGCTTAAAACAATGGTTTGCGTCCGGAACGTCAAGACCCACCAGTCCCACGATGGTAACTGGTGGGTCTCGCTAGCGCAGGAAGGGACTATTTACTGCGCAAGTCTTTTGCCTTCCTTTGGTTGCGTCTCTCCGCGGTAGCGCCGACTTCCACCGTCAGCCAACAATAAATCCAATGGCCGCGACCCCGAAACACAGGCCAAATAACGGAAAAAGCAGCCAACGTGCCTGGTGAATGCTCGGGTCCATGGCGGCCTCCTGTAACAGTCGGCATCGCAACGGGGCTCCTCGGAACTCAGTTCCTGAAACTCTCGCATTTCGGGCTTTTGCGATAGCAGCCTCGGACCAAAGTTTGGCTGTGCGGGTCCTTGGTCGATAGGCTTACAGACTGAAGTCCCTATGCCAGGAGCCCGCCCTGCATTCGGCGACCTTTGTGTCCAACTGGCAGCTGCGATCCACCGCCCCTTCGAATGCTTTGCGTTTCTGGCTCTATGGCAGCAACGCCGTTGGTCTACTGCCGCATCGTTGAAACGCCACCAATGCAGACCCATATGCGAATTGCGTCGGATGTCTCCTCCCATTGCGTCCGGCGCGTTCCCCTCTGGAGGTTATAGACCTTCACACTTGGCCGGGCTTAACAACCCGGCCTTTTCTTTTGGCATTTGTATAATCGCCTGATGGCCCTAATTTGCGAGACATCGGTAAAATCGATTTGCAAATGCATTCAAGTGCCCATAGCCTGTCACCATGAGCACGATTTCCAAAGTTGCCACGCGAGCGGGCGTGTCGCGCACGACCGTGTCGCATGTCATCAACCATGCGGACCGGGTATCGAAATCGCTGCGTGAGCGCGTACAAGCGGCGATCGACGAACTCGGCTACACCCCGAACCCGCAGGCGCAGAGCCTGCGCACCGGCCGTACCAACATTATCGCGATGCTGATCCCGGACATCCGCAACCCGTTCTATCCGGAGCTGGTGAAAACGGCGCAGTCGACGCTCGAAGTGGTCGGCCTCGACATGCTGATCTTCAACACCGACGTGCCGGGCGGACATTCACAGGATCACGGCCGCGAGTATTTGCGCCAGATCGGGCGCAAGCGGGTCGACGGCGTCATCGTTGCCGACTTCGCGCTGCACGGCATGCACAGCGAACTGCTCAGCCTCGATCTGCCCGCCGTCTTCATCGGCCATCTGCCGAACCATGCTGTCGACAGCGTCCAGCTGGACGATTTCGGCGGCGGCTATCTGATGGGCGAGTATCTGGCGAAGAGGGGCCATCGCCGCATCGCCCATGTCACCGGGCCATCCTTTTTCAAGGAGGCGATGGCGCGTGCCGCCGGTTTCGAAAAAGGGCTCGCCGACAATGGCGTGCCAATCTCCGCCGATCTGCGGTTTGAGGGAAGCTATCTTGCCCCGTCAGGGCGGGAAGCGGTCACCTGGCTCAGGGAGAAGCACGGCGGACACCTGCCGTCGGCGATGTTCTTCGCCAATTATCTGATGGCCTCCGGTGCGCTGACCGAATTCTACGACCATGGGATCAATATCCCTCAGGATATCGCCATCGCAGTCTTCGATGACCTGCCTCAACTGGAATATGTCAGGCCGAAGCTGACCTGTGTCGGCAACAGTCCGACAATGCTTGCCAAGCGCGCCACGGAAATGCTGCTCGAACGGCTGGGTGGCAAAGTCGAGGGCGCGCCGCGCACCGAAGTGATCCCATGCGCGTTGAGCCCATTCGACAGCGCGTGACGCCAGATGCCGGCAAAGGGAACGGAGGTCCCTTCGCCAACGTTCGACCGAACAACATCCAAGGGAGGAATTGATGACTGACAAAACGACCCGCGACCGGCCATTGGCCAGCCTGAATCGCCGTCGGCTGATCCAGGGCGGCGCCACTTTCGCTGCCGCCGGCCTCACAGGCTTCCCGTTCATCAACAGGATGGCCGTGCGCGCTCAGGAAGCGCCGCTGAAATTCTGGCAGTTCTATGCGCCTGGCGGAGACGTGAAGCCGCAGGTCCAGTGGTTCGAGAAGCTGGTGGCCGACTGGAACGACGGCCACGACCAGAAGGTCGAGCTCGAATATGTCGTCAACAGCGAGTACATCTCCGGTTCCAAGCTGGCAACGGCCTTCGCGTCGGGCGAGGGTCCTGACATCTTCCTCATCAGCCCCGGCGATTTCCTGCGTTATTACAATGGCGGCGTGCTTGCCGACCTGACGCCGCATATCGAGGATGCCGCCCAAGCCGATTTCCCGGAAAGCGTCATCGCCAACCGCATGGTGGACGGCAAGATCTACGGTGTGCCGATGGAAGTCGAGCCGATGGCCTTCTACTATTCGGTCAAAGCCTTCGAGGATGCAAAGCTCAACGAGAACGACGTACCGAAGACCTGGGACGAGCTGTTGGCGGTCGCCAAAAAGCTGACGACGCCCAGCCGCTACGGCGTGCTGTTCGAAACGACTCCCGGCTATTACCAGAACTTCACCTGGTATCCGTTCCTGTGGCAGGGCGGCGGCGAATTCCAGGGCAAGGACGGCAAGAGCGCCTTCGATTCGCCGGCCACCGTCCAGGCGCTGAAACTCTGGCAGGATGCCATCAATACCGGCGTGGCGCCGCGTCAAGTGGTCGGCGGTGGTTTCGACATAGTCGCCAATCTCGGGGCAGGGCTGTGCGCCATGCAGAACTGCGGCATCTGGGGCATTTCGGCGATGGACAACAACGCCAAGGATGTGCCCTACGGCATCTTCAAATTGCCGACGCCGGCCAATGGCAAATACGTCACTGTCGGCGGCGGCTGGGCCTTCGTCGCCAATGCCGGGGGCAAGAACCCGGATGCCTCCGCCCAGTTCTGCGCCTGGGCGCTGGCCTCGATGGACCAGGCCTCGATCGACCGTGTCGTCAACTGGTGCACGGTCGCCAAGAGCGACATGCCGCCGCGCAACAGCGCGCTGAAGGCCGGCGCCGATGTCTTCAGCACGGGCAAGTTCGGCACCTTCGCCAAGGAGATCCACCCGGGAACGCGTGCCGAGCCGCGGGTTCCGCCGGAGGCGTACAAGATCATCTCCGACGCCATCCAGTCGGCACAGCTTGGCGGGGTTGATGCCCAGCAGGCGGCGACGACGGCCAGTCAGCAACTCGATGCGTTCCTCGCTTCCTATTCCGGCGCGCCGATCCTTTAGGCCCTTTCCAGCATGGATCAGATGAAACCGCCAGCCGCGGGCGCGAATTCCGCCCGCGGCCTCACCGCCAAGCAAAGGGAGCGTTGCGCCGCATGGCTGTTCGTCCTGCCCGATGCGCTTGGCCTGCTGGTGTTCGTCGGCGTACCGATGCTGCTGTCGCTCGTAGTCGGGTTCTTCGAGGTCAACGGCTTCGGCGGCTACAGGTTCGTCGGGTTCGGCAATTACAGGCGCATGTGGGGCGACCCGCTGTTCTGGTCGTCCGTGAAGGTGACGGTAGCCTATGCCGTCATGCTGGTGCCGGCGCTCTACGTCGCCGGACTGGGACTGGCGCTTCTGGTGCAGAAGACCAACCGCTTCAACGCGGTCATGCGCTCGATGTTCTTTGCGCCGCAGATGGTCAGCCTGGTCGTGGTGGCGCTCGTGTGGCAGCTCATGCTGGTCGAAAAGGTCGGCATCGTCAGCCGGCTGGCGCCGCTCGTCGGTCTCGGCGGAATTTCGCTGCTCGGCGATCCAAATCTGGCGCTGTTCACGCTGGTGCTGGTCAGCGTCTGGTTCCTGATGGGTTTCTACATGCTGATCTTCCTCGGCGGGCTCCAGGACATCCCGGCAGAGTACTACGAAGCCGCAAAGATCGACGGTGCCGGGCCGGTGACAAGCTTCTGGTACATTACTTTGCCCTTGCTCAAGCCGACCAGCTTCTTCGTCCTCCTGGTCTCGCTCGTCGCGGCTGTCGCCGGCGGCCAGGTCTTCGACCTGATCTATGTGATGACCAAAGGCGGGCCGGTCAATTCGACCTCGGTGCTGATCATCTACATCTACAAGCAGGCGTTCCAGTTCGGCGCCTTCGGCTATGCATCGGCAATGGCATCGCTGCTGGTGCTGGCGCTGATGCTGGTCACGGTCTTCTTCTTCGTGCTGACGCGCGGCGGACGTTTCGAGCATGACTGACGGCCGAACTCATTCCGGCCGTTCGCAGATACGAGCGGCGAGGCTTGCCTGGATGCTGGCGACCGCAGCGCTTGGCCTGATGACGGTGTTCCCGCTTGTCTGGATGCTGGTCATCTCGCTCAAGCCGGCGAGCGACGTCTTCACGCCGAGCCTCATTCCGGAACGGCCGACGCTCGGCAATTTCCTCTATGTGCTGACCGAGGTGCCGTTCCTGCGCTATCTCTTCAATTCGTTCTTTGTGTCGGCCACAGTAACCGTCGCTGCGCTGTTCTTCCATTCGATGGCCGGCTATTCGCTCGCACGGCTGCGTTTTCCGGGCCGCGACATTCTGTTCCTCGCCATGTTCTCGACCTTCCTGGTGTCGCTGCCAGTAATCATCGTGCCGCTGTTCATTTTGACGCGGACGCTGCACATGTTGGACAGCTATGCCGGGCTGATCATTCCGGCGATCTTCAACGCGTTCGGCATCTTTCTGCTCAGGCAATACTACCTGTCGCTGCCCAGGGAACTGGAAGAAGCCGCGATCATGGACGGCGCCGGCTACTGGCGCATCTATTGGAGCATCATCCTGCCGCTCAGCCGGCCGATCCTGTCGGCACTGGCGATCCTGTTCTTCCTCGCCAACTGGAACGCTTTCCTGTGGCCGTTGACGATCACATCGGACCTCAACCTCTGGGTGGTGCAGGTAGCCATTGCGAACTTCAAGAGCCAGTACGCCGCCGCCTGGAATTATGTCATGGCCGCCTCGACCATCGTCGCCGTGCCGATGCTGGTCCTCTTCGTGATCTTCCAGCGCCAGATCATGGAATCCATCAAGACAAGCGGCCTGAAATAACCGCTGAAGCAAGAGGAGAAACACATGGATAATGCCGGCCTGTCGCCGCTTCGCGGGCTCGCCAAATTGCGCGACGCCAAAACCCGCCGGTTCTCAAGCTACGACCGCACCGGCGGCAATGACGACCGGCTGCACATTGAACCCGGCCAGACGGTGGTGATTGCCGAGCATGACGGTGCCGGCATCGTCACGCATATCTGGGCGACGCTCGCCTGCGAGAGCGAGGCGTTCCTGCGCAAGATCGTATTGCGCGCCTATTGGGATGGTGAGGCACATCCGAGCATCGAAACGCCGATCGGCGATTTCTTCGGCATGGGCCATGCCCGCACCCGCAATTTTGCCAGCCTGCCGGTGCAGGCAAGTCCAGAGGATGGCAAGGCCTTCAACTGCTACTTTCCGATGCCGTTTGCCAGCCACATGCGCTTCACCGTCACCAATGAGGCTGAGGACGACCTGCTTTTCTATTACTATGTCGATCTCGAACTGCATGAGGAACTCGAGGAAGGCCTGGGCCGCTTCCACGCCCAATACAGGCAGCAGCGACCTGACGGCATAGACGAGACGGGGCTGGCCAACGAGCAGGTCCTGTTTGGCGGGGAAAACACCGACGGGAACGGCAACTACACCATCCTGGAGGCGGAAGGTCACGGCCACTATGTCGGCGTGCTCTATTCCGTCTATTCGCGGCGGCGTTCCGCACTATGGGACTGGTATGGCGAGGGCGACGACATGATCTTCGTCGACGGCGAGCCGGGCATTTCCGTGCCGGATACAGTGCGCAAGCCCGATCCGCGCATCGGACCGAAGGCCGAACTGATCGACGATCGCGGCGAGACCGGCCCCGGCGTCAACGATGCCTGGCCGCCGACGCTGCACGGCACCGGCACGGAAGATTATTTCAATACGGCATGGTGCCCGACACAGGACTACAGCGCGCCCTATCACGGCATCATCGCCGCCGGCGGGCCGAACTGGACCGAGCCGGTTACGCTCTATCGCTGGCACATAGAGGACCCGGTCATCTTCCACAAACGCATCCGGGTGACCATCGAGCACGGTCACGCCAATCGCCGCTCGGACGACATTTCGTCGGTCGCCTTCTGGTATCAGGCCGAACCGCACAAACCGTTCGAAGCGCTTGTCGATGTCGAGGACCGCATCCCCACCTATCGCGCGCCTTATCACAATTGGAATGCCGCCTTCGACGAGAAGAGGCGTTAGGCCGGGATGCGTTCGAATTGAACCGTGCATCCCGCGCTATCTGTGTCGGGGCACGACCCTGCCGCAGCGTGCCGCCTCAGCTGCGAGGTGGAAGTTGCTGGACAGACCAGGTGTTGCCGTCGGGATCCTCAAAGAAGACAAATCTGCCCCAGGGAAAATCCTTGATATCGCTGACCTCGATACCTTGAGCGGCCAGGTACCGGTGAGCCTCATCGATATCGGGCACGACGAGTTGCAGGCCCCTTATGGATCCCGGGGGGCTGTCGACGAGGCCCTTGCCCATGGCAATCGAACAGGCCGAACCGGGCGGCGTCAATTGCACGAAACGTATCTCGTCGCTTACGGTGTGGTCGTGATCGAGATGAAAGCCGACCTTCCCAACATAAAAGGCAATTGCTCTATCGACGTCCGATACGGGGACCGGGACCAGCTCCAGCTTCCAATCCATGACAGCCCTTTCGCAGCTTGATCGCCAAGTGGTGCCGAACACCGTGGGCGCCATCCCGCCATCTTCCCAATGCCATTGTCGGCGCGGGCCGCTCAGTCAGTCAAGAGATACCCGGGCTCGGGCAACGTGAGGACTGGTCTCATTGCTGAGACGGCGTTCGGAACCGATGAGCACAAGCTCAGTTAGGCGGAGGACAACCACCTTTCGGATCAGCAAGGCCGACTTTAATGATCGGAACGCAGGCGCCGAATACAACTGTGGGAAGGTTGAACGGGCGTCGTTGACGCGCGAAGGGATTGCTTGGAAGCGACGCTCGCCGAAGCTGGCGAGATCGTCGGACGGCGAAGCCGAAGCGCAATTATGCCGTGAATGCCTACGATTCGGCCTGCCTTCTCCTTGCCGCGATCAAAGACGCCAGCACTGTATCCAAGGGGACATCCGAGCCGGCGCGACGTTCTGGCGGCGGTGCACAATATCCGTTTCAAGGGAATCGCTTATCGCGAGCCCGTTCGGTGGGATGAAAAGGGTGACAATCTGGCCGCTGTGACTGCACTCAACGGGGTGGAAAACGGCCGCTTCCGACAGATCGCCGAAATCCAGCAGATGCAGAGTGTCGAGCAGACCTGACGCCGACAGGCTCTCCGACCGAACCGGTTTCCGCCGCTTTGCCAGGACGATTTTCACAGGACCACGAAACAATAATCTCCGGTCGCCGTTTCGCCCGCAGAACCTTTCGAGGAGGCGACGATGAGCGCAACCGGCTTGGACGTTTTCGACAAAACGCTGCAAATAACAAACATCTGGCTTGACGAGATCATGGCGGATCTTGGTCCGGATCGACACGTCGCCTGGCATACATTGGGCGCCGTTCTGCGAACCCTTCGCGACAGGCTGCAGATCGGACTGGCGGCCAAATTGGGAGCGGAACTGCCGCTGCTCGTGCGCGGCGCCTACTATGATCGCTATCGGCCGGCCGACATGCCCGACAAGACACGCTCGCTCGAGAAATTCCTGCAACACATCGCCGATGAATTGAAATCGACCCGTCCTGTCGATCCCGAGGATGCGGCACGCTCTGTGCTGCGTGTGCTTGCACGGCATATCGACCTTGGCCAGTCGGCAAAGGTGCGGGATGCGCTGCCAAAGGAAATCCAGGTCCTCTGGCCTGAAAGCGTGGGCGTCAAATAGCGGCGATCCTGCTCATGCGGACGCGCGACGGACCAACTGCCACGAAACGCTGAAAAGGGTAGGTATTGCGCCCGGTGTTGCCGAGATCAATGAGATCAGATGATCGGCAAGATGGTCGTAGTGGGCAGTTTCGGGGCCGATTGTCGTCAATGCCGGATGACTGAATTCGCCCTCGTCGATATTGCCGCAGCCGATGACTGCAATGTCGCCGGGCACGGAGAGGCCGGCCTCCTCGAATGCGTGCAGGGCGGTCACGGCGGCAAGATCGGATTCGACGAAAAGCGCGGTCGGCCGATCCTTGCGGGCGGCCAGCGCCGTAGCATTGGCAAATGCAGCCTTGCGCGCCTCTGCACCGCCGATCACCAGGTCGTCTCGCAGCGGAAGGCCGCGTGCTTGCAGGAAGCTGCGATAGGCGGCGAGACGGCTCCCGTCCACCGCTTGCTCATGCACCATATAGGCGATGCAGCGATGGCCGGCTCGGTAGAGGTAGTCGAGTGCCTCGAAGACGGCCCTGCCGGTATGCTGGCGCACAACCGAGAAGCCTGCCGGCTCGATGGTCGGATGGAAGATCACCGCTGGCCGGCCCGCGGCCGCCAAGCGCGCGGCCAAGAGCATCACCTCGGGCTCGGAGAGATGCTGCCAGTCGGCGATAATGCCGTCTGCCAGCCCGCTCTCGATTTCCCTCACGATCCGGTCGGTTCGTTCGAACGTGTCTCCCGCGGTGATAATTGTCGAAAATCCCCTCAGCGCCGCTCCAGATTGGATATCCTGCGCGATCCGGTCGCTGAACGGCACGCCGAGACGAGGCAGTACAAGGCAGATTCGCTCGGCCTGCTGGCGGCGCAGCTGCCGCGCGGTGCGGTTTTGCACATAGTTGAGCTCAGCGACGGCCTCGAGGATGCGCTGCCGCGCCTCCTTGCCGACGAACTTCAGGCGCGTGCTGTCGCCGCTGAGCAGGTAGGACACGGCAGCGGTCGATACATTGGCGCGCCGGGCGACATCGGCCATGGTCGGCGCCTTTCTGCGATCGGGACTTCTCTCGTGCATTGTTGGATCCGCTGCGCGACGTGACATGATCAGCTGTCGCTCAGCCGGATTTCATTCCAGCTTCCATGCCCGGCGGCAAGGATCTCGGGCCTTGCCTCGCCGGCCTCCTCCATCAGGGCAACGATGCGGCCTCGCAGCCATGCACGCGTCTCTGCGTGATCGGGCGAAGCTATGAGATTGGTTAGTTCGTTTGGATCGGCATCGAGGTCGTAGAGCCTCGCCTCGACATAGAAATCGCTGCCGGAATCCCGCCAGCCGTCTTTTCCCGGTGCCTCGACCTCATATTTCCACCGTCTGGTGCGCAAGGCGCGGCCGACATGGTGCTCGCTGATTTGAATGAATATCTCGTCGCGCGGCGGCCGTTCGCCCTGCAGTGCGTCGAGCAGCGAGACGCCCTGCATCGAACTGGGCACTTTCAGGCCGGCCGCGGCGAGCAGGGTCGGCGCGAGATCGACGAGGCTGACCAGGCCTTCATATGTGCCGATGCGCTGGAAGCCGGGGCCGTGGAATAGCGTCGGCACGCGGATCGACGCCTCATGACAGGAACGCTTGTATTCGTTGTTGCGGGTCTTGAAGTGACATCCGTGGTCGGAGGTGAAGAGGATGATCGTGTCGTCAAGCCGGCCAAGGCTGTAGAGCGCCTCGATCAGCCGTCCAAACGCCTCGTCGAGGCGTGCGACCATGCCCAGATAGCCGGGGAAATGTTCCGCTGTCGTGCCGCCAAGTGCGGCGAGATCGCCGGGAATGGCGAGCTTCTTGCGGATCCTGTCCTCGTATCCGAGCGGGGCAGGGTAGTTGTCCGTCTGGTTCTGGTGATGCGGCTCGAGGAAGGACAGGAATAGAAAGAACGGCTCGTCTCCCCTCGATGCGACATAGCGGATTGCAGCGTCGGTTAGGGCATCGACGCGGTATCCCGGCAGCTTCACCGCCTTGCCGTCATTGTCGTGGACGACGGTGTCGAAGGGGCCGGAAGTGAACTCCAGGATGTTGGAGGCCAGCCAGTAGCGATAGCCGCCGCGTTGTTCCTGGGTGACCGGCTCGGCGGACCCCAGGTGCCACTTGCCGATGTAGGCGGTGTCATAACCTGCCGCGGTGAAATGATGCGCGAGCGTACGCTCGCTCTTCGGCAGCGGGATGTCGTTGCGGTAGCAGCCGGTGATGGTCGGGTACCGCCCCGTCTGGAATACGGAGCGGGCGGGTCCGCAAACGGGCTGGCAGGTAAACGAATTCGCCACGAACGTGCCGGTCCCGGCGAGGCGGTCGAAATTTGGCGTAAGCTCGAGCGGATTGCCATGGACGCCAACGGTGTCCCAACGCTGCTGGTCGGTGAAGAAGACGATTACATTCGGTCGGCGGGACGTCATAGGGTGCAATGCCTTCGAATGGTCATTTCATGCCTGCCAGCATCACGCTGCGGACGAAGTAGCGCTGCGTGAAGAGGAACAGCAGCAGGCTCGGGATGAAGAGAATGATCCCGCCCGTCGCCGTCAGGTTCCACTGGGTGAAGAATTCCTGGTTGAAAAGCGTCAGTCCCGTCGTGATCGGCCGCATTTCGGTGGTGTTGACGGCGACCAGCGGCCAGAGGAATTCGTTCCACTGGAACACGAAGGTGAGGAGGGCCAGCGTCGCCAGTGCCGGACGGACCTGCGGCAGCACGATGCGCCAGTAAAGGCCGAGTTCCGAGCAGCCGTCCATCCGTGCAGCGTCAAGCAACTCGTCGGGAATTGGACGGATGAACTGCCGCATCAGGAAGATTCCGTAGGCGCTCATGGCGAATGGAAGGATAAGGCCCTGATAGGTGTTGAGCCATCCCATCCGCGCGGTGAGCACATAGAGCGGGATCATGCGGATGAAGAATGGGATCATCAGCGTCGACAGCACCGCGACAAACATGACGCGCTTACCGGCGAATTCCATCTTCGCGAAGACGTAGCCGATCAACGGATCGAAGATCAGATGGAGGAAGGTAATCCCGCCGGCGATGATGAAGCTGTTGAGCGTGAAACGCGCGAACGGCGCCTTCTGCCAGATGTCGATGTAATTCGTGAATTGCCACGTCTCGGGGATCAGAATCGGAATGCCGCTGAAGACGTCGGCATCGCTCCGCAGCGACAGCGAAAGCATGTAGAGGAACGGAAAGATCGACAGCGCCACGCAGAAGAGCAGCAGTAGGTAGGACGGGAGCGTTTTTGCCAATGTCATGCCAACCTCAATAGGTGGTTTCGCGGTTGAGCAGGCGGAACTGAACGAAGGTGATGGCCAGGATCAGCAGGAACATCAGGAAAGACAGCGCCGAGGCGTAGCCGATGTTGAGCTCGAAGAAGGCTGCCTCGAGCACGTGCAGGCTGAAGAACCGCGTCGCGTCGGCCGGTCCGCCCTTGGTTATCAGGTAGGCCGGCGCCAGCTCCTGCAGTTGGCTGATCGTGCTGACGACCGCGATGAACAGCGTGGTCGGCGTCAACAACGGCCAGGTCAGATAGCGGAATTGCTGCGTCGGCGTGGCGCCGTCGATGGATGCGGCATCATAGAAGTCGGACGGGATCGACTGCAACGCGGAGAGGTAGATCAGCATGGCATAGCCGACATCCTTCCAGACCGTGATGGCGATGAGGGTCGGCAACGCGGTCGAGGTGTCGCCGAGCCAATTCTGGGTCGGCAGCCCAAGCTCGGCAAGGAAGCTGTTCAAGATGCCAGTGTAGGGATCGAGAATTGCCTGCCACATCAACGCGACGATCACGAAGGAGGTGATGTAAGGAAAGAAGATGATTGCGCGGATCAGAGTGCGCCCCGGGATCGGCCGGTTGAGCACGACCGCCAGTCCGAGGCCAATGGCGATGCTGGCCGCGGTGACGCCTATCGCGAAGGCCAGCGTCACGAAGAGCGACTGCCGAACGCGCGCGTCGCCGAGCGCAGCAACGTAGTTGTCCAATCCGGCGAATTGGCTCTCGCCGATCAGCGGCTGGCCGCTGTACAGGCTCGCCCAAAACTCTAGTCCGATCGGATAGAAGAAATAGACCGAGAAATAGAGGATTGCTGGCGACAGCAGCAGGTAAGCGAGAAGCGTTTGCCGGGTGCGCCGGCTGAAGCGGCCAGTTCGCCGGGTCGGCATCGCGCCGACGCGAATGTCCGTATCGGCCGTATTGGTGCTGCCGCTGACGATCATCGGCTAGTTGTTGGCCAGGATGACGTTGGCCTCGGCCGCGAATTTCGGCATGATCTCGGCTGCTGGCTTCTGATTGTAGATGATATCCTCGAGCGCGCTTTGCAGGAGCTTCTCGATTCGCGCGTGCTTGCCGGTGAGGCGCAGCTCGGCGGTGACGTCTTGCGCGTAAGGCAGGCATTTGCTGAAGCTGCCGATGACCGGATCGGCCTGAACCTCGGCGTTTTTGGCCCAGGATTTGCGCGGCATCGTCATGCCCGCTTCCTTGGTAGCCGCCAGTTCCGTGTCGAGCGCGACGAGCCGCTTCAACAACTCCCAGGCCTCCTTCGGGTGCTTGGCGTCCTTAGGGATCATCACGCTGACGCCGCCCGCGAACGTCGCCTGCACCTTGTGCTTGAGTGATGGCGCAACCGCCCAGTTGAGCTTCGGGTTGCCCGAGCGGATCGGCTTCACGTCCCACGGACCGGTTATGATCATGGCGACCCGGTTGGCCGTGAACAGCTTTTGCGGACCCTCATAGTCAGCACCCGCCGCCGGCTTGGTCGCTGCTTTTTCCTTGTGGATCAGGTCGGCGAGGAACTGGATCGCTTCGATCGCCTCTGGACTGTCGAGATTGACCTTGTTTGTCTTGGGATCGTAGTAGGTCACGCCGTTCTGCAGCAGCCACGACGAATAATATCCGATGCTCGGGTTGGGAGCGAAGCCGAAGCGGGCGCCGGCCGTCGTCGCCTTGGCAACCTTCAGGAACTCCTCCCAGGTCGCAGGCGGCGCGTCGAAGCCCGCCTGCTTCAGCATATCGACGTTGTAGACGAGGGTGGCGCAGGTGAGGTGGATCTGGACGCCATAGTACTGGTCGCCGAGTTTGTTGCGCTCGACGGAATAGGCTTGCCAATCGTCGGGATAGCCGATCGCCTTGCCGTCTTGTTCTATGAAGTCGTTCAGCGGCCGCAGCAGATTCCGCTGGCCGAATTCCTGCACCCAGCCGCCGGGTTCGGCGACGAGATCGGGCGGGCTCTTCGCAGCAAAATCCGCCACCAGCTTAGTGCGCATATCCGGCCACTGGAATTTCTCCCACTGCACCGACCATCCGGGATGATCGGCCTCGAACTTTGCTATTGCATCGGCATAAGCTTGATAGGCGTGGCCGGCGTTCCAATAGAGCGTCAACGTCTCGGCATGGGCCGCAGTCGCGGTCGTCAGGGCCACGCCCAAAACCATGCCGTGCAGGAATCCGACTGACTTGTAGCGGCTCATCTTGGTCTCCTCCCTGGTTTGCCACCCGCCTTCCTCACAATGGAATGGCGTCATATTATTCGATTAATGTACCCGCTATACCGCAGTTTTTGTCAAGCTCCGACTGCAATGCAGTGCATAGTTCTGGCCGAACTCGGGCGGAGCTATCTACAGCGCGCGATGGCGAAGTTGCTTCCGGTACCCGGTATGGACGATCGCGGCCTAACCTGGAAAGATCGTGAAACCGCCATCGACTCGGATTACCTGCCCGTTGATGAAGCGCGCGCGCGGACCGGCTAGGAAGGCCACCGCTTCGGCGATCTCTTCAGGCTCCGCGTACCGGTTCAGCGATTTCTTGCTCGAATCCATGCGCTGCGGATCGACCACGCGGCTCGCCTGGAACCGTGCCGTCTTGGTGGCACCGGGGCTCACCGCATTGACGCGTACGCCATCGTCGATCAGTTCCTTGGCGAGGCAGCGCGTATAATGGACGACAGCCGCCTTGAGCGTCGAGTAGACCACCTCAGGCGAGCATCCGATATGCGCTGCCGCCGAGGCGATGTTGATCACCGAGCCTGAGCCACGCTTGACCATCGGCGGAACGAACGCCTGGCAGACCAGCATCGTGCCGATGAGGTTGTTCTCGGTTAGAACCTTGATGTCTTCGTAGTCGATGTCCAGTGCGTTGTTGGGATTGGGCTTTACGCCCTTGGCGCCGATGTCGCCGCCGGCGCAGTTTACCAAGACGTGCACGTCGCCGAGCTCCGCCTCGATCTTCCTCTTCATTTCCGCGACAGCTTGCTTGTCGCCGATGTTGCCGGTGACCGCGGTGATGCGCGTCCCGTGCTTCTCCAAGCCCCTGGCAGAGTCGCCGAGGTCCGCGAATTCGCCATATTGAGATGGCCGGGCCCAATCGAGGTCGTGGACCGCGACGTTTGCGCCAAGTTCGGCCAAGCGGTCGGCCATCACGCGGCCGAGGCCGCGTCCCGAGCCGGTGACGAAGGCGGTCAGGCCGCTGAGTTCTCGGGCAGTCATGCTGATTTCTCCATTGCAATGAAATCGAATTTCATCAGGTTGGCGGCGCTGCGCCGGATCATGTCGAGCTCGTACGAAACGAGCGCACCGTCATCATCGCGCTCCCATGGCGTGCGGTAGTCGGCGTCGTCCGCAAGGCGGTTCAGGCGCGCGGCACTCAGGCAGGCCGCGAATTCGCGGGCGGTCTTCGGCGCATATCCGTTCCACCAGTCGTCGGTGAGACAGCGAACGTGACGGGCCTCCAGCGCGCCGGGCTCAAGCACCGCCGTCAGCGTGTCGTGGTGCTCGCCAAGGATGGCTGCCAGTTCGGCGAAAGGCACGGCGCCGTCGCCGATCGCGCAGCGGACCAGGCGGTAGCCCTCATCCGTGAACTGGACGCGATAGTCCTTGAGGTGAACGTGGCGGACATGGGGCGCGATCCGGCGCGTGAAGGCAAGCGGCGCCTCGCCGACAGGAAAGGTGTTGCCGGTGTCGTAGGTGATGCCGACACCCGGCCCGCCAAGTTCGCAGAACGCAACCAGTTCGTCGCTGCCGAAGTCCTGATGGTTCTCGATGCCGAGCACGCGTCCCTCGGCCGCCGCACGCGGCCCCCATTCCGTCAAGGCAGCGCGAATCGTTGCGTTGAACTCGCTCCATTTCGGACCCCACGCATTGCGGTCGCCGCACAGGACAGGCGTCAGTGCGATACGGATCGTCGTCGCCTCGAGCAGGCGCGCAGCCCGGAAGGCGGTGTCCAGCGGATCTGCGATCAGCAGTCCGCCGCTCACCACCGGGACGATGTCCAGCGCGGCAAGACGCCTGCGCAGCGCGACGATTTCGGCGTCAGTCAAGTCGGTCAACCAGGGTTCGTAGATCTCGAGCGTGCGTGCGCCCAGTTCCTGCCCCAGCGTGATGAAGCCTTCCAGCCCCGCGCCGTCCGGATTGTGCCGCGGCGTGCCGCGGCCCTGCAGTCCGAGATGATAGGTCAGTCCGTAGGGGTTGAGGCCGAGACGAAGCATCAGCTTGGCGGTTCCAATGGAGAGCGGAGAGGCGTCACTAGCGCAGACCAGCATCGACGGTAATGGACTGTTTGGTGATCATGCGGCTGTCGTCGGCTGCCAGGAAGAGCACCGTGCGTGCAATCTCCTCGCCCAGCAGGACGCGGCGGATCAATTGCCGCTGCACCGTCTGGTCGACTGCCTCCTGCGTCTTGAACCACAGCTCGCGCTGCCGCTCGGTCATGACGGCGCCGGGTTCGATCGCATTGACGCGGATGTTATCCGGTCCGAACGACCGCGCCAACGCACGCGTCAGCGCCACCACGGCCCCCTTGGCGGTGGCATAGGCCACCATCTGGTCCGCTCCGAACCGCCAGGCAATGGAGGAGAAGTTTATGATCGAGCCGAAGCCGAGTTCCTTCATATGCGGATGCACTGCCTGCGCGGCGAAGAAGTGATGCCTCAGATTGACATCGAAGCTGCGGTCCCAATAGTCGGCCGTTACCGCGTCGATGGGATGGCGCCGATCATTGGCTGCGTTATTCACCAGGACGGCGACCGGACCAAGCCGCGCACGCACGCCTGCTACCGACGCCTTTAGCGCATCGACGTCGGTCACATCGCAATGGAGATATAACGGAGCCTGCCCGGCGGCACCAGCGAGCTCGCGCACCAACGCCTCCGCTGGTTCGTCCTGCACATCGAGAAAGGCTATCCGGGCGCCGTTCGCCACGAAGGCGCGGACTATATCGGCGCCAATGCCGGAGGCGCCGCCGGAGATCAGCACGACCCGATCGGTCAAGCTCGGATAAGTCGCGAATTGTACGGACATCAAACTACAGAAGCGCCTTGGTTGTTGGATCGAACAGACAGGCGCGCGACATGTCGATGCCGAGCGTTATCGTCTCGCCCATGACGGGAGCGTCATCCGGCTCGAAACGGCCGGTGATCTCCAGGTCACCCAGCCTGAGCACGGCAAGCGTCTCGGCCCCGGTAGGCTCGACCAATTCGACCGGCGCCTGCATGGACGCCACGGCAGGTTTGCGCGACTTCAGATCGGTCGTGAAACGGTAGATGTGTTCCGGCCGGATACCGAGCACGACGTCCTTTGGCGCACCGGCGGGCATCGGCGCGGCAAGGGCGAGGCTGGCGTCGCTGCCGTCAGCGGCGCGTACCGAGATGCTGGTCGAGCCCGTAAGCCGGGCGGGAATGAAATTCATCGCCGGCGATCCCATGAAACCGGCAACGAACATGTTGGTCGGCCGGTCGTAGATCCGCTTCGGCGTGTCGAACTGCTGTACCGAGCCCCGGTTCATCACCGCAATGCGGGATGCAAGCGTCATCGCCTCGACCTGATCGTGGGTGACATACACCGTGGTCTTGCCGACGCGATGGTGAAGCTTCTTGATTTCGGTACGCATGTCGACGCGCAGCTTGGCGTCGAGGTTGGACAAGGGCTCGTCGAACAAAAACAGCTTCGGGTCGCGCACGAGGGCACGCCCCATCGCAACGCGCTGCCGCTGGCCCCCCGAGAGCTGGCCGGGCTTGCGTTTAAGCAGCTGTTCGATCTGCAGGAGTGCGGCAACCCGCTGGACAGCTTCCGCCTGCGCCGCTTTTGGCACGCCGCGGCTCTCCATGCCGAAGGTGATGTTCTGGCGCACCGTCATGGTGGGATAGAGGGCGTATGACTGGAACACCATCGCAATATCGCGGTCCTTGGGTTGCACCGAGTTCACCAGCCGGTCGCCGATCCATATCTCGCCCGACGTGACGGTTTCCAGTCCGGCGATCATGGCGAGCAAGGTTGACTTGCCGCAACCCGACGGGCCGACAAGGGCGACGAATTCTCCGGTCTTAGCCTCGAGATCGATGCCGGCAAGAATCTCGAGCGAGCCGTAGCTCTTGTGAAGGTTGCGGATCATCAACGCGGACATGGGCGACGCCTCATTTTATGGCGCCCTGGGTGAGGCCGCGCACGAAGTATTTTCCACCAAACAGATAGATCAGCAGCGGAGGCAACGCGCCGATCAGCACGGCTGCGCTCATCACATCGTAAGCACGCGCGGTCGTGCCGCCGGCCGTGAGCGCGACCAACGCCGCCGTAATCGGCTGCTGCTGGCCCGATGTGAAGACGACGCCGAACAAATACTCGTTCCAGATGCCGGTGAACTGCCAGATGACGGTGACAATCAGAATCGGCGGCGACAGGGGCAGGATGATCTTGCGGAAGATCCGCCAGAAGCCGGCGCCGTCGATGCGTGCCGCCTTGATCAGGTCGTCCGGTATGCTGACGTAGAAATTGCGGCAGAACAGGGTGGTGAACGAGATGCCCTGGACGACGTGGATCAACACCAGCCCGTATGTGGAATTGGTCAGGCCGAGCTTGCCGAGCAGGAACGCCCACGGCATCAACGAAATCTGGCCGGGCATGAATACGCCGAGCAGCATCAGATTGAAGATCAGTTCGGAACCCCTGAAGCGCCATTTGGAGAGGATGTAGCCGTTCATGGCGCCGAGAATGGTCGAGATGATGGTGGCGGGGATCGTCATCGCCAGCGAGTTGAAGAAATTGCGCTTCATGCCCTCGCAGGTACCGCTGACGCAGTAGGATCCCCAGGCCTGCGCCCACGCATCGAACCGGAAGCTGCGCGGTACGGAGATGAGGCCGTTGCGGGCAATCTCCGACTGCTCGCGCAATGAGTTGAAGATCACCACCAGCAATGGCACGAGATAGACGACCGCGAAAAGCGTCAGCACGGCATAGACAAGGAAGCGACTCCAGAAATGCCGGCGCGTGGCAGCGGCTTCTTCCGGATCAAAACGGGCATTAGGGGCAATTTCAGCCATTGCGGCCCTCCGCCCGCCGGCGCCAGACGATCCACAAGGAGTACGGCACCAGCACCACCGCGACCGCCGCGAGCATCATCATCGCCGCGGCGGCACCCTCGCCGATTTGCCCGCGCTGGAACATCAGGTCGTAGACATAGATGGCGGGGAAGGTGGTGGACACACCTGGGCCGCCTCGCGTCAACGCCGCCACCAGGTCGAAGGTCTTGATGGCGAATTGTATCTGAATGACCGCCACCGCCAGGAATATCGGAGCGATGGTTGGCAGGATGACCTTCCGATAGGTCCGGAAAACCGACGCACCGTCGATTTGCGCGGCTTTGACGAGATCCGGATCGACTGACCGCAGACCGGCCAGGAAAAGTGCCATCGCGAAGCCGGACGACTGCCAGATACCGGTTATGATCACCGCATAGATCGCAGTGTTGCGGTTGGCCGTCAGGGCGAAGCTGAAGTCGGTCCAGCCAAGCCCGCGAACGAAGGCCTGGATACCGTCGACAGGATTATAAAGCCAACTCCACACCGTACCGGTGACGATGAAGGACACCGCCAACGGGTAGAGAAAGATGGTGCGCCAAGCCGCCTCGCCGCGGACGCGCTGGTCGATCGCGATCGCGAGCAGCAGGCCAACGGCCATCGAGCCAACGATATAGAAGCCGCTGAACAGGAAGAGATTGGTATAGGCGATGTTCCAGCGCCGGTTTGCCCAGAGCGAAGCGTAATTGTCCAGGCCGACGAACCCATAGGTCGGCAACAGCGACGAATTGGACAGCGAGATGTAGAGCGTCCAGAGCGTGAAGACGAAAACATAGATGAAACTCGCCGCTATCGACGGCGCCAGCACCAGAATGGGCACCATCGTGCCAAGGCGCTCGCGCCACGGACGGGCCGCGGCAGCTGCGGCTGGTACAATCAGATCATGGGTGGACATCGGGCTGCTCCGGCGAGGTCTGGCCGGGAGCTTCGCCCCCGGCCATCATCGGCAGCGTCACTTCTGCGCTTCGGCCGCATCCGCCATCGCATTGGCCGCGTCCTGCGCACTCATATCCGGCGTTGCTACAAACTCCGTGATGCTATCCATTATTGCGCCGCGGACCTTTTGCGGAACCGTCATGTTGTGCGCCATCGAACGGACGAGCGTGCCGGCGGCGATCGAGGCTTGCAGATCCTTTTGCGAGAGTTGCTGGCAGGGATTGAAGCCGTTCGAAAGATCGACGTCGAGGCGGGCCGGAATGGACCCTTTGGTCTGATTGAAAATGGTCTGGAATTCGGGCGACAGGATGATGCTGGCAAGCAGCTTCTGTCCCTCGATATAGTCCGGGTCCTTCTGCTTGAAGAACACGACCGAGTCTGAATTCAAGATGAAACCGGGCTTGCCCCAATCGGTCGGCGCCTGAGCGCAGACATAGTCGGTGCCCTCCTTGAAGCCGCCGGCCGTCAGCAGGCCGATCGTCCAGTCGCCCATGATGTGGAAGGCGGCCTCGCCGCGGCCGACGAGATGCGACATGGTATCCCAGTCACGCCCGTTCATGCCGGGGTCCATGTACTTCGAGGTCATGGTGCGAAACTGCTCGAAGGCCTTGACCATGCCGTCGCTGCGCATGGCATCGACGTCGCCCTCGACGAAAGCTTTCTTGTAGAGATCGAGGTCCTGACCGTACACGACCACTTCGAAGACGGTCGAGTCGGTCCAGTCGGCGGTCGAGTGCGAAATGCAGATCTTGCCGCTGGCCACGATCTTGTCGCAGGCGGCGTTGAATTCCGCCCATGTCTTCGGCATCTCGGTGACGCCCGCGTCCTTCATGACCTTCGGCGATGCCCACAGCCAGTTGATGCGGTGGATGTTCATCGGCGCGGCCACCCAATTCCCGGTCGGCTTCATCACCGGCAGCAATTCGGGAGCGACGACCTTCTCCCAATTTTCCGCCTTCGCCAGGTCGTCGAGATTGGCTGTCATGCCCGTCTCGTTCCATTCGGCGATCTCGGGGCCCTTTAGCTGCACAGCGGGAGGTGCGTTGCCGGCGATCACATCAGCACGCAGTTTGGCCAATGTATTGGCCGTATGGCCTGCGATGGAGGTCTGCTGCCAGGTGCCACCCTTGGCGGTAAACATCTCGCCGAGCTTGGCGATAGCCTGGGCGTCCGATCCGGTGGCCCATTGATGCAAGAGGTTGGTCTTCGGCTCCGCGAGGGCTGTTCCGGTAATCAAGGTGAAGGCGGTAGCGGCCGCAAAGGCCGTCCTCAGGTATTTCATCGTTTCACTCCCATATGTGATGCACGGTTCGTATCGACCGCTTGTGGCCCGCGATTTGAGGTCGTGGCCGGCGAGATGCAGTAATCTCCGTTCTTTCCAAGATGACATATCTGGGCTATCAGTCAACGTGCTTTGTGCCCATCATGAACAAACCTTCGCTTAGAAATTGGCTGATCGACAGGCCGTCGGCGTCGCCGGAGAGCCTGATCGTCCGATGCCTGCGCGAGCGCGGCGTGCTTTCTGCGTCGCAAATTACCCGCATTACCGGTTTGGCGCGGTCGACGGTTTCAACCGCGCTCAACGGCTTGAGAAAGTCAGGGATGGTGATCGAATCCCCGGCCCATCATGACGCGGCCAGGGGTATCGGCAGGCCTGCCACGACATTGACGCTCAATCCCGCTGCGGGCACCTGCGTCGGCATCCATCTGGGCCTCGACGAGATGCGGTGTGTCGTCGCTGACGTCTCGCATTCTTTCGTTGCCGAACAAACTATCCCCATGGGCCTGGACTACCAGCCGCAACAGGCGGCCCAGCTCGCCAAGTCAGTAATTGCCCGATGCTACGAAGAGAACGGTCTGCCGATGGCGGGGCTCCTGGGGGTTGGGGTCTCCGTCTCGGGCCCAGTCAGCCGCGAAGGAGTGGTGCTGCGCGCGAGTATCGTTCCGACCTGGGCCGGGGTCAACATCCGCGATGTGTTCGGGCCGGTCCTTGAACAGCCGATCTTCGCCGACAATGAGAGCAACTGCTCGGCCATTGCCGAGCTGATGTGGGGTGCGGCCGTCGGCCAGGACGATTTCGTGCTGTTCAAGGTCGATCTGGGCGTCGGCGGGGCCATTGTCCAGCACGGTCGGCTGGTGAGCGGCATCGCCGGCGGCGCCGGCGAATTCGGGCACATCAGCATCGATCCCGGCGGCGACCTTTGCCGGTGCGGCAATCGAGGATGCCTGGAGCTCTATGCCAGCTTTGCCGGACCGCTCGAGCAGATTTCGCGCATCGTGCGGCGGCCGGTCACGATGGACGACGTGATCATGATGGCCGAGGAGGGCGACGTGAGGGCGCTGCGGATGATCGAGGACACCGCCGAGTTCGCCGGCCGTGGCCTTGGCCTGATCGGTTCGGTTCTCAATCCGCCGCTCATCATCATCAGCGGCCGCATGGCCCTGGCGGGCGACATTCTCCTGGCGCCACTGATCGCATCATATGAACGCCACACGCTCATCAAGTCCCGCGATGTGGCGCCTGCGCTGCGCACGCGGATAATCGTTGGCAAGCACACGGAGAACGACGCATTGCTCGGCGCGGTCGGCCTCGTGCTGCGCCACAACAGCCGGCTTCAGTGACCCGGCTTGCTTCGGGTGGCGCTCTGATTTTGCGAGCTGCTCGCCGAAGCAGCGGAACTGATGTTTGCCTACGCGACACGCACCGTGCGCTGCCTCGGCTTGATCGCGGTGGCGAGCAGCAGGCCGGCGATGATGAAGGCGGCGCCGGCGAGATCGTAGTCGTGCAAGCTTTCGCCAAGGACCAGATAAGCGAGAACGGCGACGAAGGCGGTCTGGAGATAGAGCAGCATGCTCGCGCGCCCCGCACCAAGTGTCTCGACGCTACGGTTGTAGAGATAGTACATCAGAGCGCCGCCGGGGCCGGCAACATAGGCGAGAGCCAGAAGGCCGTTCGCATGCAGCGCCGAACGATCCCCGGAAAACAGTTCCCAGAGATAGAAGGGCAGTGCGGCCAGCGCGCCGGCTCCCAGCAGCAGGACCACCATCGGCAGAAGCTCGATAGCGAATTTGGCGCGACGCAGCAGCACGGTGTAGAGGCCCCAACAAAACGCGCTGCCGACGATCCACAACTCGCCGGGATTGAACTGCAGCTGCATCAGCGCGGCAAGGTCGCCGCGCGCCACGATCACCACCATCCCGGCCAGAGCGACCAGCGCTCCAAGCGCTTTCCAGATACCGAGGGGCTCGCCGAGCACGAAGCGGGCAAGCACCATAGTCATGATCGGCGACAGCGCCATGATGATGCCGGCGGTTGTCGCGTTGGTGTAGTTGAGGCCCGTGTAGATCATGCCCTGACACAAGGTTAGCCCGATAGTGCCGATGACCAGCACCTCGATCACCCGGGATTGGATCAGCACGAGCATCGCCCCGTGATGACGATGGACGATAGGCAGCAGGATCGCGCACGCGAGCGTCAGCCGCCAGAAGCAGAGCGCCCAAGGCGGCATCTCGGGGGCAACCCACTTGGCGGCGATATAGACGCCGGCCGACAGGAGCCAGCAGAGCGTCGCGAGGGAATAGGCGAGCGGAAGTGATGCGCCGGGTGTCGCCTTCGCTACACTTGGATGTGCTATCGGCAGCGATTGGATATCCGTCTCCTCCCACCGCAGACTTTAGCAGATTTGCGGCGTCTTGCTAAGCAGCAACAACAGCTGTTTCACCAGCTGGTGCAATCGGTGGGTCGTTGTGGGTCCCGCCGTTCACGGTCTCCTTCCATTCGAACGCATGTTGGCCCATGAGCAACTCGATACCGAAAAGCGCAAGCCGTACCGATTTCGCGCGATACAAATGTGAGATTTATATTGCGCGACAGATATTCGCGCGGTTGCCACAATCTTCTCGCGCCATATTTCTACCGAGCGCAGATCTGTCGCGAATTCCTGGCCCTCGGATTACGAGCGCCGCTGTTTCGAAGCAATTGGAAGAATAAGCCACTGACTTCCGTTTGCACAAAGAGCGCGACACAAATCCATGCGGAGGACGTCCGATGCATGCCGGCTTCCCAGGAAGCGTACTCGTAGCGGTGTTGGGCACCGTCATGGCAAGCTGCGCTGGCATTCCGGCGCAAAAAACCGGGGCAATATCCGGCTATGGCCCCAACCCCACATTACCGAAACCAAGACCGACGCTGATCCCGACTGTTAACATCGCCGAGGCGAAAGGCTGGCAGAAAGAAGGTATGCCGACCCCGGCGAAGGGGCTGACAGTGAACGCCTTCGCCACCGGCCTCGACCATCCGCGCTGGCTACATGTGCTTCCGAACGGCGACGTGCTGGTTGCTGAAACCAATGCCCCTGCCAAGCATGACGAAGGCTCCAGTCTTAGAAAGGTCTTCATGGACCTGGCTATGAAGCGGGCTGGCGCCGCGACCAAAAGCGCCAACCGCATCACGCTCCTGCGCGACACCGATGGCGACGGCATTGCGGATGTGCGCACGACGTTCGCGGAAGGCCTCAATTCGCCCTTCGGCATGACGCTGTCCAAAGGCAAGCTCTATGTCGCGAATACCGATGCGCTCGTCGCTATCCCCTACTCCAATGGCCAGACCCGAGTCAGCACGTCGCCGGAAAAGATCATCGACTTGCCGGCCGGGGACCTCAACCATCATTGGACCAAGGACGTGATCGCAACTCCGGATGGACGCAAGCTCTATGTCACCGTTGGTTCCAACAGCAACGTTGGAGAAAACGGCATAGCCGCGGAGAAGAACCGCGCCGCTGTCCTTGAAGTGGATCGGTCTACCCGCCGCACTCGGGTCTTCGCCTCGGGCCTGCGCAACCCGAACGGGCTCTCCTGGAATCCTGAGACTGGCCAGCTTTGGGTCGCCGTGAACGAGCGTGACGAGATCGGCGACGACCTTGTGCCGGATTACATGACCTCGGTTCGTGACGGCGCTTTCTACGGCTGGCCCTACAGCTACTACGGACAGAACGTCGACAAACGCGTCAAGCCGCAGCGCCCCGATCTCGTGGCGGCAGCGATCAAGCCCGATTACGCCCTGGGCTCTCATACCGCCTCGCTGGGACTGACCTTCTCCAAAGGCGCGCAACTCGGTCCGGCCTACGGCAACGGCGCCTTCGTCGGCCAGCACGGCTCGTGGAACAGGAGTGTGCGCAGCGGTTACAAGGTCATCTTCGTGCCGTTCCGTGGGGGCAAACCGAGCGGTCTCCCGAAGGATGTGCTCACCGGCTTCATCGGGCGGAATGGCGAGGCGATGGGCCGTCCGGTCGGCGTCGCTATCGATCAGACTGGCGCACTGCTCGTCGCCGACGACGTCGGTAATGTCATCTGGCGGGTCCGCCGGGCGAACGGCCGTTGAGCGCAGGTGGCCTTTCTGATTCCGATCTCACCAGCCTTCGGCTACAGCGCCACGCCCGATATGGCTGCATTCGGCGGAGACGGATATCCTAAACAATTAGCTAGCAGCACGCCCGAAGATAGTCGTGTCAAACATGCTTGCGCCCGCCTGCCTCGCGGAACCAGCTGTCAGGATAGGGATACCACCAGCCCTGAATCTCCGGTCTGTGGTCGATGATGACCATCTTCGAGCGGCGGAATGCATCCAGACCCTGGCGGCCGAGCTCGCGGCCGAGGCCCGAAGCCTTCCAGCCCCCGAACGGCAACGCGTCATTGTCTATCAGCGGATTGTTGACCCAGACCATGCCGGCCTCGAGCCGCTCCGCGGCCTCATGCGCTTCGGCAAGATCGGTGGTGAAGACCGAGGCGCCGAGACCGAAGGGGCTGTCGTTGGCAAGCTCTATCGCCTCGTTGAAATCCTTGACCCGGCAGATTGCGGCGACCGGCCCGAAACACTCTTCGCGCACGATTGCCATATCGGCGGTGATGCCGGTCAGGATGGTCGGCTCGTAGAACCAGCCTACATTATGTGCCGGCGGAATGCGTCCGCCGGTGATCGCTTTGGCACCGCTGCGGATCGCACCGTCGACCAGCCGGATGACCTTCGCACGCGCGGCCTCGCTGACCAGCGGTCCGATCTCGGTTTTGTCGAGGCCGTTGCCGATACGCAGCGCGCGCGTTTTCTCGGCAAACAGATCGACGAAGCGGTCGTGAACGGCATCAACCACGAAGAACCGTTCGGCCGAAGTGCAGACCTGGCCAGTGAGATGGAAGGCAGCCGTGACGCTGCCGGCAGCCGCCACGTCCAGTGGGGCGTGTTGGCTGATGATCAGGGGATCGCTGCCGCCGGCCTCGATAACGCAAGGCTTCATGCGCTCTGCACATGCGACGGCGACAGCCTTGCCGGCGGCGATCGAACCGGTGAAAGCAACCGCATGCGTGCGGTCCGAGGCGATCAGCGCCTGCGCCGTTGCTGCTCCGCCTGGCATGCAGGAAACCAGGCCCTCCGGCAGGGAGCGGAACACGGTCATGTAATCCAGCGTCGACAATGTTGTCGCTTCGGCGGGCTTGATCACGCAGGCATTGCCGGCGGCAAGCGAGGCGGCGACGGTCCAGCACATCAACAAGATCGGAAAATTGTAAGGCATGATGTGCACCGACGTGCCGTAGGGCTCGTAGCGGGCATACTGGAACGAACCGGCCTGCGTCGTGCCGGCGATCTTGCCGGCGTCGTCACGCGCCATTTCGGCGTAATAGCGGAAGATCGGCGCGCAATTGGCGATCTCGCCGATCGCCTCCGGATAGGGTTTGCCCATCTCGCGCACCATCAGCTCGGCGCAGTGCGTGAAGTCGGCCGCCTCGATGGCGTTGGCGACGGCGTGCAGATGCCGGGCACGGCTCTTGGCGTCGAGCTTTTTCCAGGCCGTTTGCGCCTTGGTCGCTGCGGTGAGCACGGCGTCGATCTCGCCGTCGCTGGCTGCGGTGATCGCGCCGACGGTTTCGAGCGTCGCCGGATCGATCACCGGTTTTGCCGCACCGGTCATTGGCCGATAATCCGGATTGACGAAGAAGGTCGGCCGGTCAGGTGAAAAGTCCATTCTGTCCTCCCGTGTGCACGGAACCTTTTTGAGAATTCACCCTGCCGAGACAGGCGGCGTGGTTTTCGAGAACCGAAGCGGAGCGGAGATTAAAGTCCATGAGCATCGGAAGCGGAGAAAACGGCGTCAGGTGTCCGGTAGGGTAGAATTATCGAGAAGGTTCAGCGGATCATGTAGACTTTCTTGATGGTCTCGTGGACGGTGCAGACGCCTTTCCAGTCCTGCGGAAAGAACGCTGCGGTGTCCGGTTCGATCTCGATCACCTCGCCGGATTCGTGGACATAGGTGCAGCGTCCCTCGAGGAAATGGCAGAACTCATCGCGGGTGACGTGGCAGTGCCATTTGCCCGGCGTGCAGACCCACAGTCCGCATTCGGAGCGGCCCTCCGGCCCCTTGTGCAGCAGCTTGCCGGAAGTGCGGGATTCGCCGTCGATCAGGGTGGGGATGACGCCCCAGTCGACCAGGTCGGTGAGGGCGAGCGGCGATTTCATGATCGGTGTCGGCATGTCGGGAGCTCCAGTGGCCGGCTTTAGGCCAGCATGTAAACGTTGCGGATGGTCTCGTGGACGGTGCATTCGCCGGTCCAACCGGCCGGGAACATGACAACCGTGGCGGCGGATACCTCGATCACCTCGCCGTCGACCGATCTGTAGGTCGCACTGCCGGCAACGAAATGGCACAATTCGTCGCGCGGAATCGCCAGCCGCCAGCGACCGGGCGTGCAGACCCAGATGCCGGATTCCGGCTGGTTGTTCCGCCCTTTGTGCACCAGCCTGCCGGTGGAGTGCGAAGCGCCTTCCAGCGCGTCGGGCTGGGTGCCCCAGTCGACGAGGTCGGTGCGGGTCGAGGCTTGGTGGAGGTGTGGGGCAGAGATCACAGCAATTTCTCCAGCAAAGCAGCCGCTTTCTCCGGGCCGTTCTGCGACTGCATCTGGGCCGACGTCTTGGCCAGCTTGGCCCTGATTGCCGGGTCGGTCAGGCAGGTTTCGATCCTGGCGATGAGCTCGGCGTCGCTCCAGTCGTAGCGCGGCATGCCGAAGCCGTGGCCGGTCTCCTCGACCCGCGTCGCATTGTCGTGGCCGTCCCAGACGTAGGGCATGATGATCGCCGGCTTGCCGAAATACAGGCACTCGGTGAACGAATTGTTGCCGCCATGATGGATCACCGCATCGACCTGCGGGATGACCGATGGCTGCGGGAACCAGCTCTCGACGATGACGTTTTCGGGCACTTGCGCGTACTGCTCCTTGTAGCCGCCGACATTGACCAGCGCCCGGTAGCGCGTCTTGCCCAACGTTGCGACGATGCGCTTCAGCAGATCGACATCGCCGGCGCCAAGGCTGCCGAAGGAAACATAGAGCAGCGGCCCGTCATTATTCTTCGCAAAAACCGGCACGACGTAGGGCTTCTCCTGCCGCACGCAGCCTTCCAGATATTGGAATTTTGCCGGGTCGAGCGGATAGCGGCGCTTGAACTTCGCCGCCTCGGGATAGAGCAGCAGATTGAGGTACGGCGAGGCCTCGAAGAACTGGCCGATCGGATACGGCGCTTCGTTGTTCGCTTTCAAAAACGCATTGAAGTCGTCATGGATCGGCTTGATGACGGCGTTGAAATGGTCGCGGTAACGCCGATGGCAGGCGTGGTCGTTCTCGCCGCAGCCGGACAGATGTGGCGGGATGTCCTCGTCCTCGATCTCGTTTTCCGAGCAGGAGATGACGCGCACCCAGGGCTTGCCATACTGCTTGATTGCCGGGAACAGGATGACGTTGTCGACGCAGATGACATCAGGCTTGATCGTCGCAAGCACGCCAGGCAGATCCTTCTCAGCCCATTTGGCGCTGTCGACGATCGCCGTCCAGCAATCCTTCACGTAATTGTCGACCTGGTCATAGGGCGATTTGCGGAAGTTCGGGATGTGGCCGTTGATGAAGTCTTCCCAGAACGTGGCCATCTGTTCCGGCGGCATCGGCTCGGACAGGTTCACCGGATGAGCCTCGAAGTCGTAGCCCTTGTAGACGTCGACGAAACCGGGGTCCGACAGGAACACCGCTCTGTGGCCGCGCGCCTCGATCGCCTGGGCTATGCCGACGGAATTGAGCGCGGGGCCATAGGCGGCCTCCGGAAAGAACGCGATCGTCTTCTGCGCCATGAGAGGTTCTCCTTCGATCAATCTGCGAAAATTCTGACGTCAGCCGCATCCCAGCCGAGCTCGACTGTATCGCCCGACGAGACCGGGCGGCGGTCGGCGGCGTCGGCGGTGACGCGCACCAGGAACGGCTTTGGCGACAGGGCGGTGCGGACGTGCAGCTGCAGATCGAGTCCCTGATAGGCCAGCGCCTCGACCGCGCCGAAGATACGGTTGGCCGTTTCTGCCGACGGGAACAGCCGGATGCGTTCGGGCCGCACTGAAGCTACCGCCGCAGCGCCCGGCGAAATTGTTGCGGGAACATCGCCGGCGATCCGCACGCCGTTGCTTGCCAGCACGCCGTCGCCGGCGGCTTTGCCCGGTACGAAATTCATGACGCCGATGAAGTCGGCGACGAAACGGTCCCCCGGATGCTCGTAGACCGCATGGGGTGTATCGCATTGCAGCAGCTTGCCGTCCCTGAGCACTGCCATACGGTCGGCCATGACGAGCGATTCCTCCTGATCATGGGTGACGATGACGAAGGTGATGCCGACCTCGTGCTGCAGCCGCTTCAGCTCCAGTTGCATGGCCCCGCGCAATTTCTTGTCGAGCGCGCCAAGCGGTTCGTCGAGCAGAAGCAGCCGTGGTCGCTTGACCAGCGCTCGGGCAAGCGCGACGCGCTGTTTCTGGCCGCCGGACAATTGCTCCGGCTTGCGGTCGGCGAAGGCAACGAGTTCGGTCGTCGCCAAAATGGCGTCGACACGGGAGCGGATTTCCTTTGCAGGCAAGCGTTCCATTTCGAGGCCGTAGGAAACATTGGCCCTGACGCTCATATGCGGAAACAGCGCATAGGACTGGAACATCAGATTGACCGGCCGCTTATTGGGCGGGGTCCTGGCGATGTCGCGGCCGTCGAGCAGGATGCGCCCGTCATTGGGCGTCTCAAAGCCGGCCAACATGCGCAGCAGCGTTGTCTTGCCGCAGCCCGAAGGTCCAAGCAAGGCGAAGAACTCGTTCTCGCGGATATCCAGCGAAATGCCGTCGACCGCCGTCACCCGGCCGAACTTCTTCGACACGTTGTCGATCGCCAGCAGCGTGCGGGGCTCGTTCATTGGCCGATCACCCCACGGTTGAACCGCTGCGACAGGGTCAGCGCGGTGATTGAGACCGCCATGACGATAGTCGCCAAGGCATTGATCTCCGGCGTGATGCCGAAGCGAATCATCGAATAGATCTGCATCGGCAGCGTGGTCGAGGCGCGGCCGGCGCCGGCGGTGAAGAAGGCGATGATGAATTCGTCGACCGAAAGGGTGAAGGCGAGCAGCGCGCCGGCGACAACGGCAGGCAGGATCACCGGCAACGTCACCCGCCGAAATGTCGTGAGGGCGGAAGCACCGAGATCGGCAGAGGCCTCGACGATCGACCAGTCGAAGCTTTTCAGCCGCGCGCGCACCACGGAGCAGACGAAGGCGAGATTGAAGACGACATGGGCGAGGATGATGGTGTGCAGGCCCAAGGTGAGATCAAGCATCGAGAAGAAGCTGAGCAGCGCGATCGCCAGCACGATGTCGGGAATGATCATCGGCGCAAAGATCAGCGCCTCGAGACCTTTGCCGTGTTGCCGGCGTATTTCGACGCCGATCGCCAGCAGCGTGCCGAGCAGCGTGGCGATGGCGGTCGAGACAAGCGCCACGATCAGTGTGTTGAGCGCGGCAGAAAGGATTGCGGCGTTTCCGATTAGCGAGACATACCATTTCAGCGAAAAGCCCGACCAGACGGTCGGCAGCCCGCCTTGGTTGAACGACAGCGCCACCAGCACGGCGATCGGGATGTAGAGGAAGGCCAGGACCAGTGAAAGCACGAGCCAGAGCGCGCGCCTCGTGGCGAGGGAGCGCTCACCCATCGGCGCCTCCTCTCGCTTCGGCGGCACGGCCCGAGGCGCGATCAGCAGCCAGGGCCTGCGCCGTCAGCACCAGCAGCATGATGGCGATCAGCACCATTGCCAGTGCCGCACCGAAGGGCCAGTCATTGGCGGTCAGGAACTGCTCGTAGACGACATTGCCGATCATCTGGAAGCGCCCACCGCCGAGCAGAGCAGGGGTCACGAAATTGCCGATCGACAGCACGAAGACGAAAACAGCGCCGGCGGCGATACCCGGCACGGTCAGTGGCAGGATGACCCGGCGAAATGTGGTCACGGCCGACGCGCCGAGATCGCGTGAGGCCTCTGCGAGCTCCGGATTGAGCCGCGACAGCGGCGCGTAGCAGGCCAGGATGACGAAGGGCAGATAGTTGTAGACCAGACCGGCGATGACGGCGCCTTCGGTATAAAGCATCGACGGCGGCTCGCCGGTGTAGCCGAACCAGCGCAGCAGTTGTGTGATCAGCCCTTCGCGGTTGAGCAGCACGATCCAGGCATAGGTACGGATCAGGTAGTTGGACCAGAAGGGCAAGACGGCAAAGAACAGAAACACCGGCTGCAGTTGCCGGGGTGCTGCCGCGATCGCATAGGCGGCGGCATAGCCGATCACCACCGCGACCAGGGTTGCCGTGCCGGCAATGCGCGCCGAATTGAGGAAGATGCCGGCATAGAGCGGGTCGAACACCAGCCCGAAATTCTCCAGCGTGAAAGTGTAATCGATGCCGCCATAGATGCCGCGCCGGAAGAAGGCGAGCGCCAGCACCAGCGCGCATGGCACGACCATCAAGGCGGTGAGCCAGGCCAGCGCCGGCGTCATCAGCAAGAATGAGCGAAGTCTTGTTTGGGACAAGATTGCGGTACCGCATTCAACGGTCGGCGGCGAAAACCCCGCCGTCGACCGGGATCTCTGATTTTGATGTCGGTTATTGCGCGGCCTTGATTTCGCTGACGATCTTCGAGTAGTCGCGTTGGGCATCGCCGACATCGCGCAACTGCTCGAACTTGACCAACTCTGCCACCGGCATGCTCATATTGGGAAATTTGGCGAGAAAATCCGCCGGCAGGCTTTCCATAGCCGGCTTGTTCGGTACCTTGTAGTCGATGTTCTGGGCCGCCCAGGCGTGGTTCTTGGCGTCCAGCATGAAGTTGATGAACTGGAAGGCGGCGTCCTTGTTGGCCGATGCCTTCATCACGACCATCGTATCGACCCAGAGATCCGAGCCTTCTTTCGGTATGGTGTATTTAATTTGTGGATTCTCGGCGATCCCGTAATTGCACCAGCCATCCCAGGCCTGAACCATCAGCGCCTCGCCCGAGACCAGCTTTGAATAAAAGGTCGTGTCGTCATAGGCCAGCAAAGTCTTCTTGGCCGAGATCAGCAGGTCCTTGACTTCGCCGAGCTTTGCCGGATCGGTCTCGTTCACCGAATAGCTCTTGGCGAGTTGGCCGGCGGCAAGCAGCCAGCGGTCGGTCGCCAGCATCGTCGTCTTGCCCTTGAGCGCATCGGACGGGGCGAGAAGGTCGTTCCAGCTGACCGGCTCCGCCTTCACCAGATCCGAACGGTAGCAAAGGCCGGTGGTGCCCCAAGTGTAGGGCACGGAAAAATTGTTGCCGGCGTCGTGCGGCAGCTTCGCCGCCTCGGGATAGAGATTAGCGAGGTTAGGGATCTTGGCATGGTCGATCGCCTCGATCAGGCCGAGCTTGTTCAGCACTTCGGCGAAGGGCGAGGAGACGAAGACCACGTCATAGCCCTTGCCGCCGGACGCGACGAGCTTGCCCATGATCTCCTCGTTAGTGGCGTGAACCACGACTTCACCGGAGACACCGGTCGCCGCCTTGAAAGCTTTCATGGCATCCGGCGCCATGTAGCCGTCCCAGTTGGAGATAACGAGGTCGGAGGCAGCCGCCGGCGCTGACAGCGCCAGGCCAAGGCCAAGTGCGATCAAGGATTTCCTTAACGGACGGTGCCGCAGGGTGGTGGTGGTCATGACAGACTCCCATTCTGGTTGATCATCGAACTTAGTCGTCGGACCAGCGCTTGCAGCCGTAGCCGCTTTGATCCTGTTCCCCGGTCTTTTTATTGCCGATTGATCTCACAGTACTATTGCAGAAAAAAGTACGTCAATCCATAATTTGTCAAACTACGGTGAATCCCGGCCGATCGCATCCGCAAGGGCAATCGGCCAAACCTCCGCCGCCCGTCCTTCATGAGAATTGCCATGCAAGTTGCAGCCCGACGTCCCCGCACCAACCATCTCGACCTCGCACAGCGCATTCTCGATGTGGCCCGGAAACGCGGCTTTGAACCCGGCGCTCATCTCCCGGAGCAGCAGATCGCTTCGCTCTGCAATGTATCCCGAACTCCGGTGCGGGCCGCGCTGCGTCTGCTCACTGAAAAAGGCGTAGTTCAATGGGAGGCTGAGTCCGGCTATCGCTTGGCCGTAGACCTCACAAGCCAGGCGACCGTCGCCGCCGACCTGCCGAGCGCCGAGGAGGATGAACTTGCCGACATGATCCTGCGAGACCGCTCGGCGCGCCGGCTGGACCAGAGGGTCACCGTCGGCGCGCTGATGCGACGGTATAATGCCGAGCGCAGGACGGTACTAAAATCTCTGAAGAAACTGGCCGAGGAAAATCTTCTGGACCGCGCGCCGGGGCAGTCCTGGCTTTTCAGGAGAGCGCCGGACGATCTTGGCGCACAAGGGGAGAGCTATGAATTCCGGCTGTTGCTGGAACCCGCCGCCCTTCTGGCGCCTGGATTCCGGCTGGATGGGACGCGCGCGGCAGCCTTGCGACAGGGCATGGAAATGCTGCTGGCTCTGCCCGACGCGGCATTCGATTCCAGAGAGTTCCAACGGCTGGACATTGATTTTCACGGGATGATCGCCGGTGGCTCCGCCAACCGCTTCGTCGCCGAGGCGTTGGCCGATCATCTCAGGCTGCGCCGGCTGCCGGGAACGTATGCCGGCGTCAATGTCTTCCGGCTGAAGCAATCATTGCGCGAGCATCTGACCATACTCGACCATCTGGAGAGCCAGCAGTACGAGGTTGCAGCCGATCTGCTTCGGGTCCATCTGCGGCTTTCACGCAGCCAGCGACCGCAGGCGGCTAGTCGCGGGGCGCCCGCGCTGTTCGGCATGATCAGCCGGCCGGAATAACGAGGATCATGCGCAAAGGCAGCCCGACCATCGCACTGTTTCCGGAAGCGAGCTTCGGCGCTGCGCTGAATTGCGTTGGCATAGCGCAGGCCCTGCGCGCTCGTGGCGCCCGCCCGGTGTTCATCTGCCATGCCGGCTTTTCTGGCGTGTTCGCCGACTATGGGTTTCAGGAATACCAGTTGCCGACTGACGACCCGTTGACCGACAGCGAACGCCAGAGCTACTGGCAGGCCTTCGTGCGCCGTCATCTGCCGCATTTCAGGCTGAGCCCCATCGATCAGCTCGAAACCTACGTTGCCCCGACCTGGCAAGCAATCGTAGACACTGCGGTCAACGCCGAGGCGCCGCTGCGCCAATTGCTGGCGCGGCTGAAGCCGGACGCCGTGGTGCTCGACAACGTCGTCATGTTCCCGGCATTGGCGACCGCCGGCTGCCCGTGGGTGCGCGTCGTCTCCTGCGCCGAAACTGAGCTTCCCGATGCCAATGTGCCACCCTATCTGTCCGGTCTCGCCGCCGACGACCCGAGCCGCGCGGCGTTCGAGGCGCGCTACCTGGCAGCGGTCGCTCCGGCCCATGACCGCTTCAATCGGCTTCGGACCGACGCCGGTCTTGCGCCCTTGCCGACGGGTCTTTTTCTGGAACCTTCGCCCGCCCTCAATCTGCTGCTGACCCCAACGATTGTGCGAAGGCAGCGCGCCGAGCCGCTCGACCCTGCCAGCTTCGTCTATCTCGAAGGCTGCGTTCGCTCGGAAGGGCCGTTCGACGTGCCGGTCTTTCCGCGCAATGACGGACCGCTGGTTTATGTCAGTTTCGGTAGTCTTGGCGCCATGGATGTCGGCCTGATCCAGCGCATGCTCGCCGTTTTCGACAGGCTGCAGGCCCGCTTCATTGTCAATGCCGGAGGTCTGCGCGACAGCTATCGCGCCGTTCCGGACAATGTCTATCTCGATGCCTGGTTTCCACAGCCTTCGGTCGTGGCGAAATGCGACCTCTTCATTCATCATGGTGGCAACAACAGCTTTTGCGAAGCACTGCGTTTCGGCGTGCCGTCGCTGGTCATGCCTTATTGCTGGGACGGGCATGACAATGCGCAACGTGCCGAAGAAACCGGCGTCGGGCGCCACATCAGCCGCGATGGCTGGACGGAAGACGAATTGGAGCGAAGCATTCTCGGCCTGATGGCCGATGCTGCAATGCGCGCACGCCTCCGGGAGAATGCAGTGCATATGGCGCTGACACCCGGAACCGACGTGGCTGCCGAAGCCATTCTCGCTCTCGCAAGGACCCGACCTGATGCTTGACACCACAACAACGGATGCCTCGACCATGAACGGCACCAACGACCCGAAAGACTGGTTGGCCGCTCACGCTGTCAGCGAGGTCGAGTGCCTGGTGCCCGACATGAACGGCGTGCTGCGCGGCAAGGCCCTGCCAGCGGCCAAGTTCCTCAAGGCGATCGAGGACCGAGCACTCTATCTGCCGAGCAGCGCGTTCCTGGTCAGCATCGACGGCCGCTATTCCGGTTCCGTCGACGAGGGGTTCGCCTACCAGGACCCCGACATGCGGATGGTGCCGGATGTCGCAACACTCTGTCTGGCGCCCGGTGGCGGGCCAGGCAAGGCCTATGTCTTCGCCGATGCGTTCCACATGGACGACCGGCCGTGGATGGCTTCGCCGCGGCACGTGTTGCGGGCCGTGCTCGATCTATATCGCCGGCGCGGCTGGCGGGCGGTGGTGGCGCCGGAGCTTGAATTTTATCTCACCGCGCCCAATCCCGATCCCGACAGACCGGTGATGGCGCCGGTCGGGCGCAATGGCCGCTCCGAAAGCGTGCAGCATCCCTATGACATGGCGGCACTGGAGCAATTCGAGCCGGTGATCCGGCGCCTGTATGGCTATGCTGCGGCAGCCGGACTGCCGCTCGACACGCTCATCCATGAATCGGGCACGGCCCAACTGGAGATCAATTTCCTGCATGGCGACGCGCTGCCGCTGGCAGACAAGGTGTTGCTGTTCAAGCGAATGACGCGCCAGGCCGCGCAGGAAGGTGGCATGCAGGCGACCTTCATGGCCAAACCGATAGCCGCACAAGCCGGCAGCTCAATGCATCTCCATATGTCTGTCGTCGACGAGGCCGGCAACACGCTGTTTGCCGGGCGTGACGGCGCCGACACCGAGATGTTCGGGCATTTCATCGGCGGCCTGCAGAAATACATTCCCGAGGTGATGCCGCTGTTTGCGCCGAACGTGAATTCGTTCCGCCGCATCCGGCCGAACCACAGTGCACCCGCCAACATCGAGTGGTCGCACGACAACCGCTCCTGCGGCCTGCGTGTGCCGGCCGGCGGGCCCACCGCGCGGCGCGTGGAAAATCGGCTGCCCGGCGCCGATGCCAATCCCTATCTGGCGATAGCCGGCTCGCTGCTTTGCGGTTATCTCGGCGTCGAGGAGAAGATCGCTCGTTCGACGGAAGCGTCGGGCAATGCCTATCGCAGCAGGAGCACGCTGCCCAAAACCATGGAAGAGGCGCTCGACCGCTTCGCTGCGTGCGATCCGCTTCGGGCGGTGCTCGGGGAGGATTTCTTCCAGACCTATTTGCGCGTCAAGAGCGTTGAGCTCGACCTGTTCCAGAGCGTCGTCACCTCTTGGGAACGCGACCATCTGCTGCTCAAGGTGTGATGATGGGCTTCAATTCTGGGGGCTTCAACTCCGGCCTGGATATCGGCAAATCCTACTATGTCGCGACGGCCAATCCGGCTCCGGACCATCCGGCGCTGCAGGGCGACGTCGACGCCGATCTGGTGGTGGTCGGCGGCGGTTGTACCGGCCTCTCCGCAGCCTTTCATGCAGCCGAACGCGGCCTGAAGGTGGTGCTGCTCGAAGGCGGCAAGATCGGCTGGGGGGCGTCGGGGCGCAATGGCGGCCAGATGATCCCCGGCCTGCGCAAGGGCGCCAAGGGGCTGGTCAAGCTATATGGGCCGGAACGGGGGAGGGCGCTGTTCGATCTCGCCTTCGAGGCGCGGGCCCTCGTGCTCGGTCTGATCGAGCGCCATGCCATCGATTGCGACCTCAGGCTCACCGGCCATCTGGCTGGTGCGGTCAACGGTTCCGACCTGCGCGACCTCGAAGAAGAGGCCGAGTGCCTTTCTACGGTGATGAACTTTCATGATGTCGAGATGCTGTCGGCAGCGCAGGCGCGCGGAATGGTGAACACACCTTATCACGGCGCGATGTACGAGAAGCTCGGTGGCCATATGCATCCGCTGAACTACACGCTCGGTCTTGCTCGCGCCGCGGCTGCGGCGGGCGTCACCATCCACGAGAATTCGGTGGCGCTGCGGCTGGAGCGGGAAGCTTCCCCCCGGGTTTCGACGGCCAAAGGCTCGGTCCGGGCCAGGCATGTCGTACTGGCCGGCGATGCGCTGCTCCACGGGCTTGAGCCGCGCGTCAACAGTCGCATTATGCCGGTCGGCAACTACATCATCGCCACCGAGCCGCTGGGCGACACGAGCGACGTCATCCCAAGCAATGTGGCCGTCTCCGACACGCGCTTCGTCGTCAATTACTACCGGCTGTCGGCGGATGGACGCCTGCTGTTCGGCGGCGGCGAGCGCTATACGCCGTCGCCGCCCGCCGACATTGCCGGCTTCGTGCGGCCGCACATGGAAAACACCTTTGCGCAATTGCGCGGCCGCCGCATCGATCACGCCTGGGGCGGGCTGGTCTCGGTGACGACATCGCGCCTGCCGCACGTCGGTCGCTATGGCGACGTCTATTTTGCGCATGGCTATTCGGGCAAGGGGGTGATCCTGTCGACGCTGTCGGGCAAGCTGCTCGCTGAGGCGATCACCGGTGATGCTTCGCGGCTCGATCTGTTTTCGACCCTAAGCCCGCTGCCGTTCCCCGGCGGCACGGCGCTGCGCGGCCCGCTCTATGTGCTCGGCATGCTTTGGTACGCAATGCGTGACCGCATCAAACATTGAGCGCAGGCATGCGTAATGAGGCCGAGCGCCGCCACCAAGCGATTAACGGCTGATTTCGCGGCGGCGTCCGACTTGATCGATGCTTGAATATCGTCCGCAGGCCATGGCCGCGAGTCGGTTCGTGCCCTGCTCCCGAAGCCTGAGCGCCGATAGAACTGCCTGTTATTTCCTCAGCTAATAGATCGATATGATTGCAGGATTGACAGTTTCATAGCCCAGGCGCGGCTCCGATTTGTCTTTCGAAATCGGGCTGGAGACAGTTCCGGTTGAACTGCAATCCAATTTTGTTTCCCTGTTTTTCTTGATCGTGCTGCCCGACAGGTCGGCACAGCACGACGTTACTGGTGTACTGACCACCCTCTTTTTCTCGTGTGCAACGGCGGCGGTGGATACGGCCATCACAATTGCCGCACAAATAATCGTCAATCTCATTGATTTCCCCCTTAGAGCACCGCAAAAATGTGGTCGACTGCCTTGAGACGCCGGCGAAGACGGTACTCGCGCTTAGCCGGCCCATGCAGCTTCCGACTGCACAAGATTGTAACTACATTAGCTGCAGCGCAAGTAACCATTCCGGACTAGTCGACCGTGAACTATCCGCAAGCCGTTGATCTGGCATGTTGATTGAGGCGGATAGCGGCTTTTGGATTGCAGGATTAGCGGTTT
>NZ_JAMYQK010000007.1:0-176599 GCF_040320845.1 Mesorhizobium sp. M0601
TGCTGCGCGGTGTCGACCGTGAAGGCGTCGAGCGCGGCCAGGTCCTGGCCAAGCCCGGCACCGTCAAGCCGCACAAGAAGTTCGTTGCCGAAGCCTACATCCTGACCAAGGACGAGGGCGGCCGCCACACGCCGTTCTTCACCAACTACCGTCCGCAGTTCTATTTCCGCACGACGGACGTGACCGGCATCGTGTCGCTGCCGGAAGGCACCGAGATGGTGATGCCGGGCGACAACATCACCGTCGATGTCGAGCTGATCGTGCCGATCGCCATGGAAGAGAAGCTGCGCTTCGCTATCCGTGAAGGCGGCCGCACCGTCGGTGCCGGCATCGTCGTCACCATCAAAGAGTAGTCGCCGGCGCTGCCGGTTGAGATCGGATGCAAAGGGGCGGTCTTCGGGCCGCCCTTTTGATTCTGATATTCTGGCAATGGATTAACCGCATTGCTTCAAATCCTGTTGCAAGCGCCTCTGCCATAACTAGTATAGGTTGCATCGAGGGGGCTGCCCGAATGGTTCCATGGCGCCGTTTGCATAGTCAGGCCTGGTGGTCGCTAGGGCTGATCTGCCTGGTGTCGTTGCTTGCCATGGGCCACGCTGCCTTCGCAGCGGATGCAAAGAAATCCACGCCGGAAAAATCCGCGCCGGATTTCGGCCCGACGATGCGGTTCGTCGTCGTGCGCAGCAGCGCGCCGGGCTGCGAGCCGACCTGTCCGGAATGGATATCGGCGGAAGGCTCGATAGAAGCCGGCACGCCGGCCCTGTTCAAACGCGCGCTGAAAGCGCTTGGCGGCCGAAAGCTGCCGATCGTCGTCGATTCCCCCGGCGGCAATGTCGAAGCGGCGCTGACACTTGGTCGCCTGATCCGCAAGAACAAGCTCGATATCGCCGTCGGCAAAACCCGCTTCGTCGGCTGTCTGCCAGATGTGAAGAACTGCAAGGAAAACGACGGCAAGAGCGCCCGTTATTTTGGCAATGCTTATGCCGATGGCGCCATCTGCAATTCCGCCTGTCCGTTGATGTTTTCCGGCGGCATCCGGCGCGTGGTAGGCGAATGGGCCTTTCTCGGCGTCCATCAGATCACCACGACCTATATCCGGACGAAATTGCTGTACCGCACCACCTACCGCACGGTGAAGGGCAAGAAGAAGATTCTCAGCACCAAGGTCGTCAGCCGAAAGAACGCCGGCAGCTACAAGACCTATGAGATGAACAAGCCGCTGGAGCGGAAGCTGGCGGCCTATCTGAAGGAGATGGGCGTCGGCCTGGGTGTGCTCGAGACCATGAAAAGCACACCGGCCAGCGGTATCCAGCAATTGGCTCCCTACGACATGCTGCAAATGAATCTCGTTACCAGCCGGGATGCCGTCGACCTGCTGACCGCGCCAATCCTATGCACGTCCGATCCGTTGCCGGCGAGTTGCAGGGAGGTGCCGGCGCCGGCGAATATCACGAAGCCGGCCGGCGAAGTGGTGGCGAAAGCCGAGCCTGCACCCGCAGGGCTCGAAACCCCGCGGCCGAAGGAGGTCGCAGACATGCGCTTCGTCCTGGTCCGCGGCAGCAACCCGCTTTGCAATCCCAACTGCCCGGAATGGATCTCGGCCGAAGGCGCAATTACCGCTGACACGCCCGAAAAATTGCGCCAACTGCTCGACAGCGTCGGCGACCGGCGCCTGCCCATCGTTATCAACTCGCCGGGTGGTGATGTGCTCGGTGCTTTGGCGGCCGGAAGGCTGATCCGCGAACGCAAGCTCGACGTCGCTGTGGCGCGGACGGATTTCATTGGCTGCGAGCCGCGGCAGGCCGACTGCACGGCCGAAGACGGCGTCTACAACGGGCTGACGGTCGATGCCGGCGGCGGTTGCGGCTCGGCCTGTCCGATCATGCTCGCCGGCGGTGTCAAACGCCTGGTCGGCCCGCGTGCACAGTTGAGCGTGCATTCGATAGGGCAGGAGCAAAAGGTCAAGGCCTATCTCGAGGACATGGCCATCGGCCCCGGTCTGTTTACCGCAATTCAGCTGTATTCAGTCGAACGGCAGCTCGAACTCGACAGGATGCTGAAATACGGGCTGACAACCGGGCATCAATCGGCAGACGAATTGACAGGCCCCGGCATCTGCAGATCGGAGCCACGGCCGGAAAACTGCCGCGAAGCCTCGGGCGCCAAGGCTCAGGCCAGCACGCCGGTCAAATCGTAACGCGGACATGATGGCCGCGAGCTGATCGTGCCGATCGCCATGGAAGAGAAGCTGCGCTTCGCCATCCGTGAAGGCGGCCGGACCGTCGGTGCCAGCATCGTCGTCACCATCAAAGAGTAATCGCCGGCGCTGCCGGTTGAGATCGGATGCAAAGGGGCGGTCTTCGGGCCACCCTTTTTGATTCTGATATTCTGGCAATGGATTAACCGCATTGCTTCAAATCCTGTTGCAAGCGCCTCTGCCATAACTAGTATAGGTTGCATCGAGGGGCTTTGCAAACGTGGTTCCGGGACGACGTTCAGACAGTGGGGCAAAGTGGTGGCGCGGGCTGGTTCGCCTGGCGCCGGTGGTCACAATGGCGATGGCTGCGTTCGCCGCCAAGGCCGAGGATGTGTTCCCGAAGACATGGCAGACACTATCCCATCCGCAGACATTGTCCGATCCGCAGACTTGGGCCGATCCGAAGATATTCTCCGATGATCTCTCACCGATGCGATTCGTCGTCGTGCGCAGCAGCGCGACTGGCTGCGAACCCAACTGTCCGGAATGGATCTCGGCCGAAGGCGCAATCGAAGCCGGCACGCCGACTCTGCTTAAGCGTATATTGAAGAAGCTCGGCCGCCGCCAACTGCCGATCATCGTCAATTCCCCGGGCGGTAATGTCGAAGCGGCGATCCAGCTTGGCCGAATAATTCGCAAGAACAAGCTCGATATCGCCGTCGGAGCGACCAGGTTTTCCGGTTGTTGGCCAGGGATGAAGGACTGCCGGGCCAATGACGGCAAGGCCTCCGCCTATTTCGGCAATCCTTATGCCAGCGGCGCCATCTGCAATTCCGCCTGTCCGTTGATGTTTGCCGGCGGTGTCCGGCGCGTGGTCGGCGGTTGGGCCTTTCTAGGAGTCCACCAGATCACCACTACATACCGGCGCGAACAGGTATATTACCGCACCACCTACAGAATTGTGCATGGCAGGAAGAAGGTTATCGGCACCAAGGTTATCAGCCGCACGGATGCCGGCAGCTATAAGACTTATGAGATGAGCAAAGCGGTTGAGAGGAGGCTCTCGGCCTATCTGAGGGAGATGGGTGTCGGGCGGGGCGTGCTGGACAGAATGAAGGCCACGCCCGCCAGTGACATCCGGCAGATCGCCCTCGGCGACATGCGGCAAATGAATCTGGTCACCAGCTTCGATTCGGTCGATCTGCTGACGCTGCCGACCATCTGCAACGCTGATCCTGTTCCCGCGAGTTGCAGGGAAGTGCCGACGCCGGCAGATGAAGCCGCCGACGTCGTGGCGAGCGCCCAAGCCGCCCCGGCTGCAGCGGTCGAGCCGGAAAGCCCGACGGCGAAGAACTTTGCTGACATGCGCTTCGTTCTGGTCCGCGGCAGCAATCCGCTGTGCAATCCCAATTGCCCGGAATGGATCTCGGCGGAAGGCACGATTACCGCTCACACGGCCGAAAAACTGCGCCAGCTGCTTGACGGCATCGGCAACCGGCGCCTGCCCATCGTCATCAGTTCGCCGGGCGGTGACGTGCTTGGCGCTCTCGCCGCCGGAAGGCTGATCCGCGAACGTAAACTCGACATAGCGGTAGCGCGGACGGACTTCATCGGCTGCGACCCGCGGCAGGCCGACTGCGCCGCCGAAGACGGCGTCTATAGCGGGCTCACGGTCGATGTCGGCGGCGAGTGCGGCTCGGCCTGCCCGATCATGCTCGCCGGAGGTATCAAACGGCTGGTCGGCCCACGTGCACAGTTGAGCGTGCATTCGATGGGCTTCGAGCAGCGGGTCAAGGCCTATCTCGAGGACATGACTGTCGGACCCGGCATCTTTTCGGCGATGCAATCGGCGCAATACTCGCGCTACCGGCAGCTTGAACCAGAGATGATGCTGAAAGTCGGGCTGACGACCGGGCCTGGATCCGCGGACGAATTGACCGGGCCTGGCATCTGCAGATCGGAGCCACGGCCGGAAAACTGCCGCGAAGCCTCGGGCGCCAAGGCTCAGGCCAGCACGCCGGTCAAATCGTAACGCGGGCATTGCGGCCGACTGCCCATCGAGGCAGGTTGAGCGGCGCTCGATGTTTCCGCTATCGTCCAGCGCGGTTGAAGACCAGCATCGGAGGGATCGCGAAATGAGCCAGGATGTCCCGACATTGTTTGAATGGGCAGGCGGCACCGAAGCGTTGAACCGCCTGACCCAAACCTTCTACGACAACGTCTCTCGGGACCCCATCGTCGGGCCGGTGTTCAAACATATGTCGCCGGACCATCCCGCTCACGTCGCGGCTTTCATCGGCGAAGTTTTTGGTGGACCGAAAACCTACAGCGAAAAGCACGGCGGCCATCGCGAGATGGTGATGCACCATCTCGGCAAGCATCTGACCGAGGAGCAGCGCCGGCGCTGGATCAACCTTCTCGCGGACGCCGCCGACGAGGTCGGGCTGCCTGACGATCCCGAATTCCGCTCGGCCTTCATGGGCTATCTTGAATGGGGATCGCGGCTGGCCAGGATGAACTCCAACAAGGGCCCGACCTGCGATCCCGAGGCGGAACCAATGCCGGCCTGGGGTTGGGGGGTGCCGGGCGGCCCATACAAGGCGCCTTCGGGAGACTGACCGGGGCGCAAATCGGTCGAAAACCCTGCCGCCAGGACCCGATTTGCGGGAAATGAGTGGCGGTGAATGGTTCGGTCCGCCAGGCTGGAACGGTTTGAGGCCGCCGTGGCTGGCGGGGGCCGCGCTGAAAAACCGGAGGCCTGCGATGGGATCGGACAGCAAAGCAAATTCTGACCGCAACCGCGGAATCCGAAATCCGTTTGGCGTCATGGACGTCCCCACTCCCGACGACGAGGAGGTGTCGGCGTTCGCCGCCGGCTTGAAACTGGAGGGAACTCCAAGCGATGAAAATGCCGAGGCATGGGGCACCGACCGCGACCGCGACCGCAACGACACCATCGAAGGCAGCTGGTCCAGCCGATGGAACGGCGGTGCCGATCCCACGATCCCGGGCGATAGCAAGCATAAATGGAAGTCCGGCCGGGGCGAGGTGAAGACGGCGGGAGAGAGGGTTTACCTGCTGTTCGATTGGCATGATGGCGTGCGCAAGGGGCTCATCGATGCGCGGCGCGAGGGTGCGAAAGGGCTGGTTGGAAAATACATCAATCTGACCGACCCGAAAATCGTGCGTCCCTGGGTCGGCTTGATCGTCAGCAATCAACGGATCGACGGGAAATGGCCGGGAGGACGCCTGGACTTTCGAAGATGAAGGCCGGGTAGCGCACGTCGCTCTTTACAGAGCGCGCGGAAGCTTTTAGGAAGCGCCTGCTGCGCCGACATGCGCATACGGGCATAGCTCAGTTGGTAGAGCGGCGGTCTCCAAAACCGCAGGTCGTAGGTTCGAGCCCTGCTGCCCGTGCCATTCTTTGAATGGATACCTAAAACGATTCTTTTGCAGTGCGGCTTTGAAAATCGGCTTGTGACTTGCCATATGGCATAAGTTGCGGCATAAGGGCCGCATAGCCGGGACGGGACGACTGGATGGTTCCGAGGCGGCGTTTGGCCATAAAGCGGACACTTGCCACTTGCGTGGATCAAGAATCGGTTTTATGTAGACGAGACAGACACGCGACGCGTGGAGCTGGGAAGCCGGCTTTACGCGTCTGATTTGCATGGGCGAAATGATTGCGCTGATTCGGCGCGAACGCACGCTCAAGCGGCACGTCCCGGCCAGCGGGATCATCCAGGAGGCCCGGCCAACGGGTCTTGCAGACAGAGCGGCATATGGCTTCGAAAACCACAAATCCCTTCACCTTTCTCCAGCAGGTTCGCGCGGAGACCGCCAAGGTCACTTGGCCGTCGCGGCGCGAAACGATGATCTCGACGGTGATGGTCCTTGTGTTCGCGGTCATCGCGATGATCTTTTTCTTTACCGCAGACGTGGCCATGGGCTTTGCGGTCGAAAAAATCCTCGGCCTCGGACAGTAAGTCCGGCGATTACGGAGAAGTCTTGAAATGACCGCGCGGTGGTACATCGTCCACGCCTACTCGAACTTTGAAAAGAAGGTCGCCGAGGACATTGAGAACAAGGCCAAGCAGAAGGGCCTGTCCGCCGACATCGAGCAGATCGTGGTGCCGACCGAGAAGGTCGTCGAGATCCGCCGCGGCCGCAAGGTCGATGCCGAGCGCAAGTTCTTTCCGGGCTATGTGCTGCTGAAAGCCAATCTGACCGACGCCGTGTTCTCGCTCGTCAAGAACACGCCGAAGGTCACGGGTTTCCTGGGCGACTCCAAGCCGGTGCCGATCACCGAAGCCGAGGCCCAGCGTATCCTGAACCAGGTTCAGGAGGGCGTCGAGCGGCCGAAGCCGTCGGTGACGTTCGAGATCGGCGAAGCGATCCGCGTTTCGGATGGACCATTCGCGTCCTTCAACGGTTTCGTCCAGGAAGTGGACGAGGAGCGGGCGCGGCTCAAGGTGGAAGTTTCGATCTTCGGGCGCGCCGTGCCGGTCGATCTGGAATTCGGACAGGTCGAGAAGGGCTGATCCGAAATCCCTGCACCGGTTTCGGCGGCAGGGAAGGCGGCGCGGAGATCGCGCGGCCAAAAACGGGTGGGAGGCGAATGCGGCTTTAGCCGGCCGCGCGGACCGCACCACCAGACTGCAACCGCCGGCAAGACCGGCATGAGAAAAGGCAGGAAGAGAGATGGCTAAGAAAATTGCAGGCCAGCTCAAGCTCCAGGTTTCCGCGGGATCGGCCACGCCGTCGCCCCCGATCGGCCCGGCGCTTGGTCAGCGTGGCATCAACATCATGGAGTTCTGCAAGGCGTTCAACGCGCAGACCCAGGAAATGGAAAAGGGCTCGCCGGTTCCGGTCGTCATCACCTACTACCAGGACAAGTCGTTCACCTTCGTCATGAAGACGCCGCCGGTGAGCTACTTCCTGAAGAAGGCTGCGAACCTGAAGTCGGGCTCGAAGGAGCCGGGCAAGGTCAAGGCCGGCACGATCGGCCGCGACAAGGTGCGCGCCATCGCCGAGCAGAAGATGAAGGATCTGAACGCAAACGACGTCGAGGCGGCCATGCGCATGGTCGAGGGCTCCGCCCGCTCGATGGGTCTGGAAGTGGTGGGCTGAGATCATGGCAAAGATTGCAAAGCGTGTATCGAAGACCCGCGAAGGCATCGATCCCAACAAGGCTTACGCTTTGGGTGAGGCGCTGAAGCTGCTCAAGGATCGCTCCTCAGTGAAGTTCGACGAGACGATCGAAGTCGCGATGAACCTCGGCGTCGACCCGCGCCATGCCGACCAGATGGTCCGCGGCGTGGTCAATCTGCCGAACGGCACCGGCCGCAGCGTTCGCGTCGCCGTCTTTGCGCGTGGCGACAAGGCCGAGGAGGCCAAGGCCGCTGGCGCCGACATCGTCGGAGCCGAGGATCTGGTCGACATCGTCCAGAAGGGCACGATCGACTTCGACCGCTGCATCGCCACGCCGGACATGATGCCGCTGGTCGGCCGTCTCGGCAAGGTGCTCGGTCCGCGCGGCATGATGCCGAACCCGAAGGTCGGCACCGTCACCACCGACGTTACCGCCGCCGTCAAGGCATCGAAGGGCGGCGCCGTCGAGTTCCGCGTCGAGAAGGCCGGCATCGTTCACGCCGGCGTCGGCAAGGTCTCGTTCGACGTCAAGGCGCTGGAAGAAAACGTCCGCGCCTTCGCTGACGCGGTGACCAGGGCAAAGCCGGCTGGTGCCAAGGGCAACTACGTCAAGAAGGTGTCGGTCACCTCGACGATGGGCCCGGGCCTCAAGCTCGACGTCTCGACGCTCGCAGCGTCCTGATACGAACAATTGGATCGGCCGCTAAAGCGCTGATCCGTGAAAGAATTCCGGGCCTCCGACCTGTCGGCGGCCCGGTACCGGAAGTCGAAAGGCTTCCGGACATCCTGTCCGAGATTGTAGGCGGCCCCCAAGCCTTAGGTGATGTGGGCCTTAATTCATGCGGGCCTGCATGAGACGGGTGAAGACCGGACAAAGGAGCCACAAGCTCCAATGAAAGGTTCGAACCGTGTTTGCCTTTTGTCTGCGCACCGTCCGGCTTGCCGGCAGGTGTGGCGAAAGGGGGCAGGATCCTCGAGCGTCGTTCGGGAGATCCGTTACTGGATGGCCCGGCCGGCAAAAGGCAACCCGACGCCTGTCCTTCGTAGAGGGCAGGGGTCAACTGGAGATAGGCAGTGGACAGAGCGGAAAAACGCGAACTCGTCACGGGCCTGAATGATGCGTTTTCAAGCGCTGGTTCAGTCGTCGTGGCCCACTACGCCGGTATCACCGTCGCGCAAATGAACGACCTTCGGTCGAAAATGCGCGCCGCCGGTGGCACCGTCAAAGTCGCGAAGAACCGTCTCGCCAAAATCGCTCTTCAGGGCACGGACTCCGCATCGATCATCGAACTGTTCAAGGGACAGACGCTGATCGCCTATTCGGAGGATCCGATTGCGGCGCCGAAGGTCGCGTCCGATTTCGCCAAGGGAAATGACAAGCTCGTCATTCTCGGCGGCGCAATGGGCACCACCTCGCTCAATGCCGACGGTGTAAAGGCACTCGCCACACTTCCGTCGCTCGATGAGCTGCGCGCCAGGCTGGTTGGCATGATCGCCACGCCGGCAACCCGGATCGCCCAGATCGTCAATGCGCCTGCGGCTTCGGTCGCGCGCGTCATCGGCGCTTACGCCCGGAAGGACGAGGCGGCATGAGGCCGTTCCTCGCTATCACAAACACACGTTCGAACCTTATGAAGGAACATTGCAATGGCTGATCTGGCAAAGATCGTAGACGACCTTTCGAAGCTGACCGTCCTCGAGGCGGCCGAGCTGTCGAAGCTTCTTGAAGAAAAGTGGGGCGTTTCCGCCGCTGCTCCGGTGGCGGTTGCCGCTGCCGGCGGTGCTGCGGCCGCTGCTGCTCCGGTCGAGGAAAAGACGGAATTCGACGTCGTCCTCACCGAGGCAGGCGCTCAGAAGATCAACGTCATCAAGGAAGTTCGCGCCATCACCGGTCTTGGCCTCAAGGAAGCCAAGGACCTGGTCGAGGCGGCTCCGAAGCCGGTCAAGGAAGCCGTTTCCAAGGCCGACGCGGACAAGTTCAAGGCCCAGCTGGAAGCAGCCGGCGCCAAGGTCGAACTTATTTACGCTTTGAGTCCGGGCGGACGGGGTCGCGCCGCCCGCCACTCCTTTCGCGTCGAAGGGAGGCTGCGTAACGCGAAGAGTGCGAAAACCTCTTTCCTGAGGGCCGCAAACAGGCCTTCAGGAAACGGGTTTTCTCCCGTTTCTGGCCCGCCGCCAATTGGCGCCGGGTGAAAAGACAAGAAGCCGCCGACAGGCGGTGGGCAACAAGACAGGGCCGCCAAGGTGGCCCGAGATGCAAGGCGAGCCGCGGCGAGGCTCGTCCCGAGAATTGAGCTAAGGAGCGACGATGGCCCAGACCCAGACTTTCAATGGCCGCAGACGCGTACGCAAGTTTTTCGGAAAGATCCCGGAAGTTGCGGAGATGCCGAACCTGATCGAGGTTCAGAAGGCATCCTATGACCAGTTCCTGATGGTGGAGGAGCCCAAGGGTGGGCGTCCTGACGAGGGACTGCAGGCAGTTTTCAAGTCGGTCTTCCCGATTTCCGATTTTTCCGGCTCCTCGATGCTGGAATTTGTGAAGTATGAGTTCGAGGGACCGAAATTCGACGTTGACGAATGCCGTCAGCGCGACCTGACCTATGCGGCGCCGCTCAAGGTGACGCTGCGCCTCATCGTGTTCGATATCGACGAGGATACCGGCGCCAAGTCGATCAAGGACATCAAGGAGCAGGACGTCTACATGGGCGACATGCCGCTCATGACCTTGAACGGCACCTTCATCGTCAACGGCACCGAGCGCGTCATCGTCTCGCAGATGCACCGTTCGCCAGGCGTCTTCTTCGACCATGACAAGGGCAAGTCGCACTCGTCCGGCAAGCTCCTGTTTGCCGCGCGCGTCATTCCCTATCGCGGTTCGTGGCTCGACATCGAGTTCGATAGCAAGGACGTCGTGCATGCCCGCATCGATCGCCGCCGCAAGATCCCGGTGACGTCGCTGCTGATGGCGCTCGGCATGGACGGCGAAGAGATCCTGTCGACCTTCTACAACAAGATCACCTACAAGCGCGCCGGCGACCATTGGCGCATCCCGTTCAACGTCGACCGTTTCCGCGGCCTCAAGGCCGTTGGTGACCTGGTCGACGCCGACACCGGCGAAGTCGTCGTCGAGGCCGGCAAGAAGATCACCGCCCGCCAGGCCAGGGCGCTTGGCGAAAAGGGTCTCAAGGCGATCAAGGCGACCGACGAGGATCTGCTCGGCAACTACCTTGCCGAGGATATTGTCAACTACGGGACCGGCGAGATCTTCCTCGAAGCCGGTGACGAGATCGACGAAAAGACGCTGAAAGTGCTGCTTGGCACCGGTGACGATGAGATCAAGGTCCTCGACATCGACCACGTCAACGTCGGCGCCTACATCCGCAACACGCTCAACGTCGACAAGAACGAGAGCCGCCAGGACGCGCTGTTCGACATCTACCGCGTCATGCGCCCCGGCGAGCCGCCGACGCTGGAAACCGCTGAGGCCATGTTCAACTCGCTGTTCTTCGACAGCGAGCGCTATGATCTGTCGGCCGTTGGCCGCGTCAAGATGAACATGCGCCTCGAGCTCAAGGCCGAGGATACCGTGCGCGTGCTGCGCAAGGACGACATCCTGGCCGTGGTCAAGACGCTCGTCGAACTGCGCGACGGCAAGGGCGAGATTGACGACATCGACAATCTCGGCAACCGCCGCGTGCGTTCGGTCGGCGAGCTGATGGAGAACCAGTACCGCGTCGGCCTGCTGCGCATGGAGCGCGCGATCAAGGAACGCATGTCCTCGATCGAGATCGACACGGTGATGCCGCAGGACCTGATCAACGCCAAGCCGGCGGCTGCCGCCGTGCGCGAGTTCTTCGGTTCCTCGCAGCTGTCGCAGTTCATGGATCAGACCAACCCGCTTTCGGAGATCACCCACAAGCGCCGTCTTTCGGCGCTTGGACCGGGCGGTCTGACCCGCGAGCGTGCCGGTTTCGAAGTGCGCGACGTGCACCCGACGCATTACGGCCGCATCTGCCCGATCGAGACGCCGGAAGGCCCGAACATCGGCCTGATCAACTCGCTTGCGACCTTCGCGCGCGTCAACAAATACGGCTTCATCGAGAGCCCGTACCGCAAGATCGTCAATGGCAAGCTGACCAATGAGGTCGTTTACCTCTCGGCTATGGAAGAGGCCAAGCACCACGTCGCGCAGGCCAATGCCGAGCTCGACAAGAATGGTCATTTCGTCGACGAATTCGTCATTTGCCGCAACGCCGGCGAAGTGATGATGGCGCCGCGCGAAAACGTCGATCTGATGGACGTGTCGCCGAAGCAGATGGTGTCGGTGGCCGCGGCCCTGATCCCGTTCCTGGAGAACGATGACGCCAACCGTGCGCTGATGGGCTCGAACATGCAGCGTCAGGCCGTGCCGCTGGTGCGCGCCGAAGCGCCGTTCGTCGGCACCGGCATGGAGCCGATCGTCGCCCGTGACTCGGGCGCCGCCATCGGCGCCCGCCGCGGCGGCATCGTCGACCAGGTGGACGCGACGCGTATCGTCATCCGCGCCACGGAAGATCTCGATCCCGGCAAGTCCGGCGTCGATATCTACCGGCTGATGAAGTTCCAGCGTTCGAACCAGAACACCTGCATCAACCAGCGTCCGCTGGTGCGCATGGGCGACCGGGTCAACAAGGGCGACATCATCGCCGACGGCCCGTCGACCGAGCTCGGCGATCTGGCCCTCGGCCGTAACGTGCTGGTCGCGTTCATGCCGTGGAACGGCTACAACTACGAGGATTCCATCCTCCTGTCCGAGCGCATCGTCGCCGACGACGTCTTCACCTCGATCCACATCGAGGAGTTCGAAGTCATGGCCCGCGACACCAAGCTGGGGCCGGAGGAGATCACGCGCGACATTCCCAACGTCTCGGAAGAAGCGCTGAAGAACCTCGATGAGGCCGGCATCGTCTACATCGGTGCGGAAGTGCAGCCGGGCGACATCCTGGTCGGCAAGATCACGCCGAAGGGCGAAAGCCCGATGACGCCAGAAGAAAAGCTGCTGCGCGCCATCTTCGGTGAAAAGGCCTCGGACGTGCGCGACACCTCGATGCGCATGCCTCCGGGAACCTTCGGCACCGTCGTCGAAGTGCGTGTCTTCAACCGCCACGGCGTCGAGAAGGACGAACGCGCCATGGCGATCGAGCGCGAGGAGATCGAACGCCTCGCCAAGGACCGCGACGACGAGCAGGCGATCCTCGACCGCAACGTCTATTCGCGTCTTTCCGACGTTCTCGTCGGCAAGGAAGCGATTGCCGGGCCGAAGGGCTTCAAGAAGGGCTCGAAGCTGTCGAAGGACACGCTCGACGAGTATCCGCGTTCGCAGTGGTGGCAGTTTGCCGTGGAGAACGAAAAGCTCCAGAGCGAACTGGAAGCCCTGCGTGGCCAGTACGACGATTCCAAGAAGGCGCTCGAGCAGCGCTTCATGGACAAGGTCGAGAAGGTGCAGCGCGGCGACGAGATGCCTCCGGGCGTCATGAAGATGGTCAAGGTCTTCGTGGCCGTGAAGCGCAAGATGCAGCCCGGCGACAAGATGGCCGGCCGACACGGCAACAAGGGTGTCGTGTCGCGGATCGTTCCGGTCGAGGACATGCCTTTCCTCGAGGACGGCACGCATGCCGACATCGTGCTCAACCCGCTGGGTGTGCCGTCGCGCATGAATGTCGGCCAGATTCTGGAAACGCACCTGGGCTGGGCCTGCGCCGGAATGGGCAGGAAGATCGGCGATCTGATCGATGCGTACAAGACAGCGGGCGACATCAAGCCGCTGCGCAAGACGCTCGAGAGCTTCATGCCGGCCAACGACCGCAACGAGCCGGTCCGCGAATATGACGACGAGAGCATCGTTCGCCTCAGCGAGCAGATGCGCCGCGGCGTCTCCATCGCGACACCGGTGTTCGACGGCGCGCACGAGGCCGACATCAACATCATGCTGGAGCAGGCGGGCCTGCACACCAGCGGTCAGTCGCAGCTCTATGACGGACGCACCGGCGAGCCGTTCGATCGCAAAGTGACGATGGGCTACATATATATGCTCAAGCTTCACCACCTTGTGGACGACAAGATCCACGCGCGTTCGATCGGTCCGTACTCGCTCGTTACCCAGCAGCCGCTGGGCGGCAAGGCGCAGTTCGGTGGTCAGCGCTTCGGCGAGATGGAGGTCTGGGCGCTCGAAGCGTACGGCGCCGCCTACACGCTGCAGGAGATGCTGACGGTGAAGTCGGATGACGTCGCCGGCCGCACCAAGGTCTACGAGGCGATCGTCAGAGGCGACGACACATTCGAGGCCGGCATCCCCGAGAGCTTCAACGTTCTCGTCAAGGAAATGCGGTCTCTCGGCCTCAATGTCGAGCTGGAGAACACCAAGCTCGACGACAACCCGATCCGGCTGCCCGACGCGGCCGAGTAAGCAAGACGTCCGGCCGCGGTCTTCCCGCGACCGGACGCACCAAATTCTCGGCCGATGGCCGATCAAGTCGGCGGGCGTTTGGCCCGCGCTAGATGCAAGGGGTTTTCGAGGACCCCGAAAAGGAGAACGGCATGAACCAAGAGGTCATGAATCTCTTCAACCCCCAGGCGCCTGCGCAGGTGTTCGATTCCATCCGGATCTCGCTTGCCAGCCCTGAGAAGATTCTGTCCTGGTCGTTCGGCGAGATCAAGAAGCCGGAGACCATCAACTACCGCACCTTCAAGCCGGAGCGTGACGGCCTGTTCTGCGCGCGCATTTTTGGTCCGATCAAGGACTATGAGTGCCTGTGCGGCAAGTACAAGCGCATGAAATACAAGGGCGTCATCTGCGAGAAGTGCGGCGTCGAAGTCACGCTGTCGCGCGTCCGCCGCGAGCGCATGGGCCATATCGAGCTGGCGGCACCGGTCGCCCACATCTGGTTCCTGAAGTCGCTGCCGTCGCGCATCGGCACGCTGCTCGACATGACGCTGAAGGACATCGAGCGGGTCCTCTACTTCGAGAACTACATCGTTACCGAACCCGGCCTCACCGCGCTGAAGGAGCACCAGCTGCTCAGCGAGGAAGAGTACATGATGGCCGTCGACGAGTATGGCGAGGATTCGTTCACCGCCATGATCGGCGCCGAGGCGATCCACGACCTTCTGGCCGGCATGGACCTCGAGAAGATCGCCGGCGATCTGCGTTCTGAGCTGGCTTCGACCACCTCCGAGCTCAAGCATAAGAAGTACCTGAAGCGGCTCAAGGTCGTCGAGAACTTCATGGAATCCGGCAACCGTCCGGAATGGATGATCATGAAGGTGGTTCCGGTGATCCCGCCGGATCTGCGCCCGCTTGTCCCGCTGGACGGCGGCCGTTTCGCCACGTCGGATCTGAACGACCTCTATCGCCGCGTCATCAACCGCAACAACCGCTTGAAGCGGCTGATCGAGCTGCGCGCGCCCGGCATCATCGTGCGCAATGAAAAGCGCATGCTGCAGGAAGCCGTCGATGCGCTGTTCGACAACGGCCGCCGCGGCCGCGTCATCACCGGCGCCAACAAGCGTCCGCTGAAGTCGCTGTCCGACATGCTGAAGGGCAAGCAGGGCCGGTTCCGCCAGAACCTGCTCGGCAAGCGCGTCGACTATTCCGGCCGCTCGGTCATCGTCACCGGTCCGGAGCTCAAGCTCCACCAGTGCGGCCTGCCGAAGAAGATGGCGCTCGAACTGTTCAAGCCCTTCATCTACGCCCGTCTCGACGCCAAGGGCTACTCCTCGACCGTCAAGCAGGCGAAGAAGCTGGTCGAGAAGGAGCGTCCGGAGGTCTGGGATATCCTCGACGAGGTCATCCGCGAGCATCCGGTGCTGCTGAACCGCGCACCGACGCTGCACCGCCTCGGTATCCAGGCGTTCGAGCCGATCCTGATCGAAGGCAAGGCGATCCAGCTTCACCCGCTGGTCTGCACGGCCTTCAACGCCGATTTCGACGGCGACCAGATGGCGGTCCACGTGCCGCTGTCGCTGGAAGCGCAGCTCGAAGCCCGCGTGCTGATGATGTCGACCAACAACATCCTGCACCCGGCTTCCGGCGCGCCGATCATCGTGCCGTCGCAGGACATGGTTCTCGGTCTCTACTATCTCTCGATCGTCAATCAGAACGAGCCGGGCGAGGGCATGGTGTTTGCCGACATGGGCGAACTCCAGCACGCGCTCGAGACCAAGGCGGTGACGCTGCATGCCAAGATCAAGGGGCGCTTCCGCACGGTCGACGCCGACGGCAAGGTCGTGTCGAAGATCTACGACACCACGCCTGGCCGCATGATCATCGGCGAGCTGCTGCCGAAGAACCACAACGTGCCCTACGAGACCGCCAACCAGGAGATGACCAAGAAGAACATCTCCAAAATGATCGACACCGTCTATCGCCATTGCGGTCAGAAGGAGACGGTCATTTTCTGCGATCGCATCATGGCCCTCGGCTTTAGCCATGCCTGCCGCGCCGGCATTTCGTTCGGCAAGGACGACATGCTGATCCCGGACGCCAAGATCAAGCTGGTCTCCGACACCGAGGCTTTGGCCAAGGAGTACGAGCAGCAGTACAATGACGGTCTGATCACCCAGGGCGAGAAGTACAACAAGGTCGTCGACGCCTGGGCCAAGTGCTCGGAAAAGGTCGCCGACGAAATGATGGCCCGCATCAAGGCGGTCGAGTTCGAGGACAACGGCCGTCAGAAGCCGATGAACTCGATCTACATGATGTCGCACTCCGGTGCGCGCGGCTCGCCCACCCAGATGCGCCAGCTCGCCGGCATGCGCGGCCTGATGGCCAAGCCTAGCGGTGAAATCATCGAGACGCCGATCATCTCGAACTTCAAGGAAGGCCTCACCGTGCTCGAGTACTTCAACTCGACCCACGGCGCCCGCAAGGGGCTGGCCGACACTGCCTTGAAGACGGCGAACTCGGGTTACCTGACGCGTCGTCTCGTCGACGTGGCGCAGGACTGCATCGTCAACTCGCTCGACTGCGGCACCGACAAGGGCCTCACCATGCAGCCGATCGTCGATGCCGGTCAGGTCGTCGCTTCGGTTGGCCAGCGCGTTCTCGGCCGCACCTCGCTCGACGACATCACCCACCCGGTCACCGGCGAGGTTCTGGTCAAGGCCGGAACGCTGATGGACGAGCGTGACGTGGAACTGATCGAAAAGGCCGGCGTGCAGTCGGTTCGCATCCGTTCGGCGCTGACCTGCGAGGTCAGGGTCGGCGTCTGCGCGGTCTGCTACGGCCGCGATCTGGCCCGCGGCACGCCCGTCAACCAGGGCGAGGCTGTCGGCGTCATCGCGGCGCAGTCGATCGGCGAGCCGGGCACCCAGCTCACCATGCGTACCTTCCACATGGGCGGCACGGCGCAGGTGGTGGATTCCTCGTTCCTTGAAGCCTCCTATGAGGGCAAGGTCGAGATCCGCAACCGCAACGTGGTGCGCAACTCCGACGGCCAGCTGATGGTCATGGGCCGCAACATGGCGGTGCTGATCCTCGACGAAGCCGGCAAGGAACGCGCCACGCACCGCGTCACCTACGGTTCGCGCATCTTCGTCGACGATGGCGACAAGGTGAAGCGCGGCCAGCGTATCGCCGAGTGGGATCCTTATACCCGCCCGATCCTCACCGAAATCGAGGGCAGGGTGGCATTCGAGGATCTGGTCGATGGCATTTCCGTTCAGGAAACCGCCGACGAATCGACCGGCATCACCAAGCGCGAGGTCATCGACTGGCGTTCGACGCCACGCGGCAACGACCTCAAGCCGGCGATCGTCGTCCAGGATGCCAAGGGCAAGGTCGGCAAGCTGTCGAAGGGCGGCGACGCCCGCTTCCTGCTCTCGGTCGAGGCCATTCTTTCGGTCGAGCCGGGCGCACAGGTTCGCCCCGGCGACGTGCTGGCGCGTATCCCGATGGAAAGCGCCAAGACCAAGGACATCACCGGCGGTCTGCCGCGTGTTGCCGAACTGTTCGAGGCACGCCGTCCGAAGGATCACGCCATCATCGCCGAGATCGATGGCACGATCCGCTTCGGCCGCGACTACAAGAATAAGCGCCGTATCATCATCGAGCCGCATGACTCGACGCTTGAGCCGGTCGAATACCTGATCCCGAAGGGCAAGCCGTTCCATCTCCAGGACGGCGACGTCATCGAGAAGGGCGACTACATCCTCGACGGCAATCCGGCGCCGCACGACATCCTGGCGATCAAGGGCGTGGAGGCGCTTGCCTCCTACCTCGTCAACGAAATCCAGGAGGTCTACCGACTGCAGGGCGTGTCGATCAACGACAAGCACATCGAGGTGATCGTTCGCCAGATGCTGCAGAAGGTCGAGATCACCACGCAGGGCGATTCGACCTACATTCCGGGCGACCACGTCGACGTGATCGAGTTGGAAGAGGTCAATGAGCGCCTGGTCGAGGAAGGCAAGAAGCCGGCCGAAGGTCAGCCGGTGCTGCTCGGCATCACCAAGGCCTCGCTGCAGACGCCGTCCTTCATCTCCGCCGCTTCCTTCCAGGAGACGACGAGGGTGCTGACCGAAGCTGCGGTTGCCGGCAAGACCGACATGCTGCAGGGGCTGAAGGAAAACGTCATCGTCGGCCGGCTGATCCCGGCCGGTACCGGCGGTACGATGAGCCAGATCCGGCGCATCGCCACCTCGCGCGACGAGTTGATCATCGACGAGCGCCGCAAGGCGTCCGGCGTCGAGGTCGCCGAGCCGATGCTGACCGACATGGTTAACGCCGCGCAGTAAGCGCGCAAGCAAGAGAAGATAGAAAAGGGGCCTAAGTGGCCCCTTTTCGCATTTTGGTTCCTCATTCGGATGGGAGAAGAAACGATGAGCAGGAAGATTTGGGCTTCTGTCGACGACTACATTGTCGAAGCTCTTTTCGAGGCGGATCCCGCTCTTGATGCCGTTCTGGCGGCCAACCATGATCAGGGCCTGCCGCCTATCGACGTTTCCCCGGCACAAGGCAAGCTGCTCTCACTTCTTGCGCGAATGCAGGGAGCGAGGAAGGTACTCGAAATCGGCACATTGGGCGGTTATTCGACAATCTGGATGGCGCGAGCATTGCCGATGGACGGCAAGGTCGTGACGCTCGAGCTTGATCCGCACCACGCCAGTGTCGCGCGGTCGAACTTTGAACGGGCAGGGGTGTCTGACCGTGTGGAACTGCGGGTCGGACCGGCGCTTCAATCGCTTGCGGCCTTAGGCGCCGAGAATGCCGGGCCGTTCGACTTCATCTTCATCGACGCCGACAAGCCGAACAACCCGCACTATCTGTCCTGGGCCATGCGTCTTTCGAGGCCGGGGACCGTCATCGTCTGCGACAATGTCATCCGTGACGGCGCGGTGGTGAATGAAGATGGTCGCGATGCCAATGTCGAAGGGGCACGCGCGGCGTTCTCGTTCATCGGCAGCGACAAACGTCTGGAAGGCACCGCGATCCAGACTGTTGGCGCCAAGGGCTATGACGGCTTTGCAATAGCGATCGTTAATTGAATTTGTGCGGTGCGCCGGCCGGACCTGCGATCCGGCGGCGCCCACTGATCAATCGAAAAACGCCTCCACCACATTGCGCTTGCCGAGCATGAAGGCGTCGGCGACGTGCTGCAGGGGCGCGAGATCGACGTCGGAGGTGCCGGCGCGCACGATCTCGGCGAAGCGCTTGTAGAGCATCGGATATTCGGCTTCCGGCTCCTCGTGAACGACGCGGCCATCGATGGCAAGCTTTGAGCCGCCGCCAGAAAGCACCATCGATCCTGCCTCGGTATCGGCCAGGATGTCCCAGCTTTGCGGGCCGGTCTGACGCCAATCGAGTTCCATCGTCACCGGCAGACCGTTCGACGTGCGGAAGGCGATATGGGCGGCGATGGGGGCCGCGCGGTTTTCGGGGAAATCGAGTTCTGCCGAGCTGATGAACATCGGCGGCAGGATGTGGGTAGCGATCGACAGGGCGTTGATGCCGGGATCGAACACGCCAAAGCCGCCGGGAGCCCAGATCCATTCCTGATTCGGATGCCAGCGGCGCACGTCTTCTTTCCAATTGATGGCGGCCGACCTGATCGTTGTCGATCCAAGGAATGCGCGCGCAGCTTCGACAGCCGGCGCATAGCGTGAATGCCAGCTGGCGAACAGGCAGACGCCGTTCGCTGTCGCCAGCGCCTTCAGGTCTTCGACCTCGCTGACCGTGGCGCCGGGCGGCTTTTCCAGGAAAACATGCTTTTTCGCCGCCAGCGCCAAGCGCGCGGCGTCGTAACGAAACTGCGGCGGCATGCACAGCGACACCGCCTCGAGCTCCGGCGTTGCGTCGAGCATCGCCTCGATCGTCGGGAAGTTCGGGATGTCCTCGACTTTGCCATGGCGGCTGGCTGCAGCAACCAGGCGATAATCTTGGTCCTTCGCCAGCGCCGGCAGATGCTGGTCACGGACGATCTTCCCCACGCCGACGATGCCGAGCTTGATGGGATTAGAGGACATGGGAGCTCCGCAGGTTGAGTGTGCTTGGTTTTGCCAGAGGTCGCTTCTTAGCAGAGAACTTGTGCCGGGCAAGTCGCCGGGCTTTGTCGCCGGCCCGTGAGATCGACCGCGATTCAGATCTCTTCAGATCGGCACATCGAACGTCACGATCGACACTTCGCCTTCGAGCGCGCCCTGATAGGCGGACAGATGCGGCTCCTCGTCCGGCACGCCGTCCATGTCGCCGATCTGATCGAGCTCTGCCTCGGCATAACCTTCGGCGGCAAGCGATTCGAGAGCGCGGCGCACCGCCGAATCGTCGTCCGGCGCGACCAACATCACATGCACGCCTTCCGGCTTGCCGCCTTTGCGCTTCCACACCCGCCCGGTAATAATGGTGACCGGGCGCTCCTCATTGTCATTCACGGGTTCGTACCTCCGGGCGAGGGGTTTTGGGCTGTTCATGCCGCCTTTTCGCACGAAGCACGGCCTGGAAACAGCGGCAAGCCGGTCACTTTCTGCCTTCCTCTTGAAAAACGGCGCAAGAAAATTACATGCGCTTTTCGCATGGCTGCCAAGCCTCGGGTTCAGCGCAATATTTGCCGCCCCGGGGTTGACGGACAGTGGCCATACGAGTAGAAGCCGCCCAGTCAGAACCGATGTGAGGCTCTTGCTTCCGAAGCGACACGCTTTGGAGTTTGCCTCAAACAGGGTTCGTTTTACGAGCGAAAAGACATTTCCGGCGTGCACGAAGCGGCTTCCGCTTCCTCTGCCATTTGTTCGGGCAAGACCGCGAGGCGCGGTTTGTGGCCCGAATTTGCGTATGGAAGTGACGCTTTGAGCGGCCCTGACCGGGCGAGATACGGAATTGAGAGACAAGAGGGTTTAATGCCTACCGTCAACCAGCTGATCCGCAAGCCGCGCATTGCGCCGGTGAAGCGCAACAAGGTCCCGGCCATGCAGCAGAACCCGCAGAAGCGGGGCGTCTGCACGCGCGTCTACACCACGACGCCGAAGAAGCCGAACTCGGCGCTGCGCAAGGTGGCCAAGATCCGCCTGACCAATGGTTTTGAAGTGATCGGTTACATCCCCGGCGAAGGCCACAACCTTCAGGAGCACTCGGTGGTGATGATCCGCGGCGGTCGCGTCAAGGATCTTCCGGGCGTCCGTTACCACATCATCCGCGGCGTGCTCGACACGCAAGGCGTGAAGAACCGCAAGCAGCGCCGTTCGAAATACGGCGCCAAGCGTCCGAAGTGACCGAAGCGTAGCCGAGGTCGTTCCGGGCGGCGTCAAGCGACGATCCGGGATCCAGGCCACCGCGTAGAATTGAGGCAGAGAAAAAATGTCCCGTCGTCACAGTGCAGAAAAGCGTGAGATCAATCCGGACCCCAAGTTCGGCGATCTGATCGTCACCAAGTTCATGAACGCCGTCATGTATGACGGCAAGAAGTCGGTTGCCGAGACCATCGTCTACGGCGCGCTCGACCAGGTTCAGTCCAAGACCAAGCAGGAGCCGGTCACCGTCTTCCATCAGGCGCTCGACAATGTCGCGCCGCATGTGGAAGTGCGTTCGCGCCGCGTCGGCGGCGCCACCTACCAGGTTCCAGTCGACGTGCGCCCCGAGCGCCGTCAGGCATTGGCCATCCGCTGGTTGATCGCCGCCGCCCGCAACCGCAACGAGACCACTATGGTCGACCGCCTCTCCGGCGAGCTGATGGACGCGGCCAACAACCGCGGCACCGCCGTCAAGAAGCGTGAAGACACCCACAAGATGGCAGAAGCCAACCGCGCTTTCGCGCACTACCGCTGGTAAAGCGCGAACGAGACTGAAGAGGCACCTCCCATGGCCCGCGAATATAAAATCGAAGACTACCGCAATTTCGGTATCATGGCGCACATCGACGCCGGCAAGACGACGACCACCGAGCGCGTCCTCTATTACACGGGCAAGTCGCACAAGATCGGCGAAGTCCACGACGGCGCTGCCACCATGGATTGGATGGAGCAGGAGCAGGAGCGCGGCATCACCATCACGTCGGCCGCGACCACGACCTTCTGGAAGGGTCGCGACGGCAAGATGCACCGCTTCAACATCATCGACACCCCCGGCCACGTCGACTTCACCATTGAAGTCGAGCGTTCGCTGCGCGTGCTCGACGGCGCCATTGCGCTGCTCGATGCCAATGCCGGTGTCGAGCCGCAGACGGAGACCGTCTGGCGCCAGGCCGACAAGTATCGCGTGCCGCGCATGATCTTCTGCAACAAGATGGACAAGATCGGCGCCGACTTCTACCGCTCGGTCGAGATGATCGGATCGCGCCTCGGTGCGCATGCCGTCGTCATGCAGCTGCCGATCGGCGCCGAGACCGAGTTCAAGGGTGTCGTCGACCTCGTCGAGATGAACGCGCTGGTCTGGCGCGACGAGACGCTGGGCGCTGCCTGGGACATCGTCGAGATCCCTGCCGACCTCAAGGCTCGTGCCGAAGAATACCGCGAGAAGATGATCGAGGCCGCCGTCGAAATGGACGAGACGGCGCTCGAGAATTACCTCGAAGGCAAGATGCCGAGCAACGACGAGATCCGTGCGCTCATCCGCAAGGGCACGATCGCGGTGAAGTTCTATCCGATGTTCTGCGGCTCGGCCTTCAAGAACAAGGGCGTGCAGCCGCTGCTCGACGCCGTCGTCGAATATCTGCCGTCGCCGGCCGATGTCCCGGCCATCAAGGGCGTCGACGCCAAGACCGACGCCGAGATCGAGCGTCATGCCGACGACAACGAGCCGCTGTCGATGCTTGCCTTCAAGATCATGAACGACCCGTTCGTCGGTTCGCTCACCTTTGCCCGCATCTATTCGGGCAAGCTCACCAAGGGCATCTCGGTCGACAACACCGTGAAGGGCAAGAAAGAGCGCATCGGCCGCATGCTGCAGATGCATGCGAATTCGCGCGCCGACGTCGAAGAGGCGTTTGCCGGCGACATCGTCGCCCTCGCTGGCCTCAAGGACACCACCACCGGCGACACGCTCAGTGATCCGCTGCATCCGGTCATCCTCGAGCGCATGGAATTCCCCGATCCGGTCATCCAGATCGCCATCGAGCCGAAGACCAAGAACGACCAGGAAAAGATGGGTCTCGCCCTTCACCGCCTGGCCGCCGAGGATCCGTCCTTCCGCGTCAAGACTGACGAGGAATCGGGCCAGACGATCATTTCCGGCATGGGCGAGCTTCACCTCGACATCATCGTCGACCGCATGCGCCGCGAGTTCAAGGTCGAGGCCAATGTCGGCGCGCCGCAGGTGGCCTACCGCGAGACGATCACCCGCAAGCACGAGCAGGACTACACGCACAAGAAGCAGACCGGCGGTACCGGCCAGTTCGCCCGCGTCAAGATCCTGTTCGAGCCGAATCCGGAAAGCAGCGAATTCGAGTTCGAAACCAAGATCGTCGGCGGCGCTGTGCCGAAGGAATACATCCCCGGTGTCGAAAAGGGCATCAACAGCGTCATGACCTCGGGCCCGTTCGCCGGCTTCCCGATGATCGGCGTCAAGGCGACGCTGATCGATGGCGCCTACCACGACGTGGACTCGTCGGTTCTGGCCTTCGAAATCGCCGGCCGCGCCTGCTTCCGTGAAGCAGCCCCCAAGCTTGGCGTGCAGTTGCTCGAGCCAATCATGAAGGTCGAAGTGGTGACGCCGGAAGATTACGTCGGCAGCGTTATCGGCGACCTGAACGGCCGTCGCGGCCAGATCCAGGGCCAGGAAGCCCGTGGCGTGGCTGTGGTCATCAACGCGATGGTGCCGCTCGCCAACATGTTCAAATACGTGGACAACCTTCGCTCGATGAGCCAGGGCCGCGCGGCCTACACGATGCAGTTCGACCACTACGAGCCGGTCCCGACCGCGGTCGCCCAGGAAGTCCAGAAGAAATACGCGTAACTCGAAACGAGTTGCATCAGTAACTTAATTCAAGGCCCGCACGGGCTGGCAGGAATGGAGAGATCACATGGCAAAAGGTAAATTCGAGCGCACTAAGCCTCATGTGAACATTGGCACGATTGGTCACGTCGACCATGGCAAGACGTCGCTGACGGCGGCGATCACCAAGTATTTTGGCGAATACAAGCGCTACGACCAGATCGATGCGGCACCCGAAGAGAAGGCGCGCGGCATCACCATTTCGACGGCCCACGTCGAATACGAAACCGCCAACCGCCACTATGCCCATGTCGACTGCCCCGGCCACGCCGACTATGTGAAGAACATGATCACCGGTGCCGCGCAGATGGACGGCGCGATCCTGGTGGTGTCGGCCGCCGACGGCCCGATGCCGCAGACCCGCGAGCACATCCTTTTGGCCCGCCAGGTCGGCGTGCCCTCGATCGTGGTGTTCTTGAACAAGGTCGACCAGGTCGACGACGCCGAGCTGCTCGAGCTGGTCGAGCTCGAGGTGCGTGAGCTTTTGACCAAGAACGAGTTCCCCGGCGACGACATTCCGATCGTCAAGGGTTCGGCGCTTGCCGCCCTTGAAGACAGCGACAAGAAGATCGGCGAGGACGCCATCCGCGAACTGATGGCTGCGGTCGATGCCTACATTCCGACGCCGGTTCGTCCGCTCGACAAGCCGTTCCTGATGCCGATCGAGGACGTGTTCTCGATCTCGGGCCGTGGCACGGTGGTGACCGGCCGCGTCGAGCGCGGCGTCGTCAAGGTCGGCGAGGAGCTGGAGATCGTCGGCATCCGTCCGACCACCAAGACGACCTGCACGGGCGTCGAGATGTTCCGCAAGCTGCTCGACCAGGGCCAGGCCGGCGACAACATCGGCGCGCTGCTGCGCGGTGTCGACCGTGAAGGCGTCGAGCGCGGCCAGGTCCTGGCCAAGCCCGGCACCGTCAAGCCGCACAAGAAGTTCGTCGCCGAAGCCTACATCCTGACCAAGGACGAGGGCGGCCGCCACACGCCGTTCTTCACCAACTACCGTCCGCAGTTCTATTTCCGCACGACGGACGTGACCGGCATCGTGTCGCTGCCGGAAGGCACCGAGATGGTGATGCCGGGCGACAACATCACCGTCGACGTCGAGCTGATCGTGCCGATCGCCATGGAAGAGAAGCTGCGCTTCGCCATCCGTGAAGGCGGCCGCACCGTCGGTGCCGGCATCGTCGTCACCATCACAGAGTAATTTGGACTTAAACCGATCTGTCGCGGGCGCTGCCCGCGCCGCGCCAGAACAAGGAAGTGACGCATGAACGGACAGAATATCCGCATCCGCCTGAAGGCGTTTGATCACCGGGTGCTCGACGCCTCGACACGGGAAATCGTGTCGACCGCCAAGCGCACCGGCGCCAACGTCCGCGGCCCCATTCCGCTGCCGACGCGGATCGAAAAGTTCACGGTCAACCGGTCGCCTCACGTCGACAAGAAGAGCCGCGAGCAGTTCGAGATGCGCACGCACAAGCGTCTGCTCGACATTGTCGACCCGACCCCGCAGACAGTCGATGCTTTGATGAAGCTCGACCTGGCCGCCGGTGTCGACGTCGAGATCAAGCTGTAAGGAACCAGAGGTCAGCGGGGCGACCCGGAACTCTGAAGGAACAAGAGGCGTGGAGGGGCGACAGCCCCGACAGGGAACTCTAAAGGAATTGAACCGATGCGTTCAGGTGTGATTGCAAAGAAGGTGGGAATGACCCGCATCTACAACGATGCCGGGGAACATGTTCCCGTCACTGTTCTCCAGATGGAGAACTGCCAGGTCGTGGCGCAGCGCACGCAGGAGAAGAACGGCTATACCGCCGTCCAGCTCGGCGTTGGCCTTGCCAAGGTGAAGAACACGTCGAAGGCGATGCGCGGCCATTTCGCGACCGCTTCCGTCGAGCCCAAGGCCAAGGTTGCCGAGTTTCGCGTCTCTGCCGACAACATGATCGATGTTGGCGCCGAGATCACCGTCGAGCACTTCGTCGTCGGCCAGAAGGTCGATGTGACGGGCACCACGATCGGCAAGGGTTTCCAGGGCGTCATCAAGCGGCACCACATGGGTGGCGGCCGCGCAACGCACGGCAACTCGGTGTCGCACCGTACACACGGCTCGACCGGCCAGCGCCAGGATCCGGGCAAGGTGTTCAAGGGCAAGCATATGGCCGGCCACATGGGCGACACCCGCGTCACCACGCAGAATGTCGAGGTCGTCTCGACCGACGCCGATCGCGGCCTGATCCTGATCCGCGGTGCGGTCCCGGGTTCGAAGGGTGCATGGATCCTGGTCCGCGACGCGGCCAAGGTGGCGCTTCCGGCCAATGCGCCGAAGCCCGCCGCGATCCGCGCCCTTGCGACTGACGGTGCCGCCACGAACGAGGCCCCGGCCACAGAGGGAGCGGAATAATGGACCTCAAGATTACAACGCTTGGCGGCAAGGACGCCGGCAAGCTGAAGCTCTCCGAAGAGATTTTCGGCCTCGATCCGCGCGAGGACATCCTGCAGCGCGTCGTGCGCTGGCAGCTTGCCAAGAAGCAGCAGGGCACGCACAAGGCCAAGGGTCGCGCGGAAATCGCCCGCACCGGCGCCAAGATGTACAAGCAGAAGGGTACGGGCCGCGCCCGTCACCATTCGGCTCGCGCTCCGCAGTTCCGCGGCGGCGGCAAGGCCCACGGCCCGGTCGTGCGCAGCCACGAGCACGATCTGCCTAAGAAGGTGCGTGCGCTCGGCCTGAAGCATGCGCTTTCGGCCAAGGCCAAGAGCGCGTCGATCATCATCATCGACGAGCTGAAGCTGACCGAGGCCAAGACCAAGGCGCTGATCGCGAATTTCGCGACGCTGGGCCTGAGCAACGCCCTGGTGATTGGCGGCGCCGAGCTTGACAAGAACTTCAAGCTGGCAGCGACCAACATCCCGAACATCGACGTGCTGCCCATCCAGGGCATCAACGTCTACGACATTCTGCGCCGCGGCACGCTGGTCCTTTCCAAGGCCGCCGTCGAGGCTCTCGAGGAGCGCTTCAAATGACCGACCTTCGTCATTACGACGTGATCGTCTCGCCGGCGATCACCGAAAAGTCGACCATGGCTTCCGAGCAGAACCAGGTCGTCTTCAACGTCGCCAAGAAGGCGTCGAAGCCGGAAATCAAGGCCGCCGTCGAAGCGCTGTTCGGCGTCAAGGTGATGGCCGTGAACACGCTTGTCCGCAAGGGCAAGATCAAGCGCTTCCGCGGCACGATCGGCCGCCAGAGCGACGTCAAGAAGGCGGTTGTGACGCTGGCCGAAGGCCAGTCGATCGACGTCGCGACGGGTCTCTGAGCAAGGTCGCGAGGACAGAACAATGGCACTGAAAAAATTCAACCCGGTAACGCCGAGCACCCGTCAGCTGGTCATCGTCGATCGGTCGGGCCTCTACAAGGGCAAGCCCGTCAAGGGCCTGACCGAAGGCCTGACCAAGTCGGGCGGCCGCAACAATTACGGCCGCATCACAGCCCGCTTCATCGGCGGCGGTCACAAGCGCACCTACCGCATCATCGACTTCAAGCGCCGCAAGTTCGACGTCGTCGGCACGGTCGAGCGCATCGAGTACGATCCGAACCGCACCGCCTTCATCGCGCTGATCAAGTATGACGATGGCGAGCTGTCCTACATCATCGCCCCGCAGCGTCTGGCTCCCGGCGACAAGATCGTGGCCGGTGAATCGGTCGACGTGAAGCCGGGCAACGCGATGCCGCTGGCCTCGATGCCGGTCGGTACGATCGTCCACAATATCGAGCTGAAGCCCGGCAAGGGCGCTCAGGTCGCCCGTTCGGCCGGCGGTTATGGCCAGCTCGTCGGCCGCGACCAGGGCATGGCGATCCTGCGCCTCAATTCGGGCGAGCAGCGTGTCGTCCACGGCTCCTGCATGGCCACTGTCGGCGCCGTGTCTAACCCGGACCATGGCAACATCAATGACGGCAAGGCAGGCCGCACCGTGTGGCGCGGCAAACGTCCGCACAATCGCGGCGTGACCATGAACCCGGTCGACCATCCACATGGCGGCGGCGAAGGCCGCACCTCGGGTGGCCGCCATCCGGTTTCGCCCTGGGGCAAGCCGACCAAGGGCAAGAAGACGCGGTCCAACAAGGCGACCGACAAGTTCATCCTGCGCTCGCGCCATCAGCGCAAGAGCTAAGAAGAGGTAACGCCAAGTGACTCGTTCGATTTGGAAAGGCCCCTTCATCGACGGCTACCTTCTGAAGAAGGTGGACAAGGTTCGTGAAGGTGGTCGCAATGAGGTGATCAAGATGTGGAGCCGCCGCTCCACCATCCTGCCGCAGTTCGTCGGCTTCACCTTCGGTGTCTACAACGGCCAGAAGCACGTTCCCGTCTCGGTGAACGAGGACATGGTCGGTCACAAGTTCGGTGAATTCGCTCCGACCCGGACCTATTACGGTCACGGCGCGGATAAGAAGGCGAAGAGGAAATAATCATGGGCAAGGCCAAAGCTCCGCGCAGGCTTGCTGACAACGAAGCGCGCGCCGTGTTGCGCACGATCCGTATCAGCCCGCAGAAGCTGAACCTGGTTGCCGCGCTGATCCGCGGCAAGAAGGTCGCGACAGCGCTTTCCGACCTCGAATTCTCGGCCAAGCGGATTTCCGGCACGGTCAAGAAGACGCTGGAATCGGCGATCGCCAACGCGGAAAACAACCACGACCTCGACGTCGATGCGCTGATCGTGGCGGAAGCCTATGTCGGCAAGTCGATCGTCATGAAGCGGTTCCATGCCCGTGGCCGTGGGCGCGCCAGCCGTATCGAGAAGCCGTTCTCGCACCTCACGATCGTCGTTCGTGAAGTCGAAGAAAAAGGGGAGGCCGCATAATGGGCCAGAAAGTCAATCCGATCGGTCTGCGTCTCGGCATCAACCGCACCTGGGATTCGCGCTGGTTCGCGAACACCGGCGAGTACGGCAAGCTGCTGCACGAGGACATCAAGATCCGCAAATATCTTGAGAAGGAACTCAAGCAGGCTGCAATCTCGAAAGTCGTGATCGAGCGTCCGCACAAGAAGTGCCGCGTCACCATCCATGCGGCGCGTCCGGGCCTGATCATCGGCAAGAAGGGCGCCGACATCGAGAAGCTTCGCAAGAAGCTCATGGAGATGACCAAGTCCGAGACGCATCTGAACATCGTCGAAGTGCGCAAGCCGGAGATCGACGCGACCTTGGTCGCCCAGTCGATCGCCCAGCAGCTCGAGCGCCGCATCGCGTTCCGCCGCGCCATGAAGCGTGCCGTGCAGTCGGCGATGCGCCTCGGTGCCGAAGGCATCCGCATCAACTGCGCCGGCCGTCTCGGCGGCGCCGAGATCGCGCGCATGGAATGGTATCGCGAAGGCCGCGTGCCGCTGCATACGCTGCGTGCCGACGTCGACTACGGCACGGCCGAGGCGAATACGGCCTACGGCATCTGCGGCGTCAAGGTCTGGGTGTTCAAGGGCGAAATCCTCGAGCACGACCCGATGGCTTCGGAGCGCCGCGCCACCGAGGGCGATCATGCGCATGGCGGTGGTGGTGAGCGCGAACGCGGTCGCCGTCGCGAAAACGCGTAAGACATTTAGGAATTTGGAGTTAGAACGATGCTGCAGCCAAAGCGCACAAAGTTCCGCAAGCAGTTCAAGGGCCGCATCCACGGTACCGCCAAGGGCGGCACCAACCTGGATTTCGGCGGTTTCGGGCTGAAGGCGCTTGAGCCGAACCGCGTCACCGCGCGTGAGATCGAGGCGGCCCGCCGCGCGATCACCCGCGAGATGAAGCGTGCCGGCCGCGTGTGGATCCGTATCTTCCCGGACGTGCCGGTGACGTCGAAGCCGACCGAAGTCCGTATGGGTAAGGGCAAGGGCGCGGTCGACTACTGGGCGGCACGCGTCAAGCCGGGCCGCATCATGTTCGAGATCGACGGCGTCAACGAGGAAACCGCCCGTGAGGCGCTGCGTCTCGGCGCGGCCAAGCTCTCGGTCAGGACGCGCTTCGTACAGCGCATCGCAGAATAAGGACGGGCTGATCATGAAAGCCGAAGACATCCGGACCAAGACCCAGGACCAGCTGACCGACGACCTGGCCAGCCTGAAGAAGGAGCAGTTCAACCTGCGCTTCCAGAAGGCCACCGGCCAGCTTGAGAAGACCGCGCGCGTGAGGCAGGTCCGCAAGGACATTGCGCGTATCAAGACCATCGCTGCGGAAAAGTCCGCGGCCAAGAAGGCTTAAGGACGAAAACCATGCCAAAGCGCATTCTGCAGGGCACCGTCGTCAGCGACAAGAACGAGAAGACGGTTGTCGTCAAGGTCGAACGGCGCTTCACGCATCCCGTGATGAAGAAGACCGTGCGCATGACCAAGAAGTACAAGGCGCACGACGAGAACAACGCCCACAAGGTCGGCGATCAGGTGTTCATCCAGGAATCGAAGCCGATTTCCAAGGACAAGCGCTGGGTCGTGGTGTCTTCGGACCAGGCCTGATCAGGGCCAACGAAACGAATTTTGGACAGACCGGGGAGGGGTGAGAAACCCGTCCCGTTAGAAAAGAAGAAGGCGGCCAGTCATGATTCAGATGCAAACAAACCTCGACGTCGCGGATAATTCCGGCGCCCGTCGTGTCATGTGCATCAAGGTGCTGGGCGGCTCGAAGCGGAAATACGCTTCCGTGGGCGACATCATCGTGGTGTCGATCAAGGAAGCCATCCCGCGCGGCCGCGTCAAGAAGGGCGATGTGATGAAGGCGGTCGTGGTTCGCACGGCCAAGGACATCCGCCGCCCGGACGGCAGCGTGATCCGTTTCGACAAGAACGCAGCCGTTCTCGTCGACAACAAGAAAGAGCCGATCGGCACGCGTATCTTCGGACCGGTTCCGCGCGAACTCCGCGCCAAGAACCACATGAAGATCATCTCGCTCGCGCCTGAAGTGCTGTAAGGAGCCGGACCAATGCAGAAGATTAGAAAAGGCGACAAGGTCGTCGTGCTGGCCGGCAAGGACAAGGGCCGTTCGGGCGAAGTCCTCTCGGTACAGCCGAAGGACGACACCGCGCTGGTGCGCGGCGTCAACCTGATCCGTCGTCACCAGAAGCAGTCCCAGTCCCAAGAGGGCGGGATCATCACCAAGGAAGCGCCGATCCAGCTGTCGAACATCGCGCTGGCCGACCCCAAGGATGGCAAGCCGACCCGCGTCGGCTTCATCTTCCAGAAGGACGGCAAGAAGGTGCGCGTCGCCAAGCGCTCGGGAGAAGTCATCAATGGCTAAGGCTCAAACCAAGCAGGCAACTGCCCAGAACACGCCGCGCCTCAAGCAGGTCTACAACGAGACTATCCGCAAGGCGCTGCAGGAGCAGTTCGGCTACGAGAACGAGATGCAGGTTCCGCGCATCGACAAGATCGTGCTGAACATGGGCGTCGGCGAGGCGACCGGCGATTCGAAGAAGCCTTCGATCGCGGCGGAAGACCTTGCGATGATCGCCGGCCAGAAGGCCGTCGTCACCCGCGCCCGCAACTCGATCGCCGGCTTCAAGGTCCGCGAGAAGATGCCGATCGGCGCCAAGGTCACGCTGCGCAAGGAACGCATGTACGAGTTCCTCGACCGCCTCGTGAACATCGCACTGCCGCGCGTCCGCGACTTCCGCGGACTTAATCCGAAGAGCTTCGATGGCCGTGGCAACTATGCCATGGGCATCAAGGAACACATCGTGTTTCCGGAGATCAACTACGACAAGGTTGATCAGATCTGGGGCATGGACGTCATCGTTTGTACGACTGCGAAGACGGACGACGAAGCCAGGGCATTGCTCAAGGCCTTCAACTTCCCCTTCCGCCAGTAACGGCAGCGAGAAAAGGAAAAATCTGAAATGGCAAAGACCAGCTCAGTCGAGAAGAACAACAGGCGCCGCAAGCTTGCGGACCAGTTCGCTGCCAAGCGCGAGGTGCTCAAGGCGATCATCATGGATCAGTCCAAGCCGATGGAAGAGCGCTTCCGCGCCCAGCTGAAGCTTTCGGCGCTGCCGCGCAACTCGGCCAAGACCCGCATCCGCAACCGCTGCGAAGTCACCGGACGTCCGCGTGCCTATTATCGCAAGCTCAAAGTATCGCGTATCGCGCTTCGTGATCTCGGCAATAACGGCCAGATCCCGGGCCTGGTCAAGTCGAGCTGGTAAGGAGGACATAACATGTCATTGAGCGATCCTCTCGGCGATATGCTGACCCGCATCCGCAACGCATATGGCCGCAAGAAGTCGAGCGTTTCGACGCCGGCCTCGCGCCTGCGTACCCGCGTCCTCGACGTGCTGAAGGCGGAAGGCTATATCCGCGACTACAGCCAGACCGACTTCGACAACGGCAAGTCCGAAATCGAGATCGAGCTGAAGTATTTCGATGGTGCGCCGGTGGTGCGCGAAATCGCTCGGGTCTCGAAGCCCGGCCGCCGCGTCTACGTTTCGGCCAAGTCGATACCGCACGTCGCCAACGGCCTCGGCATCGCCATCCTTTCGACGCCGAAGGGCGTGATGGCCGACCACGAAGCGCGTGAACAGAATGTCGGCGGGGAAATCCTCTGCCAGATCTTCTGATCTGGTATGTGACCCGGTTGGAAACAGGTTTTCGGGATCTAGTCCCGAAAGCCGAGACCTGAAACAAGAGAAGTGACGAGGACAACAAAATGTCTCGTATTGGAAAGAAACCCGTTTCGCTGCCGCAGGGCGTGACCGCGACCGTCAACGGCCAGACCGTGACGGCGAAGGGTCCGAAGGGCGAGCTGAAGTTCGTGGTGAACGACGAAGTGCTGGTCAAGATGGAAGGCAGCGAGATCGCTGTCCAGCCGCGCGACCAGACCAAGACTGCCCGTTCCAAGTGGGGCATGTCACGCACGCAGATCGTCAACATCCTGCAGGGCGTCAAGGACGGCTTCGAAAAGAAGCTCGAGATCACCGGCGTCGGCTATCGTGCCGCCATGCAGGGCAAGAACCTGCAGCTGGCGCTCGGCTTCAGCCATGACGTCGTCTACGAGACGCCGCAGGGCGTGACGATTTCGGTGCCGAAGCCGACGGAAATCACGGTGACCGGCATCGATAAGCAGCAGGTCGGCCAGGTTGCCGCCGAGATCCGCGAGTATCGCAGCCCCGAGCCCTACAAGGGCAAGGGTGTCCGCTATGCCGGCGAGAAGATCGTCCGCAAGGAAGGCAAGAAGAAGTAATTTTAACGCCGCGGGGAGCGGTCGCGGGAGGCTCGTCCTACCGCATATGGTTGCCCCCGTTTTTTTGAAGGCAAGGAACTGATATCATGGGCTCGAAAGAATCCACCCAACGCCGCGCCCAGCGCGTCCGCCGCCAGATCAAGAAGGTTGCCGGCGAACGTCCGCGCTTGTCGGTCCATCGCACGTCGAAGAACATCTATGTCCAGGTGATCGACGACGCCAAGGGCCACACCATCGCGGCTGCTTCGACGCTCGAGAAGGAGCTCAAGGGCTCGCTCAAGACCGGCGCCGACACGGCGGCCGCCGCTGCCATCGGCAAGCTGATCGCCGAGCGTGCCTCGAAGGCCGGCGTCAAGGAAGTCGTCTTCGACCGCGGCGCCTACATCTACCACGGCCGTGTCAAGGCGCTTGCCGAGGCTGCCCGTGAAGGTGGTCTGAGCTTCTAAAAACGAAATTCGCCCCCGGCGACCCACAGAGGCGCCGGATATCATCATCAACCGTGCTTCCGGAAAAAAACAAGGAACAGGATATGGCACAGGAACGTAGGGATGGCGGCCGCGGCCGTGATCGCGAAGAGCGCGACGACGGCATGGTCGACAAGCTCGTCCACATCAACCGTGTCGCCAAAGTCGTCAAGGGCGGCCGGCGCTTCGGCTTTGCGGCACTTGTTGTCGTCGGCGACCAGAAGGGCCGCGTCGGCTTCGGCCACGGCAAGGCGCGCGAAGTGCCGGAGGCGATCCGCAAGGCGACCGAATCGGCCAAGCGCGACATGATCTTCGTGCCGCTGCGCTCAGGCCGCACGCTGCACCACGACGTCGAGGGACGCTGGGGTGCGGGACGCGTTCTGCTGCGCGCCGCCAAGCAAGGTACCGGCATCATCGCCGGCGGCCCGATGCGCGCCGTTTTCGAAACGCTCGGCATGCATGACGTGGTCGCCAAGTCGATGGGTTCTTCGAACCCCTACAACATGGTTCGTGCCACGTTCGACGCGCTGAAGAGCCAGATGCATCCGAAGGATGTGGCTGCCGCGCGCGGCATCAAGTATTCGACCCTTCAGGCCCGCCGCGGCACCGCCGTTGCGGCTGAAGAATAGTCGACGCTGACCAGGGATTTGACCATGGCCAAGAAAGCAACCAAGACCATCACCGTCGAGCAGATCGGTTCGCCGATCCGCCGGCCGAAGGAGCAGCGCGCAACGCTGGTCGGCCTCGGCCTCAACAAGATGCACAAGCAGCGCACGCTGGAGGATACGCCCTCGGTGCGCGGCATGATCGCTGCCGTCCAGCATCTCGTCCGCGTCGTGGACGAGGGCTGAACCAGAGCGCAGGAGAACCCAGATGAAACTCAATGATCTGCGTGACAAGGACGGCGCGACGCACTCCAAGAAGCGTCTCGGCCGTGGCATCGGCTCCGGTTCGGGCAAGACCGCCGGTCGCGGCGTCAAGGGCCAGAAGGCGCGCTCCGGCGTCGCCGTCAACGGCTTCGAGGGTGGCCAGATGCCGCTCTACCGCCGCCTGCCGAAGCGCGGCTTCAACAATATCTTCGCCAAGAGCTTCACCGTCGTGTCGCTGGCCCGCATCCAGGCGGCGCTCGATGCCAAGAAGCTCGACGCCAAGACAGTTGTAACGGCCGAGGCGCTGGTTGCGGCTGGCGTCATCCGTCGCGTCAAGGACGGCGTGCGCATCCTTTCAGACGGCGACATCAAGGCCAAGCTTGCCTTCGACGTGGCCGGAGCCTCCAAGGCCGCGATCGAGAAGATCGAAAAGGCCGGCGGCTCGGTGAAGCTGCCTGAGAAGGCAGCCGCCGAGTAACGGCAATTTGAAGCACGGCCGGCAAAGGTGGAATTCGGTTTTGCCTGCGGTTGTGCTTTGATCCGACAGATGTGACGGCCGCATCAACGCGGCCGCTTGCATGTTTGCAGTCCGGAGCTTATCTCGTGAGTTTCGGTGACACGCGCCGCCTGAGCTGCGGGCATCGAGCGTGACCAAGCGGAGAATCAGGCATGGCTTCGGCTGCTGAACAACTAGCCTCGAATCTGAATTTCTCGGCCTTCGCCAAGGCCGAGGATCTGAAGAAGCGCATCTGGTTCACCATCGGCGCGCTGCTCGTCTACCGTCTTGGCACCTATATCCCGCTGCCCGGCATCAATCCGGACGCCTTTGCCCACGCCTTCTCGTCGCAGAGCAAGGGCGTGCTTGGCATGTTCAATATGTTTGCAGGCGGTGCCGTGCAGCGCATGGCGATCTTTGCCCTCGGCATCATGCCCTATATCTCCGCCTCCATCATCATGCAGCTGATGACCTCGGTCATTCCGTCGCTGGAAGCGCTGAAGAAGGAAGGCGAGCAGGGCCGCAAGATTATCAACCAGTATACGCGCTACGGGACCGTGCTTCTGGCGCTGGTCCAGGCCTACGGCATTTCGGTCGGGCTCGAGGGCGGAAACGGCATCGTCAACGATCCCGGCATCTTTTTCCGCATCTCGACCGTCGTCACGCTGGTCGGCGGCACCATGTTCCTGATGTGGCTCGGCGAGCAGATCACCGCCCGCGGCATCGGCAACGGCATTTCGCTGATCATCTTCTCCGGCATTGTCGCCGGCCTGCCGCGCGCCATCTCCGGTACCTTGGAGCTAGGCCGCACCGGAGCGCTGTCGACCGGCCTGATCCTGGCGATCATCGTGCTCGCCATTATCGTTATCGGCCTGATCGTCTTTTTCGAGCGCGCCCAGCGCCGCTTGCTGATTCAGTACCCCAAGCGCCAGGTCGGCAATCGCATGTTCCAGGGCGATACCTCGCATCTGCCGCTGAAGCTCAACACATCCGGCGTCATTCCGCCGATCTTCGCTTCGTCGCTATTGCTGCTGCCGGCGACCGTCGCCGGTTTCTCGCAGACGACGAACATGCCCGCTTGGGCCAGCACCATCCTGGCGTCGCTCGGTCATGGCCAGCCGCTCTACATGGCCTTCTACGCGGCGATGATCGTGTTCTTCGCCTTCTTCTACACGGCGATCGTCTTCAACCCGAAGGACACCGCCGACCAATTGAAGAAGCATTCGGGCTTCATCCCGGGCTATCGCCCGGGCGAGCGCACCGCGGACTATATTGACTATGTGCTCACCCGCATCACCGTCGTCGGCGCCATCTATCTGGTGCTGGTGTGTCTGCTGCCCGAGTTCCTGATTTCAGCGACTGGCGTACCGTTCTACCTTGGTGGCACTTCGCTCCTGATCGTGGTCAGTGTAACGCTCGATACGGTGGCGCAGATTCAGGGTCACCTGATCGCGCACCAGTATGAGGGCCTGATCAAGAAGTCGAAGCTGCGCGGGGGGAAAAAGGCCAGATGAGGTTGATATTGCTTGGACCGCCGGGGGCGGGCAAGGGGACACAAGCACTGAGACTGGTAGAACGACACGGCATCCCACAGCTTTCCACGGGGGACATGCTGCGTGCTGCTGTCCAGGCCGGCACCGAAGTCGGCAAGCGCGCCAAAGCGGTGATGGACGCTGGCGAACTGGTGTCAGACGCTATCGTCAACGCCATCGTAGCAGAGCGCATCGATCAAGCTGATTGCGCAAACGGCTTCATCCTTGACGGGTATCCCCGAACTCTGGTGCAAGCGGACGCCGTTGAGGAAATGCTGTCGGATCGCGGACTGGAGCTAGACGCGGTCATCGAATTTGTCGTCGACGACAAGGCGCTGGTTGGCCGAATCGTCAAGCGAGCCGAAGAAGCCAAGGCCGCAGGCCTGCCGGTGCGCAAAGACGACAGTCCAGCGGTGTTCGAAGAACGCTTGAGGGAATATTACAAGAAAACCTCGCCGCTGATCGGCTACTACTACGCCAAGGGTAAACTCAGGGGCGTCGATGGCATGGCCGACATCGATGCGGTGACGCAGCAGATCGAGGCGGTGCTCAGGGCGACGACCCGGCGGGTTGGCCAGGCGGCCGGCTAGAGAATCGAACGATTGCGCTTGACTGGAGCGGTCCGCTGGGGTATGGCGGCCCGTCTTCCTATCAGGCATGAGGCTTGCTTGTCCGCAAGGGCAAGGCAGGCCGCTTTGAACTGGAAACTCCCGCAAGGGCCGGCCTCCACCGGACGCGGGGCAACTTGAAGCGCCGGCTCGCCCGGCCTATATGGAGAAGAGAAGAACATGGCTCGTATAGCCGGCGTCAACATTCCGACCAACAAGCGCGTTGTCATTGCGCTTCAATACATTCACGGCATTGGCAAGAAGTTCGCCCAGGAGATCGTCGACAAGGTCGGCATCCCGGCCGAGCGCCGCGTCAACCAACTGACCGACGCGGAAGTGCTGCAGATCCGCGAGACCATCGACCGCGACTACCAGGTCGAGGGCGACCTGCGCCGCGAAGTGTCGATGAACATCAAGCGGCTCATGGACCTCGGCTGCTACCGCGGCCTGCGTCACCGCCGCTCGCTGCCGGTTCGTGGTCAGCGCACGCATACCAATGCGCGCACCCGCAAGGGCCCGGCCAAGTCGATTGCCGGAAAGAAGAAGTAATTTAGGGCAGTAAGGGAGTAGGGCAGTAAGGCAATAGGGACGGCAGACATACTGCCCTACTGCCATATTCCCCTACTGCCTTCTCCCTGGTGGAGCCGCTGGCATTACGGCGGTGTAGAGATCAACTGAAAGGACCATCATGGCCAAGGAAGCCGCTCGTGTTCGCCGTCGCGAACGCAAGAACATCTCGTCGGGCGTTGCCCACGTCAATTCGACCTTCAACAACACGATGATCACCATCACCGACGCGCAGGGTAACTCGATTGCCTGGTCGTCGGCCGGAGCCCAGGGCTTCAAGGGATCGCGCAAGTCGACCCCGTTCGCTGCCCAGATGGCCGCAGAAGATGTTGCCAAGAAGGCCCAGGAACACGGCATGCGCATGCTCGAGGTCGAGGTCTGTGGACCCGGCTCCGGTCGTGAATCGGCGCTGCGCGCGCTGCAGGCTGCCGGCTTCACCATCACCTCGATTCGTGATGTGACGCCGATCCCGCACAATGGCTGCCGCCCGCGCAAGAAGCGCCGCGTCTAAAGAATTTACCGAACGCCGCGCGAGCGCCTCAAGGGCGCTCCTCCACGGCATTCCAGGTCGCCCGCCACGATTGGATGGTGGCGGGACAACGGAAGGAAAGCACTATGATCCAGAAAAATTGGCAAGAACTGATCAAGCCGAACAAGATCGAGTTCTCGTCGAAGAAGAAGACGCTGACCACGCTGGTCGCCGAGCCGCTCGAGCGCGGCTTCGGCCTCACCCTAGGCAACGCGCTGCGCCGCGTGCTTCTGTCTTCGCTGCGTGGCGCGGCTGTAACCGCCGTGCAGATCGACGGCGTTCTGCATGAATTCTCGTCCATCGCCGGCGTCCGCGAGGACGTGACCGACATCGTTTTGAACATCAAGGAAATCGCCATCCGCATGGAAGGCGACGGCCCCAAGCGCATGGTCGTCCGCAAGCAGGGACCGGGCGCGGTTCTCGCCGGCGACATCCAGACGGTCGGCGACGTCGAGATCCTCAATCCCGACCACGTCATCTGCACGTTGGACGAAGGCGCTGAAATCCGCATGGAATTCACCGTCGATACCGGCAAGGGCTATGTGCCGGCCGACCGTAACCGCGCCGAGGACGCGCCGATCGGGCTGATCCCCGTCGACAGCCTGTATTCGCCGGTCAAGAAGGTCTCGTACAAGGTCGAGAACACCCGCGAGGGCCAGGTTCTCGACTATGACAAGCTGACCATGACCATCGAGACCGACGGTTCGATTTCGGGCGAGGACGCGGTGGCCTTCGCCGCTCGCATCCTGCAGGACCAGCTCGGCCTGTTCGTCAATTTCGACGAGCCGCAGAAGGAAGTCGCTGCCGAACAGGTTACCGAGCTTGCCTTCAACCCGGCGCTGCTCAAGAAGGTCGACGAACTCGAGCTTTCGGTGCGTTCGGCCAACTGCCTGAAGAACGATAACATCGTCTATATCGGCGATCTGATCCAGAAGACCGAAGCCGAGATGCTGCGCACCCCGAACTTCGGCCGCAAATCGCTGAACGAGATCAAGGAAGTCCTGGCGGCGATGGGCCTTCATCTCGGCATGGAAGTGCCGGACTGGCCGCCGGAAAACATCGAAGACCTCGCCAAGCGTTACGAAGATCAATATTGAGGCTTGAGAGAGCCTCTTGAACCCGCAATGAAGGAGAAGAGCCATGCGCCACGGATTTAAAGGCCGCCGGTTCGCCCGCAGCATAAGCCATCGCAAGTCGATGTTTGCCAACCTTGCCGTGTCGCTTATCGAGCACGAGCAGATTCTCACCACGCTGCCGAAGGCGAAGGATTTGCGTCCGATCGTCGAGAAGCTGGTGACGCTCGGCAAGCGCGGCGACCTGCACGCTCGCCGCCAGGTGATTGCCCAGATCGGCAATGAAGGCGTCGTCAAGCGCCTGTTCGATACCATCGCGCCGCGCTACGCCACCCGCAATGGCGGCTATCTGCGCATCATGAAGGCGGGCTTCCGCCACGGTGACAATGCCGCAATGGCCGTCATCGAATTCGTCGACCGCGACACCTCGGCCAAGGGCGCCGGCGACCGTGCCCGCATCGAGGCCGAAGGCACCGAAGAGGAAGCCGCAGCCGCATAAGGCTCGGTTTTTCTGAGAAGTTCAAAAGGGGCCTCCGGGCCCCTTTTTCTGTTTCCGAAGGTACCGGGCAGGGCTGGTAGGGGTTTTGTCACCGGTTTTTGCGACGACTACCCAAAATAATCGGATTTCAGCGGCTTAGCCTTTCATTTTGCACAATCGTCAGGACAATGGCGCCCGACTTGGAGGATTCGGAATGCGCGTTAAACGGCTGTCCCTTGTTCTGATCTGCGCCTTGATGGCGCTGGCCATCGTGCCGGCGGCCAGGCACGCGCTGGCGGAGGAGAACAAGCCAGACCCCGGTTTGTCCGACGTGCTGACGGATCTATTGCATGGCGTCGAAGGCGAAAACGCCACTTCCGGCCCCGACAAGCGCGTGCCGTTCGGCCGCGAGGAGGTGCAACTGTCCTTCGCGCCGCTGGTCAAGCAGACAGCGCCGGCCGTGGTCAATGTCTACGCCTCGCAAACCGCCAAGGTGACGTCGCCCTTCGACGGCGATCCGTTCTTCGAGGAGTTCTTCGGCCGCTCGCAGCCGCGCGCGCAGTCTTCGCTCGGTTCGGGGGTGCTGGTCGATCCCACCGGCGTCGTGGTCACCAATTTCCACGTCGTCAAGAACGCTGACCAGGTCAAGGTAGCGACCGCCGACGGGCGCGAATTCGACAGCAAGGTGCTGCTCAAGGATGAGACGCTCGACCTCGCCGTGCTCAAGATTTCTTCTGACAAGCCGTTCCCGGTGATCGCTATCGGCGATTCCGACGCGCTCGAGGTCGGCGATCTGGTGCTGGCGATCGGCAATCCGTTCGGTGTCGGCCAGACCACCACCAGCGGCATCATTTCGGCGGTGGCGCGCAGCCATATCGGCGTCTCCGATTCCAGCTTCTTCATCCAGACCGACGCCGCCATCAACCCCGGCAATTCCGGTGGCGCGCTGGTCAACATGGGAGGGCAGCTGATCGGCATCAACACGGCGATCTATAGCCGTAGCGGCGGCTCGATCGGCATCGGCTTTGCCATCCCTTCGAACATGGTTCGCGCCTTCGCCGACGCGGCCAAGGCCGGGCTCGACTTCTTCGAGCGGCCGTATGCCGGTGCCGAGTTCGAGGCGGTGACGCCGCAGATTGCCGAATCGCTCGGCATTGACAAACCGACCGGTGCGCTGGTTTCTTCGGTCGAAGAGGCGGGACCCGCCGCCAAGGCAGGGCTCAAGCCTGGCGACGTGGTGCTGTCGCTCAACGGCAAGCCGGTCGAGAGCGTCGGGGCGCTGGACTACCGCATGGCGACGCTGTCGATTGGTACGAATGCCAGCTTCGGCGTCCTGAGCAAGGGTCAGCAGGCGACGATGGACATCGCCCTGGAACGACCGCCCGAAGGCGCCAAGGCTGCGGAGCTCACATTGCGCGGGCGTAGCCCGTTTTCGGGTGCCAAAGTCGCTGAACTGTCGCCACGGCTTGCCCAACGGCTCGGTCTGCGCACCGATGTCAAAGGCGTCACCGTGGTCGACATCAACCGCGATTCGCCCGCTGCCGATTTTGGCTTCCAGCCAGGGGACATCGTGCGTGAGGTCAATGGCCTGACGATCGACAAGGCGGCGACCTTGGAGCAGGTAGCCCAGCAGGATACGCGCTGGTGGCGCTTTACCGTCGAGCGGGGCGGGCAGATACTGCGCCAGGTGTTGCGTTACTGAGCCCGACCGTCAGCATGATCGGGCTCCAGGCAGAAGAAGTTGCATGGCCGATCTGTTCAGTGTCGATGACCCGGAAAAGACGCCGCCCGGCAGGCCGCTGGCGGATCGTCTGCGCCCGAAGAACCTCGGCGAGGTCGTCGGCCAGGAGCATCTGACCGGACCCGACGGCGCGCTGACGCGGCTGATCGGTTCCGGCTCGCTGGGCTCGATGATCTTCTGGGGCCCGCCCGGCACTGGCAAGACCACGGTCGCACGGCTGCTTGCCGGCGAGACAAGCCTCGCCTTCGAACAGATCTCGGCGGTGTTTTCCGGCGTTGCCGACCTGAAGAAAGTGTTCGAGGCAGCGAAGCTGCGCCGCTCGAACGGCCGCCAGACACTGCTGTTCGTCGACGAGATCCATCGCTTCAACCGCGCCCAGCAGGACAGTTTTCTGCCCGTGATGGAAGACGGCACCGTCGTGCTGGTCGGCGCCACCACGGAGAATCCATCCTTCGAGCTAAACGCCGCGCTTTTGTCGCGCGCGCGTGTGCTGGTCTTTCACTCACTCGGCGAGGACAGTATCGCCAAGCTGCTGGCGCGGGCCGAGGAGGCAGAGGGCAGGGCGCTGCCGCTCGATGAAGACGCGCGGGCGATGCTCATTCGCATGAGCGACGGCGACGGCCGCGCGGCATTGACGCTCGCCGAAGAGGTCTGGCGCGCAGCGAAATCAAAGGAGGTGTTCGGCGCCGAAGCTCTGCAGCGCATCGTCCAGCGCCGCGCGCCGATCTACGACAAGGGACAGGACGGCCACTACAATTTGATCTCCGCCTTGCACAAATCGGTGCGCGGCTCCGACCCCGACGCGGCACTCTACTATCTCGCCCGCATGTTCGACGCCGGCGAAGATCCGCTTTATCTCGGGCGCCGGTTGGTGCGCATGGCGATGGAGGATATCGGGCTGGCCGACCCGCAGGCGCTCGTCGTCGCTAACGCCGCCAAGGACGCCTATGACTATCTGGGCTCGCCCGAGGGCGAACTGGCCTTCGCTGAGGCGACCGTCTATCTCGCCACCGCGCCGAAATCCAATGCAGTTTATACCGCGTTCAAGGCCGCCACACAGGCGGCGAAGGAATTCGGTTCGCTGCTGCCGCCCAAGCACATTCTCAATGCTCCGACCAAGCTGATGAAACAGGAAGATTACGGCGCCGGCTATCGCTACGACCACGACGAGCCGGACGCTTTTTCCGGCCAGGACTATTTTCCGGAGAAGATGGGAAGGCAGACATTCTACGACCCGCCCGAGCGCGGCTTCGAGCGCGATATCAGGAAGCGGCTGGATTATTGGGCGAAGCTGCGCAGCGAGCGGGAAAAGTAGCTGCCAGTCGCACACTGGTGTGATCGCCGTTGTCTGGCGGGATAAAAAACCCTATCAAGGTGCGCCTTCGGCCGGCGGACAGGCCAGAAACGTACCAACGATATTCAGAACGGAATCGCGCCTGGCGCGTGGAAAAATGACAAAAAGAACTCGTAAGACCCTCCGGAAATTCGCCATAGCGATCCCGCTGCTGGCGCTCGGCTTCTATTTCATTCCCATCCTGACGACAATTTTCATTGTCCTCGGCCTGATCGACGTGTTGCGCAACGACAACAAGAGCTGGGCCCTGTTCAGTGGTTATTTCCTCGGCAACGGCATCTTCACCTGGCTGCTTTCGCCCTTCAATCTGCTGGTCGATCTGCTGTGCTACAGAAACCGCGGTGTCTGGAAACTGGACCAGTTTCCTCCGGACTATCAGCGTGAGGTCAACGAGGTTCTGGACGTCTTCAAAGCGCGCAAGGACGAGATCATCGCCGATATCGACGCCAATTTCGGCAGCGGCCGGCGCGGCATGTATGTCTACCAGTGGTATGGCAAGCACAAAATCGACAACGTTGCCGAATTCAACAAGGATTTCAAATACATCAAGACCATCGCCGTGTCGGTGTTCAGGGGCAGGGAATCGACCTCCTGGCATTTCGGACCGCTGCGGCTCAGCCTGCGCATTCTCTACAATCTTCTCCCGGTGAAGGCCGAGGTTTTCGTCGAGTGCAACAACGCCAGGAACTACTGGCACGACAATCCGCTCTATATTTTCGACGACACGCTGCTGCACCGATCGGTCAACGAATATGATGGGCGCCGCTACTGCGTGTTCATGGACATCATCCGGCCATCGCCATTTCCCGGCCTGATTGCCGCTCTTCTCGCCATCGTTTCGGTCAACGTCGAGCGCATCAATGCCATGTTCTACAAGAACTGGAAGATGATCGGTTCCAGCAAGCCGAAGAAGGCCGGAGCCGCCTGACACCATGGTGTGACCGGCGCGAGGGAGCACGATGTATCATCTGTTGCTTGTCTGCCTTGGTGGCGCGATCGGTGCAATGGGCCGCTTCTTCCTGTCCGGCTTCGTCGCCCGCCGGGTCGGCGAGACCTTTCCCTGGGGCACTATGGCCGTCAATGTCTCGGGAGCGTTTGCAATCGGCGTCGTTGCGCATGCGGTGGCGCGCGACGGCATGCCCGCCATCTGGGCCTTTACCGTTACCGGCGGCCTCGGCTGCTATACCACGGTTTCTTCCTTCAGCGTGCAGACGCTGGCGCTGGCGCGCGAGGGCGAATGGCGGCGCGCCGGCGGAAATGTGCTGCTTTCGGTTTTTCTGAGCCTCGGCGGCGTGACGCTGGGCTTTGCCGCCGGAAGTCTTCTGATTGGCGGCGGGGCGCGGTGAGCGGCCCGCGGAAGCTCCGCCACGACGGGACGGACACTGCCGCGGCAGGGCATGCGGCGCGCCTCATTGGCCGTCGCAGAACCAACGAAACGGTTCGGCTCTATGCGACCGTGGCCGCAGGCAGCATGATCGGCGGTGTGTTGCGGGCGCTTGCCTCATCGACGAGCACTGCCCTGTGGGGCGCTGGATTTCCCTTCGGCACGCTCCTCGTCAATATTGTTGGCTCGTTCCTCATCGGCTTCTACGCGACATTGACGGGACCGGATGGTCGCGTCTTCGCCGGTCCGCTGCAACGTCAATTCTTCATGGCCGGCTTCTGCGGCGGCCTGACGACCTTCTCCGCTTTCAGCCTTGAAACACTCATCCTCGCGCAAGGCGGGAGGTTTGTGGCCGCGGGACTCAATATCGCGATCTCCGTGGTGGCCTGGCTTGCCGCCGTCTGGCTTGGCCACATCTTTGCAGTTCGGCTCAACCGGCTGAGAGGGTCCAGGCAATGAAGATACCAACACAGGCACAATTGCTGCGCATCTTTATCGGCGAAAACGACAGGGCAGATGGCCGTCCGCTGTATGAGGTTATTGTGCTGAGGGCCCGCGAAATGCAGATAGCCGGCGCGACCGTCCTGCGCGGCGCGATGGGGTTCGGCCATTCCAGCCGGCTTCACACCACGAAGATCCTCCGCCTATCGGAGGATCTGCCACTCGTCATCGAGATCGTCGATGACGAGGAAAAATTGGCCGCTTTCCTGCCCGTGCTTGAAACAATCATGACAAGTGGTTTGATTACGCTGGAGAAAGTTCAGGTTCTGCAATATGGAACCGACAACGAATAAGCGAGTGAGATTGCGGGTACCGGCGAATGCCGTTGCATGCCTGCAAAACGGCGATTGGAATCATGGCAGGCGTTGAACAGATCACAGTGGACGCCGGCGAGGCGGGCATGCGGCTCGACCGCTGGTTCAAGAGCCATTTCCCCGGTCTCGGTTTCGGTCATCTGCAGAAGCTGCTGCGTTCCGGCCAGATCCGCGTCGACGGCGGCAGGGTGAAGGCCGATACCCGCGTCGAAGCCGGCCAGACGGTGCGTGTGCCGCCGCTCGAAGTCGACAAGAAAGGTGAAAGCCCGCTCACCGGTCATTCGATCCGCAACCAGGGCGACGCCGACGTTTTGGCAAAGATGCTGATCCATGAGGACCCGAAGGTCTTCGTCTTCAACAAGCCGGCCGGCCTGGCAGTGCAGGGCGGCTCGGGCGTCACCCGCAATGTCGACGACATGCTGGAAGCCTGGCGCAACCAGAAGGGCGAGAAGCCGCGCCTGGTGCACCGGCTCGACCGCGATACGTCGGGTGTGCTGGTTGTCGCCCGTACAAGGCTCGCCGCCATGAAGCTCGCCGAAGCGTTCCGGGCGCGTGAGACGAAGAAAACCTACTGGGCACTGGTCAAGGGCGTGCCGCCGAAGCGCGAGGACAAGATCTCGACCTGGCTGATCAAAGAACCGACGCCCGACGGCGATCGTGTGCGTATCGCCAAGCATGGCGAAAAGGGCGCCGATCACGCCGTCTCCTATTACCGCATAGTCGAGCAGGCGGCGCAGACGCTGTCCTGGCTGGAAATGGAACCCTATACCGGGCGCACCCACCAGCTTCGCGTCCATGCCGCCCATATCGGTTGCCCGATCATCGGCGACCCCAAATATTTCGAGGCCGACACCAATTGGGATTTTCCAGGCGGCATGCAGAACCGGCTGCATCTGCACGCGCGCCGCATCGTTATCCCGCATCCCGACAAGGGCTTTGTCGACGTCACCGCACCGATGCCGCCGCATATGCGCCAGAGCTGGAACCTGCTCGGTTTCGACGAGCAGAGTGCCGAGGACTAGCGCTGGTGGGCGTCGCCACAGAAACCCTCGACCGCCGTGACGCGGTCGATCTGGCGGCAGCCGCCATCATGCTTGGGCTGACTTTTTCCTGGGGGCTGAACTACGTCGCCGCCAAGATCTCCTATGCCGGCTACGATCCCGTTTTCCTGTCGATCGCCCGCTCGGTGATCGGCGGCTTGTGTGTTTTCGGCTGGTGCCGCTGGCGCGGCATTGCGCTGTTCACGCCCGACAAGACCCTCGTCGCCGGCATTCTGGCAGGCGCGCTTTTCGGTCTCGAGTTCCTGTTTCTCTATGTCGGGCTCGAGCATACCACTGTCGTGCGCAACACTTTGCTGGTCAACACCATGCCGTTCTGGATGTTGGTCGGCGGTCATTTCCTGCTGGGCGAAAGCATCACGGCACGCAAGCTCGTTGGTCTTCTGCTCGCTTTCGCTGGATTGATCGCGGTGTTTTCGGATAAACTGAGCGCCAATGGCGGCGCAACATTGGGTGGCGATTTGCTCAGTCTCGGTGCCGGCATTCTGTGGGCCGTGACCAATATCGTCATCAAGCGGTCGAAGCTGGTGACGGCCAGCGCCGAAAAGCTGCTGCTCTATCAGCTGGCCGGAGCCGCTGTCGTCGGCATTTTGGTGATGCCCTTTGCCGGGCCGCCCGTCCGCAACTTTACTCTTCTGCCGACCTTGGCTCTGCTGTTCCAGGCCGTCTATGTCGTCGCCTTCACCTATGTGCTGTGGTTCTGGCTGCTGCGGCGCTACCCTGCATCTGGACTGTCGAGCTTCACTTTCCTGTCGCCGGTATTTGGTGTGCTGTGCGGCGCCGTGTTCTTGAACGAGCCGCTGACCGTTCGTATCTTCCTGGCACTCGCCCTGATCGCCGCCGGACTCATCATCGTCAACCGGCCGGCCCGAAAACAAAGTCCCGGATGAGCATGCGCGATATATTGAACGATCTCGAAGCTGGAAAGCTGCTCTCTGATCCGGACCCGGTGCGTCGCGCCCAGATCCAGATGAAGACGCCGCTGCCGAAGCGCTTCTACAAGACCGTCGCGGTAGCACCGGTCGAAGACGGTTTTGCCGTCCATCTCGATGGCAAGCCCGTCCGCACGCCGGCCAAGGCGCTGCTGGAGCTGCCGACCGAAAAGGCGGCTGCTCTCGTCGCCGAGGAATTCGCCGCACAGGAGGAGACCATCAACCCGGTGACGATGCCGGTGATGCGTCTGGTCAATACGGCAATCGATGGCGTCGCCAGTGATCCCCAGGCCGTGCTGGAGGACATCCTGCGCTTTGCCTCGTCCGATCTGCTCTGCTACCGCGCCGATGCGCCCAAAGGACTCGTCGACCGGCAGAACGAGCATTGGGATCCGGTCATCGACTGGGTGCGCAGCGCGCTCGGCGCCCGGTTCCATCTTGCCGAAGGCGTGATCCATGTCGAACAGCCGCGCGAGAGTATCGCGCTGCTTGGCCAGCATCTTGCCCAACGTGCCGATCCGCTGCGCCTTGCCGCCATCCACGTCATGACGTCGCTGACCGGATCGGCGCTGCTGGCGCTGGCCGTCGACTTCGGCGAGCTCGACGGCGAGGCGGCCTGGGCTGCCGGTCATGTCGACGAGGACTGGCAGGCCGAGCAATGGGGCCATGATGCCGAGGCCGTCGCGCACCGCGCGGCCCGCAAGCGCGACATGATGGCGGCAGTCACGCTGCTCGAAGCTCTCAAAGGCTGACCGCACCGTCGTTTCTATTTCGCACTGCACATTAGACCAAAGTCATAATCCCAAAGACGGTCTGCCTCTGGACGGCGCTTTCTGTCATTTTTTGTACTGGTGGCTGCACTGAGTCTGCGTTCCGAGGAAACGCGGACGATGACGCGCAGCATCGAGGACTGACGGAATCACACGGGAGGATACGCTCATGGCAATGGCATCGACCGCCGGCAAAACAAGCCGCGGCATGACGCGCGAGGAGAAGAAGGTCATCTTCGCTTCCTCGCTCGGCACCGTTTTCGAATGGTACGATTTTTATCTCTACGGCTCGCTGGCAGTGTTCATTGGTTCGACTTTTTTCAGTCCAACCATTCCGGAAGCGACGCGCAATATTTTCGCGCTGCTGGCGTTTGCCGCTGGCTTCCTCGTGCGCCCGTTCGGCGCACTGCTGTTCGGCCGCATCGGCGACCTTGTCGGCCGTAAATACACTTTCCTTGTCACCATGACGATCATGGGCCTGTCGACCTTCCTGGTCGGCTTGCTGCCTGGCTATGCGACTTTGGGCATCGCCGCTCCCGGGATCCTGATCATCTTGCGCATGTTGCAAGGCCTGGCGCTCGGTGGCGAGTATGGCGGTGCCGCCACCTATGTTGCCGAGCATGCACCCGACGATCGCCGCGGCTACTACACGTCGTGGATACAGACGACGGCAACGCTCGGCCTGTTCCTGTCGCTGATCGTCATCCTGATCGTCCAGGGGTCGATGACCAAGGAAACCTACGCCGCCTGGGGCTGGCGCATTCCGTTCATCGTTTCCTTCCTCCTCCTCGGCATTTCGATCTGGATCCGGCTGTCGCTTTCTGAATCGCCGACCTTCCAGCGCATGAAGGACGAAGGCAAAGGCTCCAAGGCGCCGCTGTCAGAAGCCTTCGGTCAGTGGAAGAACGCCAAGATCGCGCTGCTGGCGCTGCTCGGCCTCACGGCCGGTCAGGCCGTAGTTTGGTACAATGGCCAGTTCTACGCGCTGTTCTTCTTGCAGAACGTGCTCAAGGTCGATCCGCAATCGGTCAACATCATGATCGCGATTGCTCTGGCTGTTGGCTCGATCTTCTTCGTCGTGTTCGGCTGGCTCTCCGACAAGATCGGCCGCAAGCCGATTATCATGGCCGGCCTTGCACTGGCGATCGTCTGCACCTTCCCGTTGTTCAAGGCGCTGACCTGGGCAGCCAACCCGGCGCTCGCCACAGCGCAGCAGAACACCCGTGCGACGGTGACCGCGGCACCGGGAGACTGCAAGTTCCAGTTCAACCCGGTGGGCACGGCGAAGTTCACCACGTCCTGCGATATCGCCACCTCGTTTCTGACCAAGAACTCGGTGCCTTATGACGTAGTGGCCACGGCAGCGCCCGGCACTGCTGCGTCGGTCAAAATCGGCAACGAGACGGTTGAGTCGTATGACGCCACCGCAGCCGGCGATCAAGCCAAGGCCAAGGACGCTGTTTTCGCCAAGGCGGTAAACACGGCGCTTCAGGACGGCGGCTATCCGCTGAAACGGGCAGCGGCGAAGGTGCCGGATCAGAAGCTCGAAGCCTTCATCGCGGCCAATCCCGAACTGAAGCTCGATGCGGCCGCGATCCGCGCCGGCGAGAAGGCGATGGTTCCGACCGACCAGGCGGTCAAGGACAAGCTGCTGACTGCCGATGAGGCTGCGGGAGCTCCCGAGGTCACCGTCTACACCGTACCGGGCGGCGGTCCCTTCGCCATGTTCGCCGACCCGGCGGCGGTCAACTGGCCGATGACGATCGGTATCCTGCTCATCCTCGTGATCTTCGTCACGATGGTCTACGGGCCGATCGCCGCGATCCTGGTCGAGATGTTCCCGACCCGCATCCGCTACACCGGCATGTCGCTGCCCTACCATATCGGCAATGGCTGGTTCGGCGGGCTGCTGCCGGCGACGGTGTTCGCGCTCAGCGCCTACAAGGGCGATATCTACTACGGACTCTGGTACCCGGTGGTGATCGCGGCGATGTCGCTGATCATCGGCATGATCTTTGTCAGGGATACGCTCGGAACGGACCTGCACACCAAACAGTAGCCGGCCTGTCCGGTTCAAAGCAAAGCCCGGCGCGAGCGATCGCGCCGGGCTTTTTCAATTTATCGAGCGCAGGGCTTAGCTCTTCCGATCCTGGTACGCTTCCTCGATCGCTGCCTCATGATACCAGGCACTTCCGAAATCCGTGCGGTTGCGCAACGAAGCAAGTTCTGCCGCGAACTTAGCCTTTCCGCTTAAATTTGAGGCAGAAGCGCGCGCTGCCACCGGGAACATCAGGATTTTGGCCGACTGACGAGTGGAAGTGATTTCCATTGTCGGTTTCCTTTCTTCGACAGAACCTTGCCGATTCAACCTTTCCCCAACATAGGTTCAGCAATCGAAATAGGCAATATGATTACGAAAAGATCAGTACTTGCATATTATTTGTGCAAAATGTGCTTGTGGATGATCCGAACGCAGCATGACCGCGGACCAGCGTTTTTGGGCGGATACAACCTCACTTTTGCCGCATCCATCGCCGGCGAGAATGGCACACGAATTGCATTTTAGTAATCCGGCAGGTCGGCTGCTGGATAGGCCGGCTCGCCCCGGCGCCATCCAGGGTTCGGTGATCAAGCAACGAGAGGCTAGAATGACGAAATACAAGCTCGAGTACATTTGGCTCGATGGATACACCCCGGTTCCCAATCTTCGCGGAAAGACGCAGGTCAAGGACTATGCCGAGTTTCCGACGCTCGACCAGCTTCCGCTGTGGGGCTTCGACGGTTCTTCGACCATGCAGGCCGAGGGCCACAGCTCCGACTGCGTTTTGAAGCCGGTCGCCGTGTATCCCGATCCCGCCCGCACCAATGGTGCTCTCGTCATGTGCGAGGTCATGATGCCGGACGGCGTGACGCCGCATGCGTCCAACAAGCGCGCCACCATTCTCGACGACGAGGGCGCCTGGTTCGGCTTCGAGCAGGAATATTTCTTCTACAAGGACGGCCGTCCGCTCGGCTTCCCCGAGAGTGGCTATCCGGCGCCGCAAGGCCCGTACTACACCGGCGTCGGCTACAGCAATGTCGGCTCCGTCGCCAGGCAGATCGTCGAGGAGCATCTCGACCTTTGCCTTGCCGCCGGCATCAACCATGAAGGCATCAACGCCGAAGTGGCCAAAGGCCAGTGGGAATTCCAGATCTTCGGCAAGGGCTCCAAGAAGGCCGCCGACCAGATGTGGATGGCACGCTATTTGATGCAGCGCCTGACCGAGAAATACGGCATCGACATCGAATATCACTGCAAGCCCCTCGGCGACACCGACTGGAACGGCTCGGGCATGCATGCCAACTTCTCGACAGCCTATATGCGCGAAGTCGGCGGCAAGGCGTATTTCGAAGCGCTGATGGCGGCTTTCGACAAGAACCTGATGGATCACATCGCCGTCTACGGGCCGGACAACGACAAGCGTTTGACCGGCAAGCACGAGACCGCGCCGTGGAACAGGTTCAGCTACGGCATCGCCGACCGCGGCGCCTCGATCCGCGTGCCGCACTCCTTCATCAACAACGGCTACAAGGGCTATCTCGAAGATCGCCGGCCGAACTCGCAGGGCGACCCCTACCAGATCGCCTCGCAGATATTGAAGACGATCGCCTCCGTCCCGACCAGCGCCGAGGTTTCGGCAGCGGCTTGAGCATTCGTCATGGCGTGGACCTCAGGTCTGCGCTGTGACTTTCTCTCCAATCGCATCACAATAAAAAACCCCGGCGTCTCTGCCGGGGTTTTTTCTATTGGCTGCAACGATCCGGATCACACCGAATAATACATATCGTATTCGACCGGATGCGGGGTCATTTCGAAGCGCATTACCTCGGCCATCTTGAGCTCGATATAGCTGTCGATCTGGTCGTCATCGAATACGCCGCCGGCCTTCAGGAAGCCGCGGTCCTTGTCGAGGCTCTGCAAAGCCTCGCGCAGCGAGCCGCAGACGGTCGGGATTTTCTTCAATTCCTTCGGCGGCAGGTCGTAGAGATCCTTGTCCATCGGCTGTCCCGGGTGGATCTTGTTCTTGATGCCGTCAAGGCCGGCCATCAGCATGGCGGCGAAGGCAAGATAGGGGTTCGCGCCCGGATCGGGGAAGCGGACCTCGACGCGCTTGGCCTTCGGCGACGAGCCGAACGGAATGCGGCACGAGGCCGAGCGGTTGCGTGCCGAATAGGCGAGCAGCACCGGCGCTTCATAACCCGGCACCAGGCGCTTGTAGGAGTTGGTCAGCGGGTTGGTAAAGGCGTTGATCGCCTTGGCATGCTTGATGATACCACCGATGTAGAACAGGCAGCTCTCGGACAGGCCGGCATATTCGTTGCCGGCGAAGGTCGGCTTGCCTTCCTTCCAGATCGACTGGTGGACATGCATGCCCGAGCCATTGTCGCCGAACACCGGCTTCGGCATGAAGGTGGCCGTCTTGCCATAGGCGTTGGCAACCTGGTGCACGACATATTTGTAGATCAGCATCTTGTCGGCGTTGCGGACCAGCGTGTCGAACTTGATGCCGAGCTCGTGCTGTGCGGCGGCCACTTCGTGGTGGTGCTTTTCGACGCGCACGCCCATCTCGGCGAGCACGGTGAGCATTTCCGAGCGCATGTCCTGCGCTGAATCGACCGGCGGCACCGGGAAATAGCCGCCCTTGATGCGCGGCCGATGACCGAGGTTGCCGGTCTCGTAGTCGGTGTCGTCATTGGACGGCAGTTCGGTCGAATCCAGCCTGAAGCCGGTGTTGTAGGGATCGGCCTTGTACTTGACGTCGTCGAACACGAAGAACTCGGCTTCAGGACCGACGAAGATCTGGTCGCCGATGCCTTCGGCCTTCATGTAGGCCTCGGCTTTTTTAGCGGTGCCGCGCGGGTCGCGGTTGTAGGATTCGCCCGAGATCGGATCGAGGATGTCGCACAGGATGACCATGGTCGACTGCGCGAAGAACGGGTCCATATGCACCGTATCGGAATCCGGCATCAGCACCATGTCGGACTCGTTGATCGCCTTCCAGCCGGCGATCGAGGAACCGTCGAACATGACGCCATCGGCAAACATGTCTTCCTCGACCTCGACGACATCCATCGTAACGTGCTGCAGTTTGCCCTTCGGATCGGTGAAGCGCAGATCAACGAACTTCACGTCGTTGTCCTTGATCTGCTTCATGATGTCTTTGGCTGTCGTCATGTCCCTGCTTCCCTATGTGATGACGTTTTGAACACGGCCTTTTAACGGGAAAATTCAGACGGCGTCCATGCCGGTTTCGCCGGTGCGGATGCGCACCACTTCCTCGATGTTGGAGACGAAGATCTTGCCGTCGCCGATACGGCCAGTCTGGGCCGCCTTGCGGATGGCTTCGATCGCTGCTTCGACCGCATCGTCGCCGAGCACGACTTCGATTTTCACCTTCGGCAGGAAGTCGACGACATATTCGGCGCCGCGATAAAGCTCGGTATGGCCCTTCTGGCGGCCAAACCCTTTGGCCTCGGTAACGGTGATACCTTGCAGGCCGGCCTCCTGAAGCGCTTCCTTCACTTCGTCTAGCTTGAACGGCTTGATGATCGCTTCGATCTTTTTCATGTAAAAAGTGGCCTCCACTGCCAAAAAAGACGGGTTGTGAGCCCCGCTTGCGCCTCAATCAAGCACGAACTGTGCCAATTGATGGGGCGCCGAACGGCCTCACATGATTTGGATACCATGCCACGCGGGAATGTACATTCGCGTCATTCGCAGCGTTGGATGCGCCATGAATGCCGCGAGCCTACACGCCGCCGGTCCTGCCGTCCGCACAAAAATTGGGCAGATCGGGTATTTCATGGGCAGCTGCGCGCCGTCGTCCCGAACGATGTACGCCGCCAAATTGCTTGGGGACCTTCGTGGTTTGCGTCGGATCAAAAACTGGACAATGCTTGGGGAAATGATGTGCATGTCGCCCGCATGAGCAATGAACTTCTGTCTCCGTCCGAAATGGCTGAGGCCGACCGGCTGGCGATTGCCGCTGGTCCATTCGACGGCATCGGCCTGATGCGCAATGCCGGTGCTGCGGTTGCTGCCGTAGTACTCAAGCGCTACCCGAACGCAACGCGCGTCCATGTGCTTTGCGGCCCCGGCAACAATGGCGGCGACGGCTATGTCGTGGCGCGCATCCTTCGGGAGAGCGCCGTCGACGTCTCGGTATGGGCGTCCGGATCGCCTAAAGGCGGCAGCGATGCGGCAGTCGCTGCCTCGGAGTGCCCGGTTGAAGCTCGGCCGCTGTCGGATTTCGTTGCCGAGACGGGCTCGATCGTGGTCGATGCGCTTTACGGGGCGGGGCTGTCCAAGCCGCTATCCGGCGACCCCGCCAAGGCGATCGATAATGTGGCGGAGTTGAATTCGCCGGTCGTCGCGGTCGACCTGCCGTCGGGCGTCTCCGGTGAGAGCGGCAATGTCCTCGGTCAGGCTTTCCACGCCCGAATCACCGTGACCTTTGCGCGAAAAAAGCCAGGCCATCTTTTGTTACCGGGGCGCGAGCTGTGCGGCGAAATCGTGCTCGCTGATATCGGCATAAGCGACAGTGTTGTTGCGCAGCTTGAACCACGAACATTCGAGAACATTCCGGCGCTCTGGCTTGGCCGCTTTCCGGTTCCGGCCGTCGACGCCCATAAGTATAAACGCGGCCATGTCGGCGTCTTTTCCGGCGGGCCGTCGGCGACGGGTGCTGCGCGGCTGTCGGCGCTTGCCGCGGCCAGGAGCGGGGCAGGGGCCGTCACCTTGCTGTCGCCGGCGAACGCCATCCATGTGAACGCGGCGCATCTGACCTCGATCATGCTGCGCAAGCTAGACACTGTCGCGGATGTGGACGAATTCGTCGGCAGCCGCCGGCCATCGGCCTTCGTGCTCGGCCCAGGATTTGGCATTGGTGAGAAGACGCGCGAATTCGCCCTGGCCGTGCTGAATGGCGCTCGTGGGCAAGACGGTGGGATCGACGGACTGGTGCTCGACGCCGACGGCGTCACCTCGTTTCGCGACGCGACGGATGCCCTGTTCGAAGCCGCCAGCCGGCCGAGCGCGCCGGCTCTGGTGATGACGCCGCATGACGGCGAATTCGTCAGGCTTTTTTCAGATATCGCCGAGGACAAGGACCTGTCCAAACTGGCCAAGGCACGCGCCGCAGCCGAACGGGCCAACGCCACTCTCGTCTACAAGGGTGCCGACACTGTGATTGCGGCCCCCGATGGCCGGGCAGCGATCAACGACAATGGCGCGCCTTGGCTGGCCACCGCCGGTTCGGGCGACGTGCTGTCGGGTATCATCGCCGCGCTGCTGGCGCAGGGCATGCCGGCCTTTGAAGCGGCCTGTGCGGCAGTCTGGATCCATGCCGAGGCCGGCAGCCGTTTCGGACCGGGGCTGATCGCCGAGGACCTGCCGCTGGCGCTGGTGCCGGTCCTGCGCGAGCTCGTTGAAAGCCGCGGGAAGGCTGCCGAATGAACCGCCTGATTGCGCTGCTCGTTGCGATCATTAGTGCCATATCCATGGCGCAGGCCGCGAACGCCGGAACTCCGCTGACCATCGTCGACGACCCGGCCGTTCTCGCCCAGCTTGACGCCAAGGGCTTTGGCCTCGCCGGCATTTTCGGCGTCGATGGCAAGGGCGATTTGAAGACGCTTTACGACAAGGCGCCGGCCTATCACGCGATCGTCGAAACGATTGCAAGCGACGTCGCGGCATTGCGGGCCGAGATGAAGGCCGGCGGGCGCACGCTCTACGAGGTGACCGACGGCAATGTCGGCCGCATCATGGACATGCGCTGGCTGAAGACCGAGGCGGCGCGCTTCCGGCTAGTCGGTATCGTCAACAGGCTCGACCGGCGCGATTTCACCGCGCTGAAAGGTGACGGAAGTTGCGGCGAGGTGCGCCTCATCTATCGCCTAGCTTACAGTTTCCGCAAAAACGGCAAGGTTCTGGCCTCGCGTCTGCCATTCAACTTCAACGCCGTCTACAGCGTGGCGCCCGATGTCGACGGCGGTTGTGTCGGCGTCGCGGGACGCTGGGCACCACAACTCGACGAGAGCGTCGATGCCGGCTGGCTGACCGGTGGGCCGCTGGAAAGGACGGCGCTCACCTTCAAGCAGCTCGAGCTCAATGCGCAAGTGGTGCGCTTCCCCTCCGGCCAGGAGACCGAATTCGGCGGGCAGGCTGCCTATCTCATGCGTATCTTCGGCATCGACGGAGCGGCTGTCAGCGAAAAGCCGCTGGAAAACACGCCCGACACGGCACGTCTCGCCGAAGACGCTGCGCTGAAAGCAAGACTTGCCAACTATGTCCGCCCCAATGTCGCGGCGGTCGATCTCGGCGTCTACCAAATCCCCGATGAATTCTTGGCAAGGAAGGTCATTTCGTGGTCGACCTTCGGCAGTGCAAGGCAGGCCAACCACCCGTTCACGCCACTGTTCCAGCCCGCGGATTTCGCTGGTGTCGATTTCTCCGCGCTGAAGCTGGTGCGCACGCCGGAGGCACTGGCCGAGCGGCTGGACAACGGCGCCTGCCAGGGCTGCCATCAGGCGGGCTCGACCGCCGGCTTCCATTTTATCGGACTTGACGACAAGACAACCTCGCCGCTCAACCGCATCGAGGTCGGCATCTCGCCGCATCTCCACGCCGACATCCCGCGCCGCGTCGCCTGGCTGCACGCGACTGCCGACGGCAAGGAACCGAACCGCTTCCGCCCGCTGTCCTTCGCGCCGCCGGCGACATGGAACGATGCCGGCGAAATTGCCTATTCGCCGGCCGAAATGGCGATGCCGTGCTTCATGCCGGAAGATGCGGCCCGCTTCGGCGCGACATGGCAATGCGGTGGCGGCACCGTCTGCACGCCGTTGACCACCGCGTCCGGCGTGCGCACCAAGCTGGCGCAATGCCTGTTGCCCAAGGACAGCGAAGACATGTTTTCCGGCCACCCTTGTTTAACGGGATCCATCGCCAGCAACCCGGCACGGCCTTTCAATGACCGGTATACCATCACCGGTCAGTTCGCCGCGTTCGCGCCAGGCATTTCGCGCGTCGCCTACACCTGCCGACCGCCGAAGATCGGTGTGCCGGCGGGTATCGCCTATCGCGGCTGCGATGACCGGGATCGCAGCTTTGCCGCCTTCAAGACGGGCAAGCCGATGCCGAACGAGATTTGCGGGCTGGTTGGCGGCAAGAAATTCGACACCTGCGTGGCGACCAATAATTTCGACCAGTGCCTGGGCGGCGCCGTCAATCGCGGCAATCGTCCTGCCTGCTCGGCCGACCATTTCTGCCGAGAGGATTACATGTGTCAGTCGCTGCCGCCGGATACACCCGGTATCGGCAAAGTGAAGGGCATCGGCTTCTGCTCGCCGACTTATTTTATCTTCCAGATGCGCATCGACAATCACGCCACGCCATGGTCGGGCGCTGTCCGCGCGACGAGGGGGGGCGGGTTCGGAGCGGCGGAAGCGGAATAGCCTGCGCCGACTGGGCATTAGCCGCTATAGTTTCAGGTGGATAGCTATCGATCGAGATAGTCGGCGATCTTCGATGTCCATTCGCCGTCGAAATGCCGGACATGTTCGGCGACGATCTCATCGCTCAGCAGGCTCGACAAGGCGGAAACCAGAATTGGTTCTATCTCTGGAGCCGAGCTAAATCCAAGAGCAGTCAAACGTTCGGACCAGGGCGGATGATCCGCGCTTTCGTTATCTGGCGCGTCCCAGGCCTTTTGCGCATATTCTTGCAGGATGGGAAGGCTCGACAGGTGACTGGCGGCCGCCAGAATTCTTTCGAGTGGTGGACGAGGCGGTACCATGGTGCCAAGCAGTTCACGTTTAAGCGGAATATACACTTGGTCATCGAAGAACGCACTGGCGGCACCGACCAGCAGCAGGGCGCGGGCCGCTTCATATGCATCGCCGGACATCGCTGCATGACGATCCGCGTCAATTTCCGCCCGCCGCGACAACCGTATTTCTTCGCGCTCCAGCGTGCGCGACAGCGGGCCAAGCATCCAGTAGAACAGGCTGCCCGAAACTGTTTTTCCCGGTGGGGCGAAGTCAAAGATTAGATCGAAGCTCTTTTCGAGTTCGGCCAGGTTGAGCCCGCCATTTGTATCTTTATTTTTCAGATGGGCGTCCTCATGGGCCAAGATCGCCGCAAACCCCTTTTGGTCGGTCACTGCGAGCAGCGGCAGGCCCACGGTGAGAATTGCCCTGCGACCAAGCAGGCCCACAAACGGCCGCTCTTCACCGATGCTAGCGTTGAGATCGGGGCTCAGCACGATGGTAGTCCGGCTGGCGCGGTGTTTGCCGGCAATACTCTCCCAGATGGCCCATAATTTCGGGGCTGATTCCCGAGTGATCCCGTCCACCTTGCTGGGTCGAAAACCGGCGAACAATGTCCCGATCAACAGAACCATGCCCAGCATCGCAGCTGGGATCGCAACAACGCCAGCCGCGATGACGGCGAGCGGATGCCGGTCGAGAAACCAGAACCATAAGACTGTTGGGCAGAACAGCGGCAGAGCGAAAAGCAGGACGGCAAACCTGCCGAAGCGCGCTCCCATGTAGAAGACCAGGCGCGACATCAACCCCTCACAGCGGAATGTTGTCGTGCTTCTTCCAGGGGTTTTGCATATCCTTGTTGCGCAGCATCCTGAGCGCGCGGGCGATGCGGCGGCGGGTTGAATGCGGCATGATCACCTCGTCGACATAGCCACGCTCGGCGGCAACGAAGGGGGACAGGAAGCGATCCTCGTAAGCTTTTGTGTGCGCTGCAATTTTCTCCGCGTCGCCGATATCCTTGCGATAGATGATCTCGACTGCGCCCCTGGCGCCCATCACCGCAATCTGCGCCGTTGGCCACGCATAGTTCATGTCACCGCGCAAATGCTTTGACGCCATGACGTCATAGGCACCGCCATAGGCCTTTCTGGTGATGACGGTGATCTTTGGCACGGTCGCTTCGGCATAGGCGAACAGAAGCTTGGCGCCGTGCTTGATCAACCCGCCATATTCCTGCGCGGTGGCGGGGAGGAAGCCCCGCACGTCGACGAAGGTGACGATCGGGATCGAGAAGCAGTCGCAGAAGCGCACGAAACGAGCCGCCTTGCGGCTGGCATCCGAATCGAGCACGCCGGCCAGCACCATCGGCTGGTTGGCGACGAAGCCGACGGTGCGGCCCTCGATACGGCCGAAGCCGGTGACGATGTTTTTCGCAAAATTCTGCTGGATCTCGAAGAAGTCACCCTCGTCGGCAACTTTAAGGATCAACTCTTTGATGTCGTAGGGTTTGTTGGCATTGTCGGGGATCAGCCTGTCGAGCGACAGATCGTGATCGGTGACCGACTGGTAGCATTCGATCTCGGGAATTTCCGCCGTGTTGGAAGCGGGCAGCAGATCGACCAGCCGGCGCATCTGCAGCAGCGCCTCGACGTCATTGTCGTAGGCTCCGTCGGCGATCGAGGACTTCGTCGTGTGGATAGAAGCGCCGCCGAGGCTTTCGGCGGTGACCGTCTCGTTGGTTACGGTCTTCACCACATCCGGCCCGGTGACGAACATGTAGGAGGTTTCGCGAACCATGAAGATGAAGTCGGTCATCGCCGGCGAATAGACATCGCCGCCGGCGCAGGGGCCCATGATCAGTGAAATCTGCGGGATGACGCCGGAGGCCAGTACATTGCGCTGGAAGATCTCGGCATAGCCGCCGAGCGCCGCCACGCCTTCCTGGATGCGGGCGCCGCCGGCGTCGTAAAGGCCGATGATCGGCGCGCGATTGCGCAGCGCCATCTCCTGGACCTTGACCACCTTTTCGGCATGGGCCTCGGACAGCGAGCCGCCGAACACGGTGAAATCCTTGGCGAAAAGATAGACCGGGCGACCGTTGACGGTGCCCCAGCCGGTAACGACGCCGTCGCCGGCGATCTTGGTTTTCTCCATGCCGAAATCGGTCGAGCGGTGCTCGACATACATGTCGAACTCCTCGAACGAGCCCTCGTCGAGAAAGACGTCTATGCGTTCGCGGGCGGTCAGCTTGCCCTTCTTGTGCTGGGCGTCGATGCGGGCCTGGCCGCCGCCCATGCGGGCGATCTCGCGGCGGCGCTCGAGTTCCTTCAGCACGTCCTTCATGACCGGTCCCCGAAACGGAAAGCTGCATTGTGGTAATCATGCCCGCGAGAGAGCGCAAGCGCCGCTTCCTCATGGCTTTTGCTGCGCTGCAACATCAGGCCCCTTGCATTTCGATGCGAACTGGGCCATATGCGGCGGCATAGGCGCTTGGGCCGGGATAGTCCGGCCTTCTCGATGAATGAGACTGGTTGCGTCTGTTTTCCCTCTTCCCGACATATCGGCAAGGTGGCGAAAAAGCCCCGTGGCATGAAGCCTGCGGGCACGACAGCGCAGCCGTGCGGACGATGACGTCCGCCCGCCTTGTCGTTTCATGACAATTTTCGACGGCAGGTTGCGCCCTGCCGCCATCGATGTTTGCGGCCAGGAGCCGCATGAAAGAAGAATATTTTGACCAATGAAAACACTTTGACCGGTAAGGACACTGCGGAACCGAACGGTTTCGCCGCACTTGGAATCACCGGCGCACTGCTCAAGGCCACCAATGCCGCCGGTTTTACCGATCCGAAGCCGATCCAGGCCCAGGCGATCCCGCCGCAGCTCGAAGGCCGCGACATTTTCGGCATCGCCCAGACCGGCTCGGGCAAGACGGCGGCGTTCGCGCTGCCGATCCTGTCGAAGATCATCGCACTTGGTACCAAGCGCCGGCCGAAGACGGCCCGAGCGCTGATCCTGGCGCCGACACGTGAACTTGCGGTGCAGATCGAGGAGATGATCAAGCTGCTCGCCAAGGGCGCGCATGTATCGACCGCGCTCGTGCTGGGCGGCGTCTCGCGCTTCAGCCAGGTGAAGAAGGTCGCGCCCGGCGTCGACATCCTGATCGCAACGCCCGGTCGGCTGACCGACCTTGTGCGTGAAGGCGACCTGATGCTTGCCGACACCAAATGGCTGGTGCTCGATGAAGGCGACCGCATGCTCGACATGGGCTTCATCAACGACGTGAAGCGCATCGCCAAGGCGACGGCGCCGGACCGTCAGACGGTGCTGTTCTCGGCGACCATGCCGGCCGAGATCGCCGAACTGGCGAAAGGCCTGCTGAAGAACCCGATCCGCGTCGAAGTCGCTCCTCACAGCACCGCGGCAGCCGAGATCGTGCAGGGTGTCGTCTTTGCCCGCACCAAGCAGAAGCGCCAGGTGCTGGCCCAGATGCTCGCCGACGAGGCGATGAAGTCCGTCATCATCTTCTCGCGCACCAAGCATGGCGCCGACAGGGTGACCAAGGATCTCGAGCGCGACGGCTTCAAGGCCGCCGTCATCCACGGCAACAAGTCGCAGAATGCCCGTCAGAAGGCACTCAACGATTTCCGTGAGGGTTCGGTGCGCATTCTCGTGGCGACCGACATTGCGGCACGCGGCATCGACGTGCCCGGCATCAGCCATGTGGTGAATTTCGACCTGCCGGACGAGGCGGAGAGCTATGTCCACCGGATCGGCCGCACCGGCCGCAACGGCATGGACGGCATCGCCATCACACTCTGCGACCCGTCTGAAAACAGCAAGCTGCGTCAGGTCGAGCGCATCATCCGCACCAAGCTGCCGATCATTGCCGACCATCTCGGCAGCCCCGATCCGCAGCGCAATCCCGCCGAGAAGAATGAGCGCAGCTTCGAACCGGCCAATGATCGCAACGACCACAATGGCCGTCGCGACGGCAGGCGGCCCAGCGGCGCAAACAACGGCTTCGGCAAGAAGCGGTTCGGCGACAAGCCGGCCTTTGCGGGCGAGCGCAAGCCGGAAGGCGCCAAGCCCTTCAAGGGCAATAACAAACGCCGCTTCGGCGGCAAGCGGCCAGCAGCGCGGGCCGCATAATCTGACCGTGTTGCGGTCAGCCAAGCCTGGCTTGGTCGAATACGATTGAAGAGGGCGACCGGAGCGATGCTTCGGTCGCCCTCTTGCTTGGGGCTTTGGTTCACTTACCACCGCCTCGACCCACACGACGATCCGCTGCGCGAGGAAAGCCGTGGTCGATGGCGACAGCGCGTCGCCGGCAATGACGTGGTTGTCCGGGTCGCCGGTATCGTCGACCGGCACCAATTCATGTGCGGCGCCCCAGCGACCCGCAAGCACGATCGCTCGCCCATCACCGATCCTACTCGACTGGCGGCTTGCGGTCGAAATTCAGCGGCCGCGCGTTCCAGCGGGTGACCGTGCTGATCACCCATCGGCAGAACGGCCTCGGCAGCATCCTGAGCAGTTTCAGCGTCCAACTCAGGCGGCGTGGGAAAGTGACTTCGAAGCCGCCGTATTCGATGCCTTGCGCGATGCGGCGCGAGGCCAGATTGACCGGCATCAAGCCCGGCATCGGCAGGAAGTTCTTTTCGGTCAGCCGCGTGTCGACAAAGCCTGGATTAATCACCTGGATACGGACGTTCATCTTGTCGAAATCGTATTTCAGCGACTCGGCCAGGATATTGACCGCCGCCTTGGTGCCGCCATAGGCGGCGGTGGTGGGCCAGCCGAAATAGGCGGTGACCGAACCGATCAGCACGACGTGGCCGCGCGAGCGCACGCGCATGCGTTCGATGACCGGCAGCAGGCCGTTGATGATGCCGAAATAATTGACTTCGAAAGACCGACGAAAATTGCGCGCGACAAGATCCTCGCCCGGCGTTGCGATATAGCTTCCCGCGTTGAACACTGCCAACACGATCGGACCGAGATCTTTCTCGATCGCCGCAACCGTCTTTGCCATGCGTTTTTCGTCGGTCACGTCGCAGGGAAAGGCTGCGACGCGGCCCGCCATCTGCGCCGTTTCGACGATGAGCGTATCGATCGGATGGTCATCTGGCGCAGTCACCGCGACGACATAGCCCCGAGTGGCAAGATCCTTGGCCAGTGAACGGCCGATACCGCTGCTGCCGCCCGTAATCCAGGCGACGCCATGCTTCGGATTGGCCCGATAGAGTGTCATGTTGCGCCCCGCCGGCTCTTCTTAGCCTGTGCTCTACCGGTGAAGAAATCGAATGAAAAGAGTGCTTTTCGGTACATGGTTGAAATGAATACCGATCGGGCGCTCCTGGCTGCAGGAATTGCAGTGTGCGAAATGCGACTGGACCAGGCAAATTCTTGCCTTGAAACCGAAGCTTCGGGTTTCTAGGGTTTCGCCGCACCCACAAAGGAATCTCCATGCCCCGTTCTGTGATCGACGTGATCGGCAACACGCCCCTGATCCGCCTCAACAAGGCCTCGGAAGCAACCGGCTGCGAGATCCTGGGCAAGGCCGAATTCATGAATCCCGGGCAGTCGGTAAAGGACCGCGCCGGCCTGTTTATCATCCGCGACGCGGAGCAGCGCAGGCTGCTGCGGCCCGGCGGAGTCATCGTCGAGGGGACGGCCGGCAATACCGGCATCGGATTGACACTGGTTGCCAAGGCGCTCGGCTACCGCACGGTGATCGTCATTCCCGACACCCAGAGCCAGGAGAAGAAGGATACCATCAAACTGCTCGGCGCCGAGTTGATCGAAGTGCCGGCCGTGCCTTACAAGAACCCGAACAACTACGTGAAGCTGTCGGGCCGGCTGGCCGAGCAGATGGCCAAGAGCGAGCCGAACGGCGCGATCTGGGCCAACCAGTTCGACAATGTCGCCAACCGTGACGGCCATATCCGCACCACGGCCGAAGAAATCTGGAACCAGACCGACGGCAAGGTGGATGGTTTCGTGTCGGCGGTCGGTTCCGGCGGCACTCTGGCAGGCGTCGGTTTCGGGCTGAAGGCCAAAAACAACCAGGTCAAGATCGCGCTGGCCGATCCGCTGGGGGCAGCGCTCTATTCCTTCTACACCAGCGGCGAGCTGAAATCCGAGGGCAGTTCGATCACCGAAGGCATCGGGCAGGGGCGGATCACCGCCAACCTCCAAGGCTTTACACCCGATTTTGCCTTCCAGATCCCCGACGAGGACGCGCTGCCGATCGTATTCGACCTGATCCAGGAGGAGGGGCTTTGCGTTGGCGGTTCGACGGGCATCAACATTGCCGGCGCCATTCGCCTGGCGCGCGAGCTAGGCCCCGGCCACACTATCGTGACCATGCTTTGCGACTACGGCACGCGCTACCAGTCGAAGCTGTTCAATCCTGAATTCCTGCGCGAAAAGAAGCTGCCGGTGCCGGGGTGGATGGAGCAACAGAGCACGATTTCAGTACCGTTCGAAAGGGTTGCGTGATGGCGCACAAGACCGAAGCGCTGTTTCGTGACGACGCCTATCTGGGGACGGCCGACGCCACCGTCGTCGCAGTCAATGATCGCGGCGGCATCATTCTGGACCGGACGGTGTTTTACGCCACATCGGGCGGGCAGCCGGGCGACACCGGCAGCCTCGAACGCGCCGACGGCACCGGCATAGCGATTGCCGCTACGGTCACCGGCGAAACCAAGGACGAGATCATCCATGTACCGGCGCCGGAGCAGGCAGTTCCAAAGGTGGGCGAGCGCATGAGGCTCGCCATCGACTGGCCGCGGCGGCAGTTGCTGATGCGCATGCATTCTGCCTGCCACCTGCTTACCGTCGTCTGTCCGTTCCCGATCACCGGCGCCGCGGTTTCCGAGGACGACAGCCGTATCGATTTCGACATCCCGGATGCCGGCTTTACCAAGGAAGGCGTGACGGCCAGACTGATGGAGCTGGTGCGAGCCGACCACCCGATCTTCACCCGGCTCATTTCCGACGAGGAACTGGCATCCAATCCGGGCCTGGTGAAATCCAAGAATGTGCGGCCTCCGGCCGGCACGGGAAGGATCCGATTGGTCTGCATCGGCGAGAACGCTTCGATCGACAGCCAGCCTTGCGGCGGCACCCATGTAAAGAGCACCAGCGAAATCGGCGAGATCCATATCGGCAAGATCGAGAAGAAGGGCCGCGAGAACCGGCGCTTCCGCATTCGCTTTGGTCCTATGCCGCCAGCCTGATATAGGACTGCGACGGGCGGGACAGGAGAGAAAAGATGGCCGACGACAGTCCTTTCACCATCGATGCCGATTGGTTACAGAAGCGGCTCGGCGAACCCGGCCTGACGATTGTCGACGCGTCCTGGTATCTGCCGGCGCAAAAGCGTGACGCGCGCGCCGAGTACGACGCAGCGCATATTCCAGGCGCCCGCTTCCTCGACCAGGATGCGGTTTCGGACCCCGACGCGGCTCTGCCGCACACGCTGCCGTCGCCGCAGCATTTCGCGCAATATGTCGGCGCGATGGGTATTTCGGCCGATGACACGATTGTTGTCTATGACGGGCCAGGGTTCTTTTCTGCACCGCGCGCCTGGTGGTTGTTTCGCGTCATGGGCGTGTTCCAGGTCTATATACTCGACGGCGGGTTCGATCGTTGGAAAGCCGCCGGACGGCCGGTGACGGCGGAGCCGACGAAGATCGCGCCTTGCGTGTTTTATGCCAACTTCGATGCCGCCCGCGTCGCCAGCCTTGCCGACATGCGCCGGATCGTCGAGACGGGGGAGAGCCAGATCGCCGACGCGCGCTCGCCTGGCCGTTTTGCCGGCACCGAGCCGGAGCCGCGCCCCGGCATACGCTCCGGCCATATGCCGGGCGCGCACAACGTGCCATTTTCGGCGCTTTCGGAAAACGGCGAATTGTTGCCGAAGGACAGGCTGCGCAAAGTGATCGAAGGAGCCGGCCTCGACCTGTCGAAGCCGGTCGTCACCTCCTGCGGGTCGGGCGTCACCGCGGCAGCTGTCACGCTGGCTTTGGAGACGCTTGGCCATGCCGACAACAGGCTTTATGACGGTTCATGGACCGAATGGGGCGGGCTTTCCGACACGCCCGTCGTGACGGGCAAGGACTGACGGGGATGGAAGACGGATCGCTGGAAGACATCGACGTCACCGTGACGTTTCTCGAAATGCATGTGCCACCTGCCTATTCGCCGCCGCTGCCGTACAACCGCCAGATCGCGCTGCTCAAGACCAAAGACATTCCGCTGCATTTCTACCGCTATTTGATGGATCGGGTGGGCCGCAAATGGCACTGGGTCAATGTGCTGAGGCTGAGCGACGAGGAGCTTGCGGCGGGCATCCACCGCGAGGACCGCGACATCAGGGTGCTTTATCTGGATGGTGCGCCGGCCGGCTTCTTCGACCTCAAGCCGCATTTGCCGGAGGAAGTGGAACTCGCTTATTTCGGAATGATGGAGCACGCGACCGGGCAAGGCATCGGCCGCTGGTTCCTCGGTGCGGCAATCGCCGCGGCATGGTCGCACGGGCCAAAGCGGGTGACGGTGCAGACCTGCACCCTCGATCACCCAGCAGCACTGCCGCTCTATCAAAAACTCGGCTTTACGCCAGTGGCGCAAAAAAAGGAGGTCGTACATCCGATGTCTTTTGCCGAGCGCGCGGCCAGCGTCATGCGGCCCTGATTTTCAGGCCCGTTCATCCGAGCTTCAGCTTGTCTTGCAATGTCCCAGAGTCTCTGGATCAACACTCAAAGGCGAGCCCGACTTGAATGAGCTTGGCTCTTTCCATATCGCTATCGTCTAAAAACCGATGGGTGATGGAGGATCGCACGATGGCAATACGCGTGGTAATGGCCGGCGCGACCGGCTGGGTCGGCAAAGCGCTGGTTCCAGCGATCGGGGCGCAAGGCGACATGGCGCTGGCCGGGGCTGTATCACGCAGCGGAGCGGGGCAGGATTCCGGTCTGCTGGTTGGTATGCCGGCTAATGGTATTGCCGTTTCGGCCTCGCTGGCCGAGGCGCTGGAGGCGCCGTCGGACGTGCTGGTCGACTTTACCAAGCCGCATGTCGTGAAAGACCATGTGCTGCTCGCCATCGACAACGGACGGCACACGGTGATCGGCACGTCGGGACTGGGAGCTGCCGACTATGCCGAGATCGACGCCGCGGCGCGCGCCAATGGCGTCGGCGTTGTTGCCGCTGGCAACTTTTCCATCACCGCCACGCTGATGAAGCGGTTTGCACTTATGGCGGCAAAATACGTGCCGGATGTCGAGGTCATCGATTATGCTAGTGCAAAGAAGCCCGACGCGCCCTCCGGAACCGCACGAGAGCTTGCTGAAGCGCTGGCCGACATCCGCAAGGCCTCAACGGCAAAGCCGGTCTCCGAGGTCTCCGGCGTGCCGGCCACACGCGGTGGTGCGGTCGGCGCAGGCGAGGGGGTGCAAGTGCACGCGCTTCGCCTGCCGTCCTACATCCTGTCCTGCGAGGCGCTGTTCGGTTTGCCAGACGAGCGGCTGACCATACGCCACGACGCCGGCTCGTCCGCAGCGCCTTACGTGGCGGGCACGCTGCTCGCCATCAGACGGGTACAGCAGATCAAAGGTCTGGTTCGTGGTCTCGACGCGCTGATGGATTGATCCATTTCGGCAGGAATCGGGTGGGAAACGCTGTCTTGCGAGCATAATTTCCGGTCGACGACGCCGGAGATTTTGTCATGACGCTAAAATTCAAAGCCTTACCAACCAATGCTGTCCGGGCACTTCAGCGCGGCGGGCCGGATGCTTATGGCTTGAAGCCAGAGCGGCAAATTTCGGATGGCGACGGCGTGCCTTGCCGTCATTGCTTGAAGAATATTGCTTTGGGAGAGGCCTATCTTGTTTTGGCCTATCGACCTTTTCCGGAGCTGCAGCCTTATGCCGAAACGGGGCCGATCTTTCTGCATGCGAAAGAATGCGAACGCGCCGCCGAGGGGAAAATGCTTCCCGAAATGCTCGAAAGCAGCGATTACATTGTGCGCGGTTATGGCAAGGACGACCGCATCGTTTACGGCAGCGGCGGCGTCATTCCGGCCGATGCCATTGCCGCACGGGCAGAGACGTTATTCGAACGCGACGACATCGCTTACGTCCACATCCGCTCGGCGCGCAACAATTGCTATCAGTGCCGGATCGACCGCGCGTAACCGGACAGTTGCACCGGCTTGGGGCTGTCGTACTCCCGTCGCATACAAGCGGTAGAAAGGCACCGTCGATCGATTTGCCGACCGCGGATGAACCGGCGGGAATTTTCGACTACCGAGGAAGCGGGGCTTTGGCTCCGCTTTTTTGTTGTCCGGTTATTCCGCGCGCCCGACACTTTTCAGTTTTTCGACATAAGAAAAACCCGTCGGACGACTCCGATGGGCACTGGAGAGGCAGATACGGACAGCTCAGGCGGCGAGAACGGCCTTCGGTTCGACCAGCTCGTAACCGAGCGCTTCGGCCACCGCGCGATTCGTGATCTTGCCCTTGTGGACGTTCAGCCCGTTGCGCAGATGGTGGTCGTCTACCAGCGCCTTGAGGCCCTTGTCGGCGAGCTGCAGGCCATAATGCAGCGTCGCATTATTGAGCGCGTGGGCCGAGGTGACCGGCACCGCACCCGGCATGTTGGCGACGCAATAGTGGATGACGCCGTCGACCTCATAGGTCGGCTCGGCATGGGTGGTGGCGTGCGAGGTCTCGAAGCAGCCGCCCTGGTCGATGGCGACGTCGACCAGCACGGCGCCTTTCTTCATGCCCGACAGCATCTCGCGCGTCACCAGCTTGGGCGCTGCTGCCCCCGGGATCAGCACGGCGCCGACGACGATGTCAGCCGAAAAACATTCTTCTTCCAGCGCCTCGACGGTCGAGTAGCGGGTGTGGACGCGGCCGCCAAAGATGTCGTCGAGCTGACGCAGGCGCGGGATCGAGCGGTCAATGATGGTGACGTCGGCGCCAAGGCCGGCGGCCATCCGTGCAGCATGCAGGCCGACGACGCCGCCGCCGAGCACGGTTACCTTGCCGGGGAGCACGCCGGGCACGCCGCCAAGCAGCACCCCGCGGCCGCCATTGGCCTTTTGCAGCGCCGTTGCACCCGCCTGGATCGACAGGCGGCCGGCAACTTCCGACATCGGCGCCAAGAGCGGCAGACCGCCGCGCTCGTCGGTGACGGTCTCGTAGGCTATCGCGGTCACGCCGGAGGCCAGCAGGCCCTTGGTCTGCTCCGGATCCGGGGCAAGATGCAGATAGGTATAGAGGATCTGGCCGTCGCGGAGCTGAACCCATTCGTTGGGCTGCGGCTCCTTGACCTTCACGATCATGTCGGACTTGGCAAAAACGTCGGCTGCCGTCTTGGCGATCGTGGCGCCGGCGGCACGATACGCGTTGTCGTCGGCGCCGATGCCGGCGCCGGCGCCGGTCTCGATCAACACTTCATGGCCATGCGCGACATATTCGCGGACCGAACCCGGCGTCAGGCCGACGCGATATTCGTGATTCTTGATTTCCCGGGGGCAGCCGATGCGCATCGTTCTTCTCCTGATCCGGCCCTTTGGGGCTCGTTCCCTGTCTAGAGATAGTGAACCACGAATCGTTCGGTAAGTGTTTGCGAATGCGCTTGCCTGAGAAGCCACTGTTCGATAATCGTTGCGCGAAACATTAGAATTGTCGCAGGAACCCGCAAAAATGCCGCTCGACAGGATTGATATCGCCATTCTCGAGACGTTGCAGAAGGATGGGCGGATACCCAACGCAGCGCTCGCCGAGAAGGTCGGCCTGTCCCAGTCGGCCTGCTCGCGGCGGCTGGACAATCTGGAGAAATCCGGAACCATCCGCGGCTATCACGCCCGGCTGTCCAACGCTGCACTTGGGCACCAGATGACGGCGATCGTGCATATATCGCTGTCCGGGCAATTCGAGAAGACGTTGTCGGATTTCGAGGCAGCGATAAAGCGCTGCCCGAACGTCTTGTCCTGCCATTTGATGTCGGGCGAATATGACTACATCCTGCGCATAGCGGCAAAGGATCTCGTCGACTACGAACGTATCCACAAGGAGTGGCTGTCGGCAATGCCGCATGTGACGAAGATCAATTCGTCCTTTGCCTTGCGCGAAATCGTCGATCGCACAGCCGTGGGAATGAAGCCTGAACTCGCCTAGGCCCCGAACTCGCCTAGGCCTTGGATGCCTCAGTCACCACACGGTCCATCGGAATATCGTGCGGCTGCGGGTAGATGGTGGTGATGCGCTGCAACTCGTAGCCGACGCCGATGACCAGCGGCTTGAACGGCATCGCGGCAAGCGTGCGATCGAAGAAGCCGCCGCCATAACCCAAGCGGAACTGCCCGGGATCGATGCCGACGATCGGCGAAATGACGACGTCGGGCAACACCGGATCACCGTCAGCCGGTATCGGGATATTCCAGACGCCCTTCTCCAGCCGGTCTCCGTGGGCATAGGCGCGAAAGACAAGCGGCCGGTCTTTCTCGACGACGACGGGCAACGCCGTGCGCCCGCCTCGCGCGTTAACGGTTTCCATCCAAGGGCGCAGGTCCGGCTCGCCGCGAAACGGCCAGTAGAGGCTGACCAAACGGCCGGCGATGTCGCCGATCACCGCGTCGAGCCCTTCGGCAATACGCTGCGACATAGCTGCGCGCGTGTCGGCTGAAACGGCAAGGCGGGATGCGATCAACCGCTCGCGCTCGGCCTTGCGCCAGCGCCTTACGTCGGTCCAGTCGGATAGCGGCGCTTGGAACTCCGGATCGAGCTCGTGCATAAAACAAGGCGGCGAGGCGTACTGCGCTGAGCCTTCGTCTTCATCGCTAGCCATGCTTCACCTGCAATATACAGTTCCAACCAAGTAGTATCCTGGACGCAGGCTATATCCGGGAACGAGTCCGCAGCATGCGTATTCACGACATCAAGCGACGACTCCCAGGTAGTTGCAGCGCAGGCATTGCTGCACTGCACAACGATACTTACATCAGCCTTGGCGAGAGGGATGAGCGAGATGAACACAGCCAACCATCACGTCGTCGTCGTAGGTGCCGGTTTCGGCGGCCTCGAGTTCACCCGCGCACTAGCCGGCTCGCCGGTGCGTATCACGATGATCGACAGGCGCAATCATCACCTTTTTCAGCCGCTGCTCTACCAGGTGGCGACGACGGCGCTGGCCACCTCCGAAGTCGCCTGGCCGATCCGCCATCTTCTGCGCAGGCGCAAGGACGTGACGACGCTGCTCGCCACCGTTACCGGCATCGACCGCACCGGCAAGCGCGTGCTGCTGCAGGACGGCGGCACGGTCGCTTACGACACGCTGGTGCTGGCCACCGGCGCGCGGCACGCCTATTTCGGCCATGACGAATGGGAACCGTTCGCCCCTGGCCTGAAGACGCTGGAGGACGCCACCACCATTCGACGGCGTATTCTTTTGGCTTTCGAGCAGGCCGAGCGGGAAACCGATCCCGCCCAGCGCCAGGCATTGCTGACCCTGGCGATCGTCGGCGGCGGGCCGACCGGCGTGGAACTGGCCGGCACCATTGCCGAGCTGGCGCACGACACGCTGCGCGGCGAGTTCCGCAACATCGACACGCGGCAGACGCGTGTGGTGCTGATTGAGGCCGGTGACCGCATCCTCACCAATTTCGCTCCCGAACTCTCCGATTATGCAACGAAGGCGCTCGAACGGCTCGGCGTGACCGTCGAACTCGGCCGGGCGGTTACGCGCTGCGATGCCGAGGGTGTCGTCTTCGGCGACACACATTTGCCGGCCAGGACAATCCTGTGGGCGGCGGGCGTCGCCGCTTCGCCGGCCGCCGAATGGCTCGGCGCAGCAGCGGACCGCGCGGGCAGGGTGCTTGTCGAGCCCGACTTGAGTGTGCCGGGAAACCCGGAGATTTTCGTCATCGGTGACGCAGCGCACGTCCTGCGGCCGGATGGCCGGCTGGTGCCGGGCGTCGCGCCCGCCGCCAAGCAGCAGGGACGGCATGTCGCCGCGACGATCAAGGCAAGGCTTACCGGTGACACGACACCGCGTCCTTTCAGCTACAGGCATGACGGCGACCTGGCGACGATCGGCAAGCGCGCCGCGGCCATCGATTTCGGCTGGATCAAGCTTACCGGCCGGCTTGCCTGGTGGCTATGGGGCTTGGCGCATATCTACTTCCTGATCGGCTTTCGTAACCGGCTTGCGGTTTCCCTGAGTTGGCTATGGATCTACTTCACCGGTCAGCGCAGCGCGCGGCTGATCACGCAGGGCGACGACGACAAGGGCTGATTGTTCGCTGCCGGACATTCATCGGCGCGTCACCTCCTCTTGATGGAATCGGCTTCTGGACTCGACTGGATTTCGGCGCGAAGCTTTGCTTCGGGCAGGACTTGTCACGTCGTGGAAGAAAGAGAAAACGAATGTCCCAATTGCGCCACCTCGTCTCACGCCGCGATTTCCTCGCCGGCGTCGCCGCCAGCGGAGCGCTGATCATGCTGCACCCGTTCTCCGCCCGGGCTCAAGCCAATCAGGCGCATCTGAGGATTATGGAGACGACCGACATCCACGTGAATGTGCTGCCTTACGACTACTACGCCGACAAAGCTAACGACACGATGGGGCTGTCGCGAACGGCATCGTTGATTGAAGCCGTGCGCAAGGAAGCAACCAACGCGATGCTGATCGATAATGGCGACCTTCTGCAAGGCAACCCGATGGGCGACTACATCGCCTACGAGAGGGGGATGAAGGATGGCGATCTGCATCCGGTCATGAAGGGCATGAACCTGCTCGGCTACGAATGCTCGACCCTCGGCAACCACGAGTTCAACTACGGCCTGTCGTTCATGGACAAGGTGCTGGCCGGTGCCAACTTCCCGTTTGTCTGCGCGAATTTGATCCGCGGCACGGAGCTCGCCGCGAACCCGCGCGACGACAGGCTTTATCTCAAGCCTTACGTCATCCTCGACAGGAAGATCAAAGACGGGTCGGGCGCCGAGCAACCGATCAGGATCGGCATCATCGGCTTCGTGCCGCCGCAGATCATGGTCTGGGACCTGAAAAATCTCGAGGGCAGCGTCAAAACACGCGACATCGTCGAGGCGGCCAAGGCGTGGGTGCCGCAAATGAAGGAAGAAGGCGCCGACATCGTCATTGCGCTCTCCCATTCCGGCATCGACGTGAAGCAAAGTGACATGATGGAGAACGCCTCCTTCTTCGTTGCCGGTGTCGAAGGTATCGATGCGGTGTTCACCGGTCACCAGCATCTGGTCTTCCCCGGCAAGAAGGACTTTCAGTCGCTGGAAGCCGTCGATACGGCGAAAGGCACGTTGCAAGGCAAGCCCGCCGTCATGGCCGGCTTCTGGGGCTCGCACATGGGGCTGATCGATCTGTTGCTGGAGCGCGACGGATCGACGTGGAAAATCGTCTCGGCGACCTCTGAGGCCAGGCCGGTCTTTGAGCGGGTCGACAAAACGAACAAGCCGACCGTCGCGGACGACCAGCGCATCATCGACGCGCTCAAACAGGACCACGAGGCGACGCTTGCCTATGTGCGCCGGCCGGTCGGCAAAACCTCGGCGCCGCTCTATTCCTATTTTGCGCTAGTCGCCGATGATCCATCGGTGCAGATCGTCAGCCAGGCGCAGACCTGGTATTTGAAGGACATCCTGAAGAACACAGAGTGGAAGGATATGCCGCTGTTGTCGGCGGCGGCACCGTTCAAGGCCGGCGGGCGCAACGGCGCCGACTATTACACCGACGTGGCGGTGGGCGATATCGCCATCAAGAACGTCGCCGATCTCTACCTCTATCCAAACACGGTGCGCGCCGTTGAAATCACCGGGGCAGAGGTGAAGGAATGGCTGGAAATGTCGGCCGGCATCTTCAACCGGATCGAACCGGGCAAAGCCGACCAGGCGCTCATCAACACTGACTTCCCATCCTATAATTTCGACGTGATCGACGGCGTCACATACAAGATCGATCTGTCGCAGCCACCGAAATATGATTCGAAGGGCGGGCTGGTGAATGCTGGCTCGACCCGCATCATTGACTTGATGTTCGACGGCAAACCGATTGACCCCAAGCGGAAATTCGTCGTCGCCACCAACAACTACCGAGCCGGCGGCGGGGGCAATTTCCCGGAGATCAATGCCTCGAAGATCATCTACGAAGCGCCCGACACCAACCGCGATGTGATCGTGCGCTATATCGTCAGCAAAGGCACCATCAACCCGTCGGCGGACGCCAACTGGTCGTTTGCGCCACTGCCGGGAACCCGCGTCGTATTCGAGACCGGCGCCAAGGCGAAGGAGTTTATTGCGCAAGTGAAGTCGCTGAAGATCGAGCCGGCGGGCGAGGGCGAAGCGGGCTTTGCAAAATACCGCATCACTCTTTGAGGCGAGGATTTGAACGTCGGCTCGAAACTGTCTCAGCGTTAAGATACTGCCCCGATACGGCCAATCCGTTTGAGACAGGGGGCCTCTTCAAGCAGGTGGTGCGAAACGCCGCTTGACGGCGGCATGACCGGATCCAGCGCGTCCGTCGAAATCCCGCCGGAATAATGGTGTGGCAGTCGGTCGATCGAGGCGGGAAGCGGTCGTCGAAGCCGAGCGGGGTTATCTTTCCAAGGCGCCCTGTGGCGGTAGCGCCATTCTGGCCAGCAAGCATCGCAGCAGACAGACCACAAAGGCCATTAAATTCGGGGAAGGGTCCCCAGCAGCGTTGGAATCGCTATGGTTGCAACCGTCCATATGCGCTAGTTTTAGTCATGCGTTATGTCATCGTCATCACGACCGTCACCTTTTTCCTGATCTGGGACGGCATTTACAACCAAGGCCGCTACCTCGACAGGACGGTCAGGGAGGTGACCCGCATCGTGCACTATGTAACGAGCATGGTGTAGTTTCTCTTCGCACCTACGGTTCGCAGACGCGACAAACCTGCCGATTGACGGCACGCTGCCGCTGACACAAAAGAACGCCGGTCCAACGGTCGAGGAGGCTGGGTTGATCCGGCATATCGTTTTCTTCAGCGCACGGCATAAAGCGGATGTCGAGGCAGTGCGCACGGGCCTCCTGGCGCTTGGCAAGATACCTCATTCGCGTCATTTCGAGGTAACGCTCAACACCAAGGTCGACCCGCTCTCGGATGAGATCGATGTGGTCGTCTACGCCGAGTTCGAGGACGAAGCGGCGCTCGCCGCCTACAAGGCGCATCCGCTCTATGCAGAGACGACCAGCCGGGTCAAACCTCTGCGCGAATTACGCTATTCGGCCGACATCGTTGCAAGTTGACCGCCTCCCAAGGCAGATTTGACGTCGCGGAGGGGCTCCGCGCCGTAGCCCGCTTCACTCCGTCTGAGCCGCGGAGGTTTCGGTCGGATCGACGCCCGGCCGCTTTGGCGCGTTCCAGATCAGCACGGCGATAACTGCTATCGCAATAACGGCTAGGGCGATGAAAAGGTCTCTTCCCATAGCAATGAGCTAGGATGATTTTTGCGGGCGGCAAGTCGGCTCCTCGCGGCCGAGGCCTGCGATCGCCGCTGAGGCACCGGCTAAGCCCTTGAACCATTTTCAGGAATGAGGCACATCGCGCGGGACATGACCGAAAACACCCCCGCAAGGCCTCATCCGCTCGATCACCTGGTGCTGCCGACAGCAAGCCTCGATGTTGCGCGGGCGCGCTTGGCCCTGCTCGGCTTTACCGTTGCGCCGACAGGTATCCACCCTTTCGGAACGCAAAACTGCTGTGTCTTTCTCACCGACGGCACCTATCTCGAGCCGCTCGCGGTCGCTGACCGGCAGGCCGTGGCAACGGCGATCGCGAACCGCAATGTCTTTGTCGTGCGTGATCGCACGTATCGCGAAGAAAACGGCGATGAAGGATTTTCTGCCGTGGCGCTGGGCACCGAAAGCGCCGCCGCGGACCACGCGCGCTACATGGAAGCCGGTCTGTCGGCGGGAGACGCGCTAAGCTTTTCGCGCGCCTTCACCGATGCGGCGGGAAAGAGCGATACCGCATCGTTCAAACTGGCCTTCGCGGCTACAGGCAAGACAGCGGACGCTTTTCTCTTCGCCTGCGAGCGGATCAATGCGCCGAACGTCGACCGCACTGCGTTGCAGGCCCACGCTAATGGCGCAACCGGCATTGTCGAAGTCGTGGCAGTCACTGGCGAACCTTTCGAACAAGGCCGTTTGATTTCGATCGCAGCCGGAATCGAGGCGCAGGGCGGCGGCACTGTCTATGAGCTACCGAATGCCGTCGTGACCGTTCTGGATCCTGCAGCCTATTCGGCACGCTTCGGCATTCCTGCCGGCGCACCATCTGAACTCCGCTTTGCCGGGATCGTCTTTTCGATTAGGCACGGCGATGCCGTCGCCAAGCTGCTTGCAGCCAATTCTGTGGAACACCACATGCGCGGCGGTGATACCATCGTGCCGCCGGCGCCAGGGCAGGGCGCAGCCTTCATTTTCCGGGAGATCGCATGAACAAGCTCAATCCACTGATGCCGAACTCTTCCGTTGCGGTCGGCAAAGTCATTTTCGGCAACAGCGCGCCCCTATCGCTGATCGCTGGTCCATGCCAGCTGGAATCGCGGCAGCACGCTTTCGACATGGCCGGTGCGCTAAAGGAATTGACCGACAGGCTCGGCATTGGGCTCGTCTACAAGACCAGCTACGACAAGGCCAATCGCACCTCGCTTGGCGGCACGCGCGGCGCGGGACTTGAAGCGGCAATGCCGATCTTCGACGACTTGCGCAAGAATTTTGCCTTGCCGATCCTGACCGACGTCCACACTGAGGAACAATGCGCGATCGTCGCGCTTCATGCCGATATCCTGCAGATTCCTGCCTTCCTCAGCCGCCAGACCGATTTGCTGATTGCTGCGGCAAAAACCGGCAAGGTGGTCAATGTGAAGAAGGGGCAATTCCTCGCGCCGTGGGACATGAAGAACGTCGTCGCCAAAATCATCGGCTCCGGCAACGCCAATGTCTTGGTCACCGAGCGCGGCGCATCCTTTGGTTACAACACCCTGGTGTCCGACATGCGGGCGCTGCCGATCATGGCCGAGATCGGCGCGCCGGTGATTTTCGATGCCACCCATTCCGTGCAGCAGCCGGGTGGGCAGGGCGGTTCGTCTGGAGGCGACCGGCGCTTTGTCGAGACGCTGGCGCGCGCGGCCGTCGCGGTTGGCGTCGCCGGCGTCTTCATCGAGACGCACCAGGACCCCGACAACGCGCCTTCCGACGGTCCCAACATGGTGCCGCTAAAGGATCTTCCCGCATTGCTTGAACGGCTGATGGCGTTCGATCGCGTTGCCAAAAGCGTGGGTTGAACCAGCAGTTGCGCCACAGCAGCGCCGCCAGGAAACTTTGAAGAATTTCGAACCTGCCTGGAACCTTAGCCCGCGGCCCTCATTGTCAAAATCTAATGTCAACGACGACGAGGAGCACACCATGACGACCCAGACGGGACACACCGAAGCCATCGCCGCTTCGCGGGTTATCGGCACATCGGTCTACAATACGGAAGGCACTCATATCGGCGACATCGAGGACGTCATGCTCGACAAGCTGTCGAACGGAATCATGTTTGCCGTGATCGGTTTTGGTGGATTTCTCGGCATCGGCGAGAAATACCACGCCATTCCGTGGGCGAGCCTTGACTATGACGAGAACAAGGGCGGCTATGTCGTGCCGTTCACCAAAGACCAGCTGATGGCCGCTCCTTCCTATTCGATCAACGAGTTGACCGGCGCCGACGGCGAGGCCGCGCGTGATGCCTCATATAACTACTACAAGGTCGAGCCTTACTGGCACTGACCTTACTGGCACTGACTAAGTCTCCTGGAATCAAAAAGGCCCCCGGGAAATCGGGGGCCTTTCGATGTGGCGGGATGCTACTGCGCAATCTGCAGGGCCGGCAAAGGCGACGATCCCTGCGGGGGTTGCTGATTGTCGCACGACGTCAGGAACGCAGCCGCGATCAGGAATAAACTCACAATACCGCTCAACTGGGACATGGCGAAACTCCTCCTGTTTCGCCCCGCGCGACAACAGCCATAAACCAGAAACCGGCATGCCGCGTATGACAAATGATGACAGCGCTTCGTGCTTCGTGAATCCGTAGCGCACGGGCAATATTTGCAAGTGCCCCGATTGCGTTTTGCGGCGCTTTGGCTAAGAGGTGCGCGACGCTTCAATCGATCAATCGGGGACATCGCAATGACGGCCATCATCGACATTGTCGGGCGTGAAATCCTGGACAGCCGCGGAAATCCGACCGTCGAGGTCGACGTCGTGCTCGAAGACGGCTCGATGGGTCGCGCCGCGGTGCCGTCCGGCGCCTCGACCGGCGCGCATGAGGCGGTCGAACTGCGCGATGGCGGCCCCCGCTATCTCGGCAAGGGCGTGCTCACGGCGGTCGAGGCGGTGAACGGCGAGCTGTTCGAGGCGATCGGCGGCATGGAGGCAGAGAATCAGATCCATATCGACCAGACCATGATCGAGCTCGATGGTACGCCCAATAAGAGCCGGCTCGGCGCCAATGCCATCCTCGGCGTGTCGCTGGCTGTGGCCAAGGCTGCGGCCGAAGCGGCCGACCTGCCGCTCTATCGTTATGTCGGCGGCACCAAGGCCCATGTGCTGCCGGTGCCTATGATGAACATCATCAATGGCGGCGCGCATGCCGATAACCCGATCGATTTCCAGGAATTCATGATCCTGCCGATCGGCGCGCCGACGCTGCGCGACGGCGTGCGCTGGGGCTCGGAGATCTTTCATACGCTGCGAAAGAAGCTGAAGGACGCCGGCCATAACACCAATGTCGGCGACGAGGGCGGCTTTGCCCCCAACCTGAAGAGCGCGCCGGCCGCGCTCGACTTCATCATGGAATCGATCGAGCAGGCTGGCTTCAAGCCCGGCGAGGAGGTTGCGCTGGGCCTCGACTGCGCGGCGACCGAATTCTTCAAGGATGGCAACTACGTCTATGAAGGCGAGAGGAAAACCCGCGACCCGAAGGTGCAGGCCAGATATCTGGCCAAACTTGCTGCCGACTACCCGATCATCACCATTGAGGACGGCCTGGCGGAGGATGACTGGGACGGTTGGAAAATACTGACCGATCTCATCGGCAAGCAAACGCAGCTGGTTGGCGACGATCTGTTCGTCACCAACACGGCGCGGCTGCGCGACGGCATCCGCATGGGCGTCGCCAATTCGATCCTGGTCAAGGTCAACCAGATCGGCTCGCTTACCGAAACGCTCGACGCCGTCGAGACCGCGCACAAGGCCGGCTATACCGCGGTGATGTCGCACCGCTCGGGCGAGACCGAGGATTCGACCATCGCCGACCTCGCCGTTGCTACCAATTGCGGGCAGATCAAGACGGGCTCGCTGTCACGCTCGGATCGCATGGCCAAGTACAACCAGCTCATCCGCATTGAGGAGGAGCTCGGCAAGCAGGCGCGATATGCCGGCAAGTCGATCGTGAAAAGCTGATTTCGAGAGAAAATCCGTGGCGGCGAGGGCGGGGACATTCCCGCCCTTTTTTGCTTCCTGGCTCTGAATCCAACAGGCTGTAACCGTCCATTAAGCACAATCGGGCGACAAAGGCGGCGTAGAGGATTCGGACCATGTGGACACGCCAGCACAAGCAAAGAAACACCGGCCGGCTGATCATCCCCTCGCTCTGCGTGGTGTTCCTGACTTATTTCGGCTTCCATGCCTATCATGGCGAGTTCGGCATCTATTCCAAGTATCAGCTCGAAGCTGAGACTGCCGAATTGCAGGGCAGGCTCGATGCCGTCAGGGCGCGCCGGATCGATCTCGAGCGCCGCGTTCAGCTGATGCATGAGGGCACCCTGGAGAAGGACATGCTGGACGAGCAGGCGCGCAAGGCGCTTAATCTGTCCCACGCGGACGAGATCACCATCATGCTGCCGGTTGCAAGATAACCGGATTTCAGTTAATCGGTGATATTTGCAATGATTTTAATTGCTTAGATGCATGACAGCCATGCGTTTTCGGCATGGCGAAAGCCTTCCCTGCATGTTAGCCTGCCTCAAATCGGTGGGAGAACTGATCTCCCTCGCTGTCCGCCAAGAGACGCCAACAGGGAGTGATGCATGGCCACCGCCACCAGAAAAGCGCCTGCCAAATCCAAATCGGACGGCAAAACGCCGGGCCTTTCCACCCCAAAGCCTGTTGAATTCACCAAAGACCAGGAGCTTGCCGCCTACCGGCGCATGCTGCTCATCCGCCGCTTCGAGGAAAAGGCCGGCCAGCTTTACGGCATGGGCTTCATCGGCGGTTTCTGCCACCTCTACATCGGGCAGGAAGCGGTCGTTACCGGCATGAAGATGGCGCTGATCGATGGCGACCAGATGATCACCGCCTATCGCGACCATGGTCATATGCTGGCCATGGAGTTGTCGCCGCGCGGCGTCATGGCCGAACTGACCGGGCGCCGTAGCGGCCTGTCCAGAGGCAAGGGCGGCTCGATGCACATGTTCTCCAAGGAGAAGCATTTTTACGGCGGCCACGGCATCGTCGGCGCGCAAGTGTCGCTCGGCACCGGCATTGCGTTCGCCAACCGCTATCGAGGCAACAACAATGTGACGCTGACCTATTTCGGCGATGGCGCGGCGAATCAAGGCCAAGTCTACGAAAGCTTCAACATGGCCTCGCTGTGGAAGCTTCCGGTGATCTACATCATCGAGAACAACCGCTACGCCATGGGCACCTCGGTCTCGCGCTCGTCGGCCGAGACGGATTTCTCGCACCGCGGCGCGTCCTTCAAGATTCCAGGCATCCAGGTCGACGGCATGGATGTGCGCGCTGTAAAGGCAGCCGGCGACCTCGCCGCCGAATGGTGCCGCGCCGGCAACGGGCCGCTCATTCTCGAAATGCAGACCTATCGTTACCGCGGCCATTCGATGTCGGATCCGGCTAAATACCGCTCCAAGGAAGAAGTGCAGAAAATGCGCTCCGAACGTGACCCGATCGAGCAGGTCAAGGCGCGGCTGCTCGATAAGAAATGGGCAAGCGAGGACGAACTCAAGGCCATCGACAAGGAAGTCCGCGACGTTGTCGCCGACGCCGCAGAATTTGCCCAGAACGACGCGGAGCCAGATCCGTCCGAGCTCTGGACCGACATCGTACTTTAACGAGAGGGCAAGGACATGCCGATCGAAATTCTCATGCCCGCCCTCTCGCCGACCATGGAAGAGGGTAATGTTTCGAAGTGGTTGAAGAAAGAAGGCGACAAGGTCGCGGCCGGTGACGCCATTGCCGAAATCGAGACCGACAAGGCAACGATGGAAGTCGAAGCCGTCGACGACGGCACGCTTGCCAAGATCGTGGTTCCTGCCGGCACCGAAGGCGTCAAGGTCAACACACTGATCGCTGTGCTGGCCGTCGATGGCGAAGACATCGACGAGGCGGGCGAAGGCATCGGCGAGGAGGCTGTCGTGTCGCAAGCGGCAGCGCCCGCGGCTGCTCCGCCCCCCGTTGCTGCTCCGGCCAAGAGCGAAGCGGCAGCACCTGTTGCCGCCGCACCCAGGCTGGAAATTGCCGCCGATCCGGACATCCCGGCCGGCACCGAAATGGTCTCGACCACGGTGCGGGAAGCGTTGCGCGACGCAATGGCTGAGGAAATGCGCCGCGACGGCGACGTCTTCGTCATGGGCGAGGAAGTCGCCGAGTACCAGGGCGCCTACAAGATCACACAAGGCCTGTTGCAGGAATTCGGTCCGCGGCGCGTAGTCGACACGCCGATCACCGAGCACGGCTTTGCCGGCGTTGGTGTTGGCGCGGCGATGGCCGGCCTGAAGCCGATCGTCGAATTCATGACCTTCAACTTCGCCATGCAGGCGATCGACCAGATCATCAATTCAGCCGCCAAGACGCTCTACATGTCCGGCGGCCAGATGGGCGCCCCGATCGTCTTTCGCGGCCCGAACGGCGCGGCTGCCCGCGTCGCCGCGCAGCATTCGCAATGCTATGCCGCCTGGTACAGCCATGTTCCCGGGTTGAAGGTGGTGATGCCCTATACCGCCGCCGACGCCAAGGGTCTGCTCAAGGCGGCGATCCGTGACCCGAACCCGGTCATCTTCCTCGAGAACGAAATCCTTTACGGCCACTCCTTCGACGTGCCGAAGATGGACGATTTCGTGCTGCCGATCGGCAAGGCGCGCATTCACAAATCCGGCAAGGACGTGACCATCGTCTCGTTCGGCATCGGTATGACCTACGTGATCAAGGCCGAGGCGGAGTTGCGCGGCATGGGCATCGATGCCGAGATAATCGACTTGCGCACCATCCGCCCGCTCGACTTCGACACGATCATCGCCTCGGTCAAAAAGACCAATCGCCTCGTGGTGGTCGAGGAAGGCTTTCCGCAGAACTCGGTCGGCGACCATGTCGCCAATCAGGTCTCGCAGCGCGCCTTCGATTTCCTCGATGCACCGGTCATTACAATTGCCGGCAAGGACGTGCCGATGCCCTATGCGGCGAACCTCGAAAAGCTGGCGCTGCCCAATGTCGGCGAGGTCGTCGAGGCGGTCAAAGCCGTCACGTATCGCTGAGCAGGGCGGGAGGACAAAATGCCGATCAACATCACCATGCCGGCGCTTTCGCCCACAATGGAAGAGGGCAACCTTTCCAAGTGGCTGGTCAAGGAAGGCGACAAGGTCTCGCCGGGCGACGTGATTGCCGAGATCGAGACGGACAAGGCAACGATGGAAGTCGAAGCCGTCGACGAAGGCACGGTCGCCAAGCTGGTGGTTCCGGCCGGCACTGAAGGCGTCAAGGTCAATGCGCTGATCGCGGTGTTGGCGGCTGAGGGCGAGGATGCGGCGGCCGCCGCGAAAAGCGGTGACGGCGCCGCGCCGGCAAAGGCTGAGGCTCCGAAAGCGGAAGCCGCCAAAGCGGAAACATCAAAACCCGAAGCGTCGAAGCAGGAGCCTGCCGCACCTGCGCCTGAGGCGGAAGCGGTGCCGGTCGCCAACGGCCACGCAAACGGTGAGCGCATCTTCGCCTCGCCGCTGGCCCGGCGCATCGCCAGCGAAGCTGGTATAGATGTCGCGGCGCTGACAGGCTCCGGCCCCCGCGGCCGCGTGGTAAAGGCCGATGTCGATGCCGCAATTTCCAGTGGCGGCGCCAAGGCGGCACCAGCAGCAAAAGCGGCGCCCGCTGGCGCTCCGGCACCTGCGGCCGCAGCGCCCAAGGCAATGTCGGACGAGCAGGTGCTCAAACTGTTTGCCGAAGGCTCCTACGAGCTGGTCCCCCACGACAATATGCGCAAGACCATTGCGCGGCGGCTGGTCGAGGCCAAAACCACCATCCCGCATTTCTATCTGACGCTCGACTGCGAGCTCGACGCGCTTCTGGCCCTGCGCACGCAGATCAATGCGGCCGCCCCGGTGAAGAAGACCGAGAAGGGCGAAACGCCGGCCTACAAGCTTTCGGTCAACGACATGGTCATCAAGGCTCTGGCCATGGCGCTGATGGCGGTACCGGACGCCAATGCGTCGTGGACAGAAAACGCCATGGTCAAGCACAAGCATGCCGATGTCGGCGTTGCCGTATCGATCCCCGGCGGCCTGATCACCCCGATCATCCGGCGTGCCGACGAAAAGACGCTGTCCGTCATCTCCAACGAGATGAAGGATCTTGCCGGCCGCGCCCGTAGTCGCAAGCTGAAACCGGAAGAATATCAGGGCGGCACCACGGCGGTGTCCAATCTCGGTATGTTCGGCGTCAAGGATTTTTCTGCCGTCATCAACCCGCCGCATGCGACGATCCTGGCGGTCGGCGCCGGCGAGCAACGCGCAGTGGTGAAGAACGGCGAGATCAAGATCGCCACGATCATGTCGGTGACGTTGTCGACCGATCACCGCGCCGTCGACGGTGCGCTCGGCGCCGAGTTGCTCGTCGCCTTCAAACGCATGGTCGAAAACCCGATGGGCATGCTGGTTTAAGAGAGGGGAACAGGGCGGTGCGGAAATTCTTCACCAGCCTTTTTGCCTTTTTTCTTTCCGGTTTGGCGGGCGGATTGGTGGCGCAGTGGCTCGCCGTCGCCACCAATGCCGACGTAGAGTACATCCTTGTGTTCATGATCTCGGTTCTCGTCACCGTCCTCGTGACGGTCGCGTTCTTCATCGCACAATTCATGTCGGACCCACGACGGGCAACAAAGCTGACGGCGACCATAGGGGTAGCGTTTTTTGTGCTCGTTGGAGTTGCCCTGATCGGCTGGACTTTCTCCCAGCCCCCAGGCAAGAGCCAGTGGTCGGGCGATCTTCCCGTAGTCGCCGGTCTCGTTCTGCCGGGCATCGCTACAGTGCTGGTCCAGTGGCTTTTCGTGCGCTGGCGATTGGCGCGCTCGCAACCAGGTTTCGGCGGGGCAGGCACATGAAGACGGTCCTCTGCTACGGCGATTCGCTTACCTGGGGCTATGACGCGGCAAACCTCGGCCGTCATCCGCCGGCGGATCGCTGGCCGAGCGTGCTGCAGGCAACATTGGGCAGCGGCGTCGAGGTCATCGCCGAAGGCCTGAATGGCCGAACCACCGCCTTCGACGATCACTTGGCCGGGGCGGACCGCAATGGCGCAAGGCTGTTGCCAACAATCCTGACGACGCACGCACCGATCGACTTGATCGTCATCATGCTCGGAGCCAACGATATGAAGCCGTGGATTCACGGTAATCCGGTCGCGGCCAAACAAGGCATGCAACGCCTGATCGACATCGTGCGCGGTCACGATTACCCGTTCGATTGGCCGGCGCCGCAGATCCTGATCGTCGCGCCGCCCGTAGTCAGCCGCACGGAAAACGCCGAGTTCAAGGAAATGTTCGCCGGCGGCGATGACGCGTCAAAGCGGCTGGCGCCGCAATATTCCGCCCTTGCCGACGAGGCCGGCTGCGGCTTCTTCGATGCCGGCACGGTGGCCAAAACCACGCCGCTCGACGGCGTCCACCTGGACGCGGAAAACACGCGGAACGTCGGGCAAGCGCTGGCGCCGCTCGTGCGCCTCATGTTGGAATTGTGAAGGAGAAAGCCGTGGCTGAGAACTACGACGTCATCATCATCGGCTCCGGCCCCGGCGGCTATGTCACTGCAGTGCGTTCGGCCCAGCTTGGCTTCAAGACGGCGATCGTCGAGCGCGAGCACTTGGGCGGCATCTGCCTCAACTGGGGCTGCATTCCGACCAAAGCGCTGCTGCGCTCCGCCGAGATCATGCACTATTCGGATCATCTGAAGGACTACGGCCTGAAGATCGATGGCAAGGTCAGCGTCGACACAGCCGCCGTCGTCGATCGCTCGCGAAAGGTCTCGCTGCGGCTCAACGGCGGCGTCGGCTTCCTGATGAAAAAGAACAAGGTTGACGTCATCTGGGGCGAAGCCAAGCTGACCAAACCTGGCGAGATCGTCGTGTCGAAATCGTCGAAGAAGCCGATGGAGCCGCAGCCGCCGGCGCCCAAGGGCGTCAAGGGCGAGGGCACCTACAGCGCCAAGCATATCATTCTGGCGACCGGAGCGAGGCCGCGCGCATTGCCCGGCATCGAGCCGGACGGCAAGTTGATCTGGACCTATTTCGAGGCCATGGTGCCGAAAGAGATGCCGAAATCGCTGCTGGTGATGGGCTCGGGCGCCATCGGCATCGAGTTCGCCTCGTTCTACCGCACCATGGGCGCCGAGGTGACGGTGGTCGAACTGCTGCCGGCTGTGATGCCGGTCGAGGACGCCGAGGTCTCGAAATTCGCGCAGAAGCAGTTCGAGAAGCAGGGCATGAAGATCATTCTAGAAGCCAAGGTGACCAAGGTCGAGCAGGGCACTAACTCGGTCACGGCGCATGTCGAGATGAAGGACGGCAAGGTCGAGAAGATCACCGCCGATCGTATGATCTCGGCCGTCGGCGTACAGGGTAACATCGAAAACCTCGGCCTCGAGACGCTCGGCGTGAAGACGGACCGCGGTTGCGTCGTCGTCGACGGCTACGGCAAGACAAATGTGCCGGGCGTCTACGCCATCGGCGACGTTGCCGGACCGCCGATGCTCGCCCACAAGGCCGAGCATGAGGGCGTGGTCTGTGTGGAAAAGATCGCCAATTTCCCCGGCGTGCATGCCATCGACAAGCTGAAGATCCCGGGCTGCACCTATTGCAATCCGCAAGTCGCCTCGGTCGGACTGACGGAAGCCAAAGCGAAAGCCGATGGCAAGGACATCCGCGTCGGCCGCTTCCAGTTCGCCGCAAACGGCAAGGCGATTGCGCTGGGCGAAGACCAAGGTTTCGTCAAGACCATTTTCGACAAGAAGACCGGCCAGTTGCTGGGTGCCCACATGGTCGGCGCAGAAGTAACCGAACTGATCCAGGGCTTCGTCGTGGCGATGAATCTGGAGACCACCGAGGAAGAGCTGATGCACACGATCTTCCCGCACCCGACGCTGTCGGAGATGATGAAGGAGAGTGTACTCGACGCCTATGGTCGCGCACTGAATGCATGATAAATTAGTTGGGGCGAGTCTCACACGGAAGACACAGAGGAACTCGACGGCAGAGCAATTCGTTTCGCAGGCATCATCCATCATACAAGGAGAGGGCATATGGAAATGAACGGCGTGGGCTGGGTTGCAGCCATCATCATCGGTGGCCTGGCGGGGTGGCTGGCCGAGATGGTCATGAAGAGCAATACCGGCATCCTCATGAACATCATTCTCGGCATTGTCGGCGCAATCGTGTTGAACGCCATCTTGCAGGCCCTGAACATCGGCATCTTCGGCGTCGGCTGGATAGCCTATCTGATCACCGGCTTCATCGGTGCCTGCATTCTGATTGCGGTCGGACGACTGGTGCGCCGCTAACCTCTGTCGGCACTTGCTATGCGAAAAAGGTCACCGCGGCATGCGTGATCGCGGCCTTTTTCTTTTCGCCGAAAAGTCCTAGATGACGTGGGTAGAGCGAGCGCTGGACAAGCGCTTGCCAATGAGCCGGGTTTCACATGGTCACCGTCCTCGACACGATTGCCAATGCGCCGCGCCTGCGGCATCCCGAAAAGGCGCACAAGCCGGATCAGGACGTACTGCGCAAGCCTGACTGGATCCGCGTCAAGGCGCCGATGTCGAAAGGCTATGCCGAGACGCGCGAAATCGTGAAGTCTCACAAACTGGTGACGGTTTGCGAAGAGGCGGGCTGCCCCAATATCGGCGAGTGCTGGGAGAAGAAGCACGCCACCTTCATGATCATGGGCGAGATCTGCACGCGGGCCTGCGCCTTTTGCAATGTCGCCACCGGCATCCCGACCGCACTCGATCCCGACGAGCCGGCGCGCGTCGCGCATGCGGTCAAGCAAATGGGCTTGAGCCATGTCGTCATCACCTCCGTCGATCGCGACGATCTGGCCGACGGCGGGGCCCAGCATTTTGCTGATGTCATCCGTGCGATCAGGGCAGCAACCCCGTCGACGACGATCGAAATCCTGACGCCCGATTTCCTGCGCAAGGACGGTGCGCTGGAGATCGTGGTGGCGGCCAGGCCGGATGTTTTCAACCATAATCTCGAGACCGTGCCGTCTAACTATCTGACGGTTCGGCCGGGCGCGCGCTATTTCCACTCGATCAGGCTCTTGCAGCGGGTCAAGGAGCTTGACCCCTCGATCTTCACCAAGTCCGGCATCATGGTCGGCCTTGGCGAGGAGCGGAACGAAATTCTGCAGCTGATGGACGATTTGCGTTCGGCCAATGTCGACTTCATGACCATCGGCCAATATCTGCAGCCGTCGAAGAAGCACCATCCGGTGATCCGCTTCGTCACGCCGGAGGAATTCAAGTCCTTTGAGACGATCGGCAGGACCAAGGGCTTCCTGCTGGTAGCGTCGAGCCCGCTGACGCGCTCGTCGCACCATGCCGGGGACGACTTTGCCAGGTTGCGCGCGGCGCGCGAAGCGTTTCTCAAAAAGTCCGCCTAACACTGGTTTTATGCCACAATTCGAAGCCCATCGCCGCGTTGCGCATACGCCGGAGCAGATGTTCGCTCTGGTCGCCGATGTCGAATCCTATCCGCAATTCCTGCCGCTTTGCGAGGCACTGACGGTTCGCTCACGCAAGGAACGCGACGGGCGCACCTTGCTCATCGCCGACATGAGCATCGGCTACAAGGCGATCCGCGAGACCTTTACCACGCAGGTGCTGCTGAAGCCGGACGAGAACGCCATAGATGTCAAATACATCGACGGCCCTTTCAAATATCTGAGCAATGTCTGGCGCTTCGACCCGGCGGACGGCGCTGGTTGCAACGTCTGCTTCTTTATCGACTACGAGTTCAAGAGCCGCATTTTGGGTGCGTTGATGGGAACCATGTTCGACCGCGCCTTCCGCATGTTCTCCGAGGCGTTCGAGAAACGGGCCGAAATCATCTACGGCGCGCCATCGACGGCCTGATCCGCAGCGAGCGCGCGCAGACCCAGTTCAAGCGCATGACGGACCGTCTCCCTGCGGATGTAATCGCGGCCCTTGTCGGCGAACAGCTGGCATTCGCTGACTACCGGCCGGCCAGCCACGGCAACGCCGAACCAGACCAGGCCGACAGGTTTTTCCGCCGAGCCGCCGTCCGGACCGGCGATGCCGGTCACCGCCAGGGCGAGCCCGGCCGGCGAATGCGCCAAGGCTCCGGCCGCCATCTCCACCGCAGTCTCGCGCGAGACCGCGCCGTGCGCCTCGAGCGTAGCGGCCGAGACGCCGAGCATCTCGGTCTTGGCCTGGTTGGAATAGGTGATGAAGCCGCGATCGACCACCGCGGAAGAGCCGGCGATGTCGGTCAGCGCGGCGATGATCATGCCGCCGGTGCAGCTCTCCACCGTCGCCAGCATCATGCCGCGCTGCTGGCAGGCCTTAAGCAGGGCATCTGCGAGACCGCTATTGCTCATTCAGGGACATCCCCTGGAAACACAACGCTGGCAGTCGCGATGGCCGCTATGCCTTCCTCACGGCCGACGAAGCCGAGCTTCTCATTGGTTGTCGCCTTGATCGAGATGCGATCGCGCGAAATTCGCAGCATTGCCGAAAGCGCTTCGGTCATGGCCTCGCGATGCGGGCCGACGCGCGGCGCCTCGCAGATCAGGGTGATATCGGCGTTGGCGATGCGTCCGCCGCGCGCGCGCACCAGCCTCACCGCGTGTTCGACGAAGATGCGTGAAGCGGCCCCTTTCCACTGCGGGTCGGAGGGCGGGAAATGCGTGCCGATGTCACCGGCGCCGCAGGTGGCGAGCAGGGCGTCGGTCAAGGCGTGGAGACCGACATCGGCATCCGAATGGCCGGACAACTTCCTATCGTGTGGAATGGCGACGCCGCACAGGGTGACATGGTCGCCGGGCACGAACGCATGGACGTCATAGCCATTGCCGGTTCGGATGTCGGGAAAACGCGGGGCGCTGGAAAGCCGCTGATCCGCCATTGCAATATCCCGTGCCCAGGTCAGTTTGACGTTGTCCGGCGAGCCGGGAACGATCTTCACCGGAATATGCGCCCATTCGGCGATTGCCGCATCGTCGGTGAAATCCGCTTTGCCCAGATGATGAGCCTTTTCGTGCGCAGCCAGGATCGGCCAGAACGGAAAGCCTTGCGGTGTCTGTGCGGCATGAAGCCCGGCCCTGGACACGGTTTCGCCGATCATGCCTTCGGCCGTTTCGCGCTTGAGCGTATCGGCAACCGGCAAGGCAGGCAGTGCCCCCTGGCGCTCGCCAATGGCGGCGATCGTGCGGTCTATCAGTTCCGCATCGACAAACGGCCGGGCCGCATCATGGATCAAGACCCGGCCCGGCGCATTGCTTCTCAACGCCAGCAGTCCAAGGCGGACGGACTCCTGCCGTGACGTACCGCCGGTCACCGCGACGACACGGTCGGCGTTCGCACCGGCCGCACGGCGGAAAAGCGCGCCGTCGTCGGCATGGATAGCAACGACGACAGGTCCAATCTTCGGATGCGTCAGAAAGGCGCCGAGCGTGCGTGCGATAACGGCGCCGCCGCCGATTTGCTGGTACTGCTTCGGCCCCTTGGCCTGTCCGGCGCGCGCGCCGCGGCCGGCAGCAACGATGACCACGGCGACCTTGTCGTCCGCAGCTTGCTTTTCGCTCGCATCTCTCATGCCGAGACGCTTAACGCATGATCCCGAAAAGTGGTATCGCTTTTGGAAGACCCAGGATTGATGCGGTGCAGCGATCCGTATTTTTCCCAAATGCGCCTTAATGTCACGACATTGCGCGTTGCACATTGCCGCCGTTCTGGCTAGAGAATGTGCAGCAACCGAAGGTGCTTGGTTTTTGTGCATGCCTGATGTGACCAAATTGGCTTCGCCGCTGGATGTGGGTGGCGTGAGAATCCGCAATCGCGTATTTCTCGCGCCCATGTCGGGCATCACCGACGAACCGTTCCGGCAACGCGCCCATGCGCATGGCGCCGGGCTGGTCGTATCGGAAATGGTGGCGAGCGGCGAGCTTGCAAAGGGCAGGGCTGGTTCCGGCCTGCGCATCCGTCATTCCGGGCTGCCTGTCCACATGGTCCAGCTTGCCGGCCGTGAGGCGGCGCACATGGCCGAGGGCGCGCGAATCGCAGCCGGCGAAGGCGCCGACATCGTCGACATCAACATGGGCTGTCCGGCCAAAAAGGTGACGGGCGGCTATGCCGGTTCGGCACTGATGCGAGATCTCGACCACGCGCTGTCGCTGATCGAAGCGGTAGTCGGCGCGGTCGACGTGCCGGTCACGGTCAAAATGCGGCTCGGCTGGGACGAAGGCGCGCTCAACGCGCCGATGCTGGCGCGACGCGCCGAGCAGGCCGGGGTGATGATGGTGACGGTGCATGGCCGCACACGTTGCCAGTTCTATCAGGGCACGGCCGACTGGCGTGCCATCGCACGCGTCAAGCAGGCCGTCTCGATCCCTGTGGTTGCCAATGGCGATGTCGGCTCGCCGGCGGAGGCTGCGTCGATCCTTGACCAATCCGGCGCCGACGCGGTGATGATCGGCCGTGCGCACTATGGCGCGCCGTGGACCGCCGGCAGCATTGTAGCGGCCGCGTTGGCCGAGCCGGTATCCGGCATGCCGGAAAGCCCGCAACCGCTGACCGATTACGTCATTGCCCATTACGAAGACATGCTGACGCTCTATGGCGTGGAAAGCGGATTGCGCCAGGCGCGCAAGCATCTCGGCTGGTATCTCGACCGCCACGCCGCCACAAGCGACGACCGGCGCAAGGCCATACTCACGTCTTTCGAGCCTGGGCGCGTCATTTCCTTGCTGCGCGACGTATTTTCAAGCGCTCCCGAAGCAGCGAACCTGCGGAGTGCGGCATGAACGCCACCGTCACACAGAGCACGGATATGGCGGACGCCGCGCATATTGTGCTCAACACCATTCGTCGGCCGGTGATCATGGTCGATCCGCAAGGCTTCATCACCTTCGCCAATGCCGATGCCGAGGATTTTTTCCGTTCGAGCGCCACGATGCTCGCCCGCAACACGCTGCACAAGCTCATTCCTTTCGGCAGCCCGCTGCTGACGCTTGTCGACCAGGTGCGCGAGCGCCGGGCGCCAGTCAACGAATACCGGGTGGACGTGTCGTCGCCGCGGCTCGGCATCGAGAAGGTGGTCGATCTCTACGTCGCGCCTGTGACGGAATTTCCAGGCTCCGTCGTGGTAATGTTCCAGGAACGCTCAATGGCCGACAAGATCGACCGGCAGATGACGCATCGCGGTGCGGCGCGCTCGGTCACCGGCCTTGCCGCGATGCTTGCCCATGAGATCAAGAACCCGCTGTCCGGCATTCGTGGTGCCGCGCAGCTGCTTGAACTGTCGGCGTCCGACGAGGATCGCGCACTGACCAGGCTGATCACCGACGAGACCGACCGCATTGTCTCGCTGGTCGACCGCATGGAGGTGTTTTCGGACGAGCGGCCGATCGACCGCTACCCCGTCAACATCCATGTCGTGCTCGACCATGTCAAGGCAATCGCCAAGAACGGTTTTGCCAAGAGGATCAAGATATTAGAGGATTATGATCCATCATTGCCTCCGGTTTTTGCCAATCGCGACCAGCTCATCCAGGTGTTTCTCAATCTGGTAAAAAATGCCGCCGAGGCGATCGGCAGCGATCCGCAGGGCGAGATCATGCTGTCGACCGCCTTCCGCCCGGGCATCCGTGTTTCCGTGCCCGGAACGCAGGACCGCGTGTCGCTGCCATTGGAATTCTGCGTGCGCGACAACGGTTCGGGTGTCTCCGAGGATATCCTGCCGATCCTGTTCGATCCCTTCATCACCACCAAGCCGAACGGCTCCGGTCTCGGTCTGGCGCTGGTCGCAAAGATCGTCGGCGAGCATGGCGGCATCATTGAATGCGAATCGACGCCGCGCGGGACCACCTTCCGTATCCTGATGCCGGCGTGGAAAGAAACTCAGTTTGGCACCGACGACGACGGTGAAGGAGACCGCAAATGACCGTTCGCGGCAATATTCTCGTCGCTGACGACGATGCGGCCATCCGCACGGTCCTCAACCAGGCGCTTTCGCGCGTCGGCCACGACGTGCGCGTCACCTCCAATGCCTCGACGCTGTGGCGCTGGGTGGCGGCGGGCGAGGGCGATCTGGTCATCACCGACGTTGTCATGCCTGACGAGAACGCCTTCGACATGCTGCCGCGCATCAAGAAGGCGCGACCGGAACTGCCGGTCATCGTCATGAGTGCGCAGAACACGTTCATGACAGCAATTCGTGCCTCCGAAACCGGGGCCTACGAGTATCTGCCGAAACCGTTCGACCTGACCGAGTTGCTCAACATCGTCAACCGCGCTCTTTCCGAACCGCGGCGGCCGAAGATCGATACGCGTGCCGACGAGCCGCCTGAAACGATGCCGCTGGTCGGCCGCTCGGCGGCCATGCAGGACATCTACCGCATGCTGGCGCGCATGATGCAGACCGACCTGACGGTGATGATCTCGGGCGAATCGGGTACCGGCAAGGAACTGGTGGCGCGCGCGCTGCATGAATATGGCCGCCGCCGAGGCGGTCCCTTCGTTGCCATCAACATGGCGGCGATCCCACGCGACCTGATCGAATCGGAACTATTCGGGCACGAGAAGGGCGCCTTTACCGGCGCACAGAACCGCTCCACTGGCCGTTTCGAGCAGGCCGAAGGCGGCACGCTGTTCCTCGACGAGATCGGCGACATGCCGATGGAAGCGCAGACGCGGCTGCTGCGTGTGCTGCAGCAGGGCGAATACACCACGGTCGGCGGCCGCACGCCGATCAAGACCGACGTGCGCATCGTCGCTGCCACCAACAAGGACCTGCGCACGCTGATCAATCAGGGGCTTTTCCGCGAGGACCTGTTCTACCGCTTGAACGTTGTGCCGCTCAGGCTGCCGGCGCTGCGCGAGCGATCGGAGGACATTCCGGACCTCGTCCGGCACTTCTTCAAGCTCGGCGCCAGTGAAGGCCTGCAGACCAAGCGCATTTCCACCGGCGGCATCGAGCTGATGAAGCGCTACCCATGGCCGGGTAATGTGCGCGAACTCGAAAATCTCATCCGCAGGCTGGCCGCACTGTATTCGCAGGACGAGATCTCCGCGGAGATCATCGAGGCGGAGTTGAAGACCGGCGAAAGGCCTGTCGTTCCAGGTGGCGGCAACCTCATTCCCGACGACCTTTCCATCGGCCAGGCGGTGGAGCATTTCCTGCAACGCTATTTTGCCTCGTTTGCCGGCGACTTGCCCCCGGCCGGGCTCTATCAGCGAATCCTCTCCGAGGTCGAATATCCGCTGGTCCTCGCCTCGATGACCGCAACGCGCGGTAACCAGATCAAGGCTGCGGAATTGCTGGGCCTCAACCGAAACACGCTGCGCAAGAAGATTCGCGAACTCGGCGTCAACGTCTACAAGTCGTCCAGGCAGGTCTAGACGAATCCCTTTAAGAGCGCTTTCCAGGGGATCGATTGCCGAAAGATTTCCGTCTCGGCCACACTTGTTGCATAATCGCCACAATGCGTTGCATACATCCGACGCAATCACTGGCTCTAGACGGCGACATGGCCCTGCACGCACCGACACTGAGCAAATCGCTTTTCAGCAATACCGGCGCGCGAGACGGTCGCCGGCTGCTTGCGCTGCCGGGCGTGATCGCCGTTGCCGGTGCGCTGGTGACGGCGGCGATCTCCTTCGCCATTCTGGTCGGCGCGACGCCGATCACGCCCGACGCGAGGACGACGCTGGCGCTGATTGCGCTTAATGCGGCGTTCGTCCTGTTTCTGATCTTGCTGGTCGGCCGCGAGGTGCATCGCATCCTGATGGCACGCCGGCACGGCAAGGCTGCGTCGCGCCTGCATGTGCGCATTGTGGCGATGTTTGCGCTGGTCGCCGCCATCCCCGCGATCATGGTGGCGATCATCGCGTCGATCACGCTCGACATCGGCCTCGACCGCTGGTTCGAGATCCGCACCAAGACGATCGTCAATTCGTCGTTGTCGATCGCCGACGCCTATGTGCAGGAAAACGCCCGAAATCTTCAGGGCACGACGTTGTCGATGGCTTACGACCTCGACGCTTCGCGCACGCTCTACGGCCTCGATCGTACCGGTTTTCTCGACCTCATGAACAAGGAGGCGGTGGGACGCTCGCTGGCGCACGCAGCACTCATCAAGCCCGATGGTTCCTTCGTTATGAGCGCCAAGACCGACGCGGACTTTGCCATGCCGGAGCCGCCTGAGGGCGCCGTGGCAAGCGCTGCCGACGGCAAGCCGGTGCTGATAGAGCCGCGCACCCGCAACATCATGGGTGCCATCGTCAAGCTGCGCGAGATCGACGGCCTCTATCTCTACACCATTCGCCTCGTCGATCCCGAGGTGATAAAGGCGCGGCAGATCGTCAAGTCCAACACCGCCGAATATCGCGGTCTCGAAGACAATCGCCGCACCTCGCAAGTGGCTTTCGCGCTTCCCTATCTGTCGCTGACGCTGATCATCATCCTGTCCGCCATCTGGACCGGCATTGCGGTGGCCGACCGCCTGGTGCGGCCCATTCGTCAGCTCATCGGCGCGGCCGACGAGGTCGCTACCGGCAATCTCGACGTGGCCGTGCCTGTCCGCCCCTCCGACGGTGACGTCGCCTCGCTCGGCGACACCTTCAACAAGATGCTGATGGAGCTGAAATCGCAGCGCAACGAGATCCTGTCGGCCAAGGATTTGATCGACGAGCGGCGGCGCTTTTCGGAGGCGGTGCTTGCCGGCGTCACCGCCGGGGTCATCGGCGTCGATCCATATGGCATCGTCACCATCGTCAACCGTTCGGCGGAAACGATGCTGGCCATATCCGCCACGGCAGCGCTTGGGCAGAACCTTTCGGCCGTGCTGCCGCATGTCGGCCGCGTCTTCGAGATCGGCCGCAAGTCGGGCAAGCCGGTCTATCGCGAACAGGTCACCTTCTATCGTGCCGGCACTGAACGGACCTTCAACGTACAGATCACGATCGAAGCCGGCGACGACGGTTCGGAGGATAAATCCTACGTCGTTACAGTCGATGACATTACCGATCTGGTCCAGGCACAGCGTTCCTCCGCATGGGCCGACGTGGCGCGACGCATCGCCCACGAGATCAAGAATCCACTGACGCCGATCCAGCTTTCGGCCGAGCGTATCAAGCGGCGTTACGGCAAAGTCATCACCGAGGACCGTGAGGTTTTCGATCAATGCACCGACACCATCATCCGGCAAGTGGAGGACATCGGCCGCATGGTCGACGAGTTCTCGGCGTTCGCCCGCATGCCGAAACCGGAAATGAAGGCCATCGATCTGCGCGATTCGTTGCGCGAAGCCTCGTTCCTGGTCGAAGTGAGCCGGGCCGACATCACCTTCGAGCGCGTCTTCGGCAATGAGCCGCTCAAAGGCACGTTCGACAGCCGGCTGATGGCGCAGGCTTTCGGCAACGTCATCAAGAATGCTGCCGAAGCCATCGACGGACTTGATGCAGAGGATCGTCCGCACGGCATAATCCGGATTCAAGCCGGGCGTCAGAATGGCGCGATTCGAATCGACGTCATCGACAACGGCAGGGGCTTGCCGCGCGAGAACCGGCAGCGCTTGCTCGAGCCTTACATGACGACACGCGAGAAAGGCACCGGGCTTGGCCTCGCTATCGTCAAGAAGATCGTGGAGGACCATGGCGGGCGACTCGAATTGCACGATGCACCAGCGGACTTCCACGATGGGCGGGGTGCAATGATCAGCATCATCCTGCCGGTTGCCGCCACCGTTCCGGTACGCGGCGAGGGCAAGACGGAACACGAAAAAGAAACTGAAAAGGTCGGTAATGGCGTCTGATATTCTCATCGTCGATGACGAGGAAGACATCCGCGAACTCGTCGCCGGTATCCTGAGCGACGAAGGTCACGAAACACGCACGGCGTTTGATGCCGACAGCGCGCTGGCGGCGGTCGCCGACCGGGCACCCAGGCTGATCTTCCTCGACATCTGGCTGCAGGGCTCGCGGCTCGATGGCCTGGCCTTGCTGGACGAGATCAAGACGATGCACCCGAACCTGCCGGTGGTAATGATCTCGGGCCACGGCAACATCGAAACGGCAGTCTCGGCCATCCGCCGCGGCGCCTATGATTTCATCGAAAAGCCATTCAAGGCCGACAGGCTGATCCTCATTGCCGAACGGGCGCTCGAAACCTCCAAATTGAGACGCGAGGTTTCGGATCTCAAGCTGCGCAGCGGCGAGACTTTCGACCTCATCGGCATGTCGTCGGCAATGAGCCAATTGCGCCAGACCATCGAGCGCGTCGCGCCGACCAACAGCCGCGTCATGATTATCGGCCCCTCCGGCTCGGGCAAGGAACTGGCGGCGCGCGCCATCCACGCACTGTCGGCGCGCAAGAGTGCACCGTTTGTGACGCTGAGCGCCGCCAACATCACGCCTGAGCGTATGGAGATCGAGTTGTTCGGCACCGAATCGAACGGCGTCGAACGCAAGGTCGGCGCGCTGGAGGAAGCCCATCGCGGCATTCTCTACATCGATGAAGTGGCCGACATGCCGCGTGAGACGCAAAACAAGATCCTGCGCGTGCTGGTCGAACAGCAGTTCGAGCGGGTAGGGGGCACCAAGCGGGTCAAGGTCGACGTGCGCATCGTCTCGTCGACCTCGCAGAACCTGGAAGCCATGATCGCCGACGGCCGTTTCCGTGAGGACCTTTATCATCGCCTGGCCGTGGTTCCGGTCATGGTGCCGGGACTGGCCGAGCGTCGCGAGGACATTCCTTATCTAGTCGACAATTTCATGAAGCAGATCGCTCGCCAGGCCGGCATCAAGCCGCGCCGCATCGGCGACGACGCGCTGGCTGTGCTGCAGGCGCACAACTGGCCGGGCAACGTTCGCCAGTTGCGCAACAATGTCGAGCGGCTGATGATCCTGGCGCGCGGCGACGATGTCGATGCGCCGATCACCGCCGACCTCTTGCCTGCCGAGATCGGCGACGTCATGCCTCGCACTCCAAACAAGTCCGATCAGCACATAATGGCGCTGCCGCTGCGGGAAGCGCGCGAACAATTCGAAAAGGATTATCTGATCGCCCAGATCAACCGTTTTGGCGGCAACATCTCGAAGACGGCAGAGTTTATCGGCATGGAACGCTCTGCATTGCACCGCAAGCTGAAGTCGCTGGGCGTCTGACAGCCAAACCAGTCGTGGCCCACGCAATTATCGGTTACGGCGATCTTGGAATCGCATAAGAAAGCTGGACTTCTCTCAGGGATTAGCCATGCCGCGCATTGCGTATGTGAACGGGCGCTACGTCGCTCACGCCGAAGCTTCCGTGCATATCGAGGACCGTGGCTATCAATTCGCCGACGGCGTCTACGAGGTCTGCGAGGTGGCACGAGGCTTCATCGTCGACATGCCGCGCCATCTCGCCCGATTGAACCGCTCACTTGCCGAACTCTCGATCGATTGGCCGATCACGCGCGGCGTGCTGCCGCTCGTCATGCGCGAGGTGGTGCGCCGCAACCATGTCGTCGACGGCCTGGTCTATGTCCAGGTGACACGCGGCGTCGCCAGCCGCGAGTTTTTCTTCCCGCCGGCGGAGACGAAGCCGTCGCTGGTGGTGACTGCCAAAAAAGCCGATCCTGCAGCTGCCGCGAAGCGGGCCGAGAGCGGGATCCGGGTTATCACAGTGCCGGAGAACCGGTGGGATCGGGTCGATATCAAGTCGGTCGGCCTGCTGCCGAACGTGCTGGCCAAGCAGAAAGCCAAGGAAGCCGGCGCTCAGGAGGCCTGGTTCGTCGATGTCGACGGCACCGTCAAGGAAGGTGGATCGTCGAACGCCTGGATCATCACCGGGGATGGCGTGCTGGTGACGCGGCCGGCCGAGCACGGCATCCTGCGCGGCATCACCCGTACGACGCTGTTCGACGTGGCCGCCAAGCTCGGCCTGACGATCGAGGAGCGCGGTTTTTCGGTGGCCGAAGCCAAGGCCGCGCGCGAGGTTTTCATCAGCTCCGCGACCACGATTGCCATGCCGGTGGTGGCGATCGATGGCGCTCCCGTCGCCAACGGCCACCCGGGCTCGATAACAGTTTCATTACGGCAGGCCTTTTTTGACGTTGCGGAAAAAAGTCCAGCCTGATAACCGCACAGATGGAATGAACATCAATATATCTCGTTCTGCTTGTCGTTACTGACGGCAAGATGGTGTTTGCGTGCTTGACATGTGCCGGCTAATTTGGCGCATTGGCCTGCAAACCGAAGGGGATCGGCGAAAGACAAGAACAATGGCGGAACGATCGCAAAATCTTCAGGACCTGTTCCTGAATTCAGTTCGCAAGAGCAAAAATCCACTCACCATCTTTCTCATCAACGGCGTGAAGCTGACCGGCGTGGTCACTTCGTTCGACAATTTCTGCGTTCTGCTGCGTCGCGACGGCCATTCCCAGCTTGTCTACAAGCACGCTATTTCCACGATCATGCCGAGCCAGCCGGTTCAGATGTTCGATGGTGAGGAAAGCCAGGGCGCCTGATTGGCACGTGAGAAAGACGCGGACCGCCGCGTTCGCGGAAAACCAGCACATCAGACCGGGACAGAGGCCAACGGCCCGACCCGGGCGGTGGTAATCGTGCCGGTGCTTACCCGGCAGCCGCGTGGCGACGACGACACCAACCGCCCCCGCCTGACCCGTTCCGCCGAGGCTCGTCGCGACGAGGCCGTCGGCCTCGCCAGCGCCATCGACCTCGACCTGGTCCACACGGCGGTGGTGACCGTCAACGATCCACGCCCGGCGACCTTGCTCGGCAGCGGCAAGGTGGCGGAGTTCGCTGAGATCGTCAAAGAGGGCCACGCGGAAGTGGTCATTGTCGATCATCCGCTGACCCCGGTACAGCAGCGCAACCTCGAAAAAGAGTTGAACGCCAAGGTGCTCGACCGCACCGGGCTGATCCTGGAGATTTTCGGCGAGCGCGCCCGCACCAAGGAAGGCACGCTGCAGGTCGATCTTGCCCATCTCAACTACCAGAAAGGCCGCCTTGTGCGGAGCTGGACCCACCTCGAGCGCCAGCGTGGCGGCGCCGGCTTTCTCGGCGGCCCTGGCGAGACCCAGATCGAGTCGGATCGGCGTGTGCTGCAGGACAAGATCACCAAGCTGAAGCACGAGCTCGAAACTGTGCGCCGCACCCGCGACCTGCACCGCGCCAAGCGCAAGAAGGTGCCATTTCCGGTAGTGGCGATCGTCGGCTACACCAATGCCGGCAAGTCGACTCTGTTCAACCGGCTGACCGGAGCAGGGGTGCTGGCCGAAGACATGCTGTTTGCCACGCTCGACCCGACGCTGCGCCGCGTGCGTCTGCCGCACGGCACGCCGATCATCCTTTCCGATACGGTCGGCTTCATTTCCGACCTGCCAACGCATCTGGTCGCGGCCTTCAGGGCGACGCTGGAGGAAGTGGTCGAGGCAGACCTCGTCATTCATCTGCGCGACATCTCCGATCCCGATACGGCCGCGCAGGCCGAAGATGTCGAGCGCATCCTTGCCGATCTCGGCGTCGATGCCCGCGATAGCAAGCGCGTCATCGAAGTATGGAACAAGATCGACCGGCTCGACGAGGGCAACCGGGCGCGGCTGCTTGCCGATGGTGCTGACGGCAAGAAGGCACCGCCGATCGCCATATCGGCGGTAACCGGCGAGGGCATCGATGCGCTGAAGGCGATCATCGAGACGATGATGTCGGGCGAACTGGAGACCTTCACCGTCACACTCAAGCCCGACCAACTCGGCGTCGTCGACTGGCTTTACCGCAACGGCGACATCATCTCGCGCGACGACAATGAGGATGGCAGCGTAACCGTCGCGCTTAAAGCTACACACAGCGCTCGGCAGGAGATCGAAAGCCGATTGCGCCGTCAAAACAACGGGTAGAGGCGGTTACTTCGCGCTTTTTGCCTGCTGCCAGAGCGCTTCCATCTCGTCCAGTGTCGCCTCTTCCAGGCTGTTTCCCGACGCTTGCAGCGTCCGCTCGACATAGTGGAAGCGCGACCGGAATTTTTCGTTGGTGCCGCTGAGTGCCGCTTCGGAATCAATTTTGAGGTGCCGGCCGAGATTGACGACCGCAAACAGCATGTCGCCGAACTCGTCCTTGATCGGCGCAGTGTCGCCTTTGGCCAGCGCCTCGCGTAGTTCGCCGATCTCCTCCTCGATCTTGTCGAGGATCGGCGCCGCCTCGCTCCAGTCGAAGCCGACGCGGGCGGCCTTTTCCTGCAGCTTGAGCGCCCGGGTCAGCGCGGGCAGGGCGACCGGCACGCTGTCGAGAAAGCCCTTGCCATGGTCTTCCGGGTCGAGCCCACGGGCGAGGCGCGCACTGCGCTTCTCCGCCTTTTCCTCTGCCTTGATCTTTTCCCACATGCCCTTGGCCATGCCGGCGCTGCGCGCCTTGTCGTCGCCGAAGACATGGGGGTGGCGGCGGATCATTTTTGTGGTGATGGCCAGGACCACATCGCCGAATGAAAATTCGCCGGCCTCCTCGGCCATTTGCGCGTGGTAGACCACTTGCAGCAGGAGATCGCCGAGTTCATCCCGCAGATCGTCCAGATCGCCACGCGCAATGGCGTCCGCCACTTCGTAGGCTTCCTCGATCGTGTACGGCGCGATTGTCGAAAAGTCCTGCTCGATATCCCACGGGCAGCCGGTTTCCGGCGCCCGCAGCGCTGCCATGATCTCGATCAGTCGGGAAATGTCTTTCGAGGGTTTCATCTGGGAAACGCTATCCTGTACACGGCTGTGCGGCCAACGGCTTCAGCCGGTGAGGGCGCCTTGTCCACAGACGGGCCGCCAGACCATGATACGAAAGTGGAAGCCGGTTTCCGGAAGATCCTAGTTAGCAAAAGCATCAGTCGAGCACGGAGACTATCGCCTTGGCGAGCGCATCCATGCCGTCCTCGGGCAGGCCGGCAACGTTGATGCGGCTGTCGCCGACCATATAGATGGCATGCTCGGCGCGCAGCCGCTCGACTTGCGCCTCCGACAGGCCAAGCCGGGAAAACATGCCGCGATGGCTGGCGACGAAATCGAAACGGTCGGAGTTGGACTGCCGCCGCAGCGCCTCGGCGAACTGGACGCGCAGCCGCAGCATGCGCAGCCGCATCTCTTCAAGCTCTGCCTCCCAGTCGGAACGCAATGCGGGGTCTTCAAGCACGATGCGCACCGCCGCCGCGCCGTGGTCCGGCGGCATCGAATACATGGCGCGCGCCGCCGACAGCATCTGGCCCATCGCCAAATCCGCCTGCGCGCCACCTTTCGCCATGATCAGCGCTGCACCGACTCGGTCGCGATAGACGGCAAAGTTCTTCGAGCAGCTGGAGGCAACGACCATTTCCGGAACTTTTGCCGCCAGAAGGCGCAAGCCGGCGGCATCCGCATCAAGTCCCTCGCCAAAGCCCTGATAGGCGATGTCGACAAAGGGCAGCAGGCCGCGCTCAACGACAAGATCGGCAATGGCAGCCCATTGCGAGATGTCTAGATTGGCGCCTGTCGGGTTATGGCAGCAGCCATGCAACAATACGACGTCGCCAGGATTCGCGGTTCTCAATGCATTCAGCATGTCGTCGAAGCGAACCGCACCAGAAGCAGCGTCGAAATAGGGATATTCGCGTATCTGCAGGCCAGCGGCGCGCATCACCGGCATGTGGTTCGGCCATGTCGGATCCGACAGCCAGACCATCGCGTCGGTGCGGGTCCTTTTCAGCAGCTCTGCTACCAGCCGCAGCGCGCCGGAGCCGCCTGGCGCCTGCGCCGCACGAATGCGCGTCATGTCGGCGGCTGGGCCGAACACCAACCTGGCCATCGCCGCGTTGAAGGCGGTATCGCCGGCAAGGCCGAGATAGGTCTTGGTATCCTGGCCCTGCAGCAGCCGCTTTTCGGCTTCGCGCACCGCGCGCATCACCGGCGTCTTGCCGTCGCGATCCTTATAGACGCCGACCCCAAGATCGACCTTGTCGGGACGCGGGTCGGCGCGATAGAGGCCGATCAAGGCCAGGATCTTGTCGGCAGGCGCGGGCTGGAGATTTTCGAACATCGATAAGGTTCCGTTGGCGGCGGAGTGATACGCAAACCGGCCGTGCTTTGCCAGCAGTTTCATATGCGCCAACTCGGCGCCGGTTTGCCTCGAAGGCGGCCGATACTATCTGGCGGGCGAGAGCGGGCCCGATATCTCCCAGGACGAGAACGCGGCGAGCCGTAAGAAAATTTCGGGGAGAGCGGGATTAACATCCCGACCTGCTCCGTAAACAGGACATGAAACGGCCGATGCCACGCTTCGATATTCTGGGACAGCTCGGTTCGCTGCGCCGCTATGCACGCTCGCTGACGCGCGACAGCGCCGATGCAGAGGATCTGGTGCATGATGCGCTGGTGCGTGCCTATGAGCGACGCGGCAGCTTCCGCTCCGGCGGAAATCTTCGCGTATGGCTGCTGTCGATCGTCCATAATGCATTCATCGACGGTCTGCGGTCCCGCAAATCCGAAGCAATGCGCATCGAACAGGCCGGCTATCTCGCCGAGGCGAATGTCCCGGCGCCGCAGGAACATTCGGTCCGTCTGGCGCAGGTGCGCGAAGCGTTTTTCGAATTGCCGGAGGAGCAGCGTTCGGCGTTGCATCTCGTCGCCATCGAGGGGCTTAGCTACAGCCAGGCCGCTGAGGTGAGTGGCGTGCCGCTTGGCACGCTGATGTCGCGCATCGGCAGGGCGCGTGCGGCCCTGCGCGAGATGGAGGACGCGGTGCCGGCACGCGCGAAAGGCCATCTGAAGATCGTCGGAGGTGGATCATGAACCAACTGCGCGATCCCGTCACCGACACTGATCTCGACGCCTATGTCGACGATCAGCTGGACGTGGCTCGTCGCATCGAGGTCGAGGCGTTCCTTTCGGCCCGCCCGGACGCGGCCGCGCGGGTGATGTCCGACTTACGGATGCGTGACGAATTGCGCGTGGCGCTTGCCGGATCGAAAGGCATGGCGCGGCCCGCGACGGCCGATGCTGCACGGCGGCTGGAGCGGGGATTGGCGCGCGGCCGCGTCCTTGGTGCTTTGCAGCGAGCTGCGGCAGTTGCTGTCTTCGTCGCTGCCGGCTGGCTTGCGAACGGGCTCATCGGACCGATATCGGTGACGGAAGTCGTCGCTTCGACCCATCCGCCGGCCTATGTGGAGGACGCGGTCCGGGCGCACCGCACGACGCTCGTGCGCGAGGCGATGTCGTCGCAACCCGAAGCACCCGGCTACAATGCCGACGAAATCCGCGCCGCGACGGCGATCGTGATGCCATCGCTGCCGGCGGACTGGACGGTCCGTGACGTGCAGATCTATCCATCGCAATTCGGACCGAGCGTCGAGATGGCTGTCGAGACGAAAGAGATGGGGCTGGTCTCGTTGTTCGCGATCAGGCCCGGAACATTCGACGTCGTCAAGCCGACCGTCGTTCCCTCGGGCGAAGTTTCCTCGGCTTATTTCCAGATCGGCGAGGTCGCCTACGCGGTCGTCGGACGCAGCGATGTCGGCGGTCTCGATCGCACGGCCGAAGCCCTCGCCAAAACGCTTTACTGATCGACCTGCAAGAAGGAGAACCACATGAACAATCTCGGATATATCGGGGCCGGAGCCCGAGCCGGAGCCGTCTACGATGAAGGCCTGCGCCGGCACATGCTGCGCGTCTATAACTATATGGGCCTTGGCCTCGTCGTTACGGGCGTGATCGCGTTCGTGGTGGCTTCCACGCCCGCTCTTTACGTGCCGATCTTCTCCACACCGCTGAAATGGGTGGTGATGCTGGCCCCGCTGGCCTTTGTGCTCTTGTTCTCGTTTCGGATGCAGGCGATGTCGGCAGCCGGCGCCCAGGCGATGTTCTGGGCATTCTGCGCGGTCATGGGCCTGTCGCTGGCTTCCGTGTTCCTGGTCTTTACCGGCACCAGCATCGCACGCACCTTCTTCATCGCCGCCACCATGTTCGGCGCGACCAGCCTTTACGGGTACACGACCAAACGCGACCTGACGCAGTTTTCGTCGTTCCTGATCATGGGCCTGATCGGCGTGGTGATCGCCAGCATCATCAATATCTTCCTGGGCTCGACCGCGCTCCAATTCGCGATCTCTGTGATCGGCATCGCCGTCTTCATCGGCCTCACCGCCTGGGATACCCAGACGATCAAGGAGCAGTATGCGGAAAACTTCGGCGCGGAATCACAGCAGAAACTCGCTGTCTTCGGTGCATTCTCGCTCTATCTGAACTTCATCAACATCTTCCAACTGCTGTTGAACTTCACCGGCGAGCGCGAATAGCCGGCGTTGAACCAAGACCGGAGTTGGACATCATGGACAGAAACGATCAGCAAGCGATCGGACAGCTCTTCGAGAAGTTGGCAAGCGCCGAGCGCCAGGCGCCCCCGCGCGATGCCGAAGCAGAGCGCTTCATCCAGGACCAGATCACCCAGCAGCCTGGGGCGCCATATTACATGGCCCAGACGATCGTGGTGCAGGAGCAGGCCCTGAACGCAGCTCAGGCGCGCATAGAAGAACTGGAGGAGCAGGCGCGGCAGCCGGCCGGCGGTGGACCGCTCAGCGGCTTCTTCGGCCGCAGCGACGGCAGGCGCTCAGGCTCGGTTCCGCGGGTAGGGCGCACCGCCTCCGTTGCAACTGAAGGGCCGCAGGACACGCCACAGCGGGCAGGCGGCGGTTTTCTTGCCGGCGCCGCGCAGACCGCGATGGGCGTGGCGGGCGGCGTGCTGCTCGGCAACGCGATCGCCGGCGTGTTTGGCGGCAGCGAAGCGAAGGCAGCTGAACAGCCGACGCCGCAGCCGGACGAAGCCGATCAGGCAGGCGATGCCAGCTCCGACAATGGCGGTGACTTCGGTGATATGGAGTTCTGATGAGCGACCCAGACTGTGCCTGTACCGGCGCTGGGGACGATTGCGGGTAAGCATAGGCGAGATGGCGAGGGCAACATCCGGGAAGCGAGCCCTCGCCGGCGGCTAATAACCCAGGCGCTTCAGTTCAGCCTTGACCGCTGCGATCGTCTTGAAGCGGAAGTGCTTCGTTGTGCCGTCGCGCCAATGGCAGTCGCATGTGGCGTCGAACTTCCGGCTCGCTTTCAATTGAGTCAGCGCCTTCTGGCCTGGCTTGGGGCCATCGAAGATGCGAACTTCGTAGAGCGTCCCTTCGACATCGTAGTGCATCTGAGCCCAGGAAAGTATCACGATCAGTTCCTTTGCCGGGTCGTGGTCGGCGTTGGCGAGGCCGAGCGCGATGTCCGGTGTGTCGCCCTCTTGTTCACCGAGCGTGACCTGGATTGCGCGATATCTGTTGTCAGCTAGCCGTTGCAGCGCGACGAGCGGGCGTTCCGGATATTCCTCGGCGGTCTGGTAATCGACGAAGAGTGTCTGGAGGCCGTTCCAGCTCACGGCTGTGGTGTGCGGATCAGCATTGTCGGCGAACCCAACAACACGTTTGGCGAAAGCCAGGTCGTTCTCGCCTGGCGTACGACTGACATCCTGAGCTCGCGCATCGGTGAGCGCGCAGGCGAGGGTGAGGGCAAGACCTGCAAGCAGCGGAAGCGTCTTCATGATTCGCAATCCTAGCATGCCCGTTGCCCCACAGCGCTGTTGCGAATGTCTAAGAGTGAACGGTCTAATCTCGCCGCCAACGGATGCTATAGCCTTTAGTCGCATAAGATAGATTATGGAACTGGCGTAGCCGATTGGATGTGGCGTGAAGATAGCACTCCGCGAGATCCAAACCCGCGAACCCAGCCGTAAAAACCTCGCCCTTCACGCTGATTCGTAAGGGATTTCGATCGTCATGCCGTCATAAGCAGGCTCGACGTTGGCCGGCGTCTCGGCCATTACCGTGGCGTAGTCGAGCGGAACATGCATATGCGTCAGCACCGCGTTCTTCGGCGCCAGTCCTTCGATCCAGCCAAGCGCCTGGCCAAGCGACAGATGGCTCGGATGGACGGTGTATTGCAGCGCGTCGATGACCAGCATGTCCAGCCCGCGCAAACGCTTGGCGGTCGCCTCCGGAAAGTCGCTGACGTCAGGGCAATAGGCCAGCCCGCCGATGCGGAAACCCAGCGAGGTGATGTCGCCATGGAGCTGCAGCAGCGGTTCGAGGGTGAGGGCGCCGCCCTCGCCTGCGATCACCACCGGCCTGTGGTGGTCGATGATATGGGCGTTGACGATCGGCGGATACGAACTGCCTTGCGGTGTTTCGAAACAGTAGCGGAACGCCTCGCGTAGGCGCAGCATGGTAGCCTGATCCGCATGGATGTCGATCCGGTGGCGCTGCTCGAGCACGAAGCCGCGCAGATCGTCGATGCCGTGGATATGGTCGGCATGCGGATGTGTATAGACCACCGCATCGATGCGCTTGACGGATGCCAGCAGCATCTGCTCGCGGAAATCCGGGCCGGTGTCGATGACGACCGTGGTCCGGGCGCCATTCGCCGCGATCCGCTCGACGAGCGCTGCGGTGCGCGTGCGCCGGTTCCGGGGGTTCGCGGGATCGCAATTGCCCCAGTCGCCGGTGATGCGTGGCGTGCCCGGCGATGAGCCGCAGCCGAGGACGGTAAGACGTAGCCGGTCGCTCATGCGTCAGGCGCCCGGCGCGCTCGGGCGCGGCATTTTCCTGAACAGCCGGAAGAAATTATCCGTGGTGATATTAGCGATCTCGGCCTCGCTGAAGCCGATCGTCTCCGCCAGCACCTTGGCTGTATACGCGACATAGGCGGGCTCATTACGCTTGCCGCGAAACGGGATCGGCGCAAGGTATGGCGCGTCGGTTTCGACCAGCAGACGGTCGCGCGGCACATCGGCGGCGACGGCGCGCAGCTCGGCGGAGTTCTTGAAGGTCAGGATACCGGAAAACGAGACGTAGCCGCCGAGCGCCACGCCGATCTCGGCCAGCCGACGCCCCGACGAAAAACAGTGCAGGATGAAGGGGAAGGCGCCCTTCCCCGTTTCTTCTTCGAGGATATCAGCCATGTCGTCGTCGGCGTCGCGCGAATGGATGACCAGCGGCAGACCGGTCACGCGCGCCGCGGCGATATGGGTGCGAAAGCCCTGCGCCTGTGCGTCGCGCGGCGCATGATCGTAGAAATAGTCGAGTCCGGCCTCGCCGATCGCCACCACTTTGCGATGAGCAGAGAGCCGCACCAGATCATCGACAGTGACGTCAAGCTCTTCGGCCGCATTATGCGGATGGGTGCCGACCGAGCAATAGACCTCATCGAAAGTCGCTGCAATCTCAAGCACTTGGTTAAATCGCTTCACCCTCGTCGAGATCGTCACCATTCGGCCGATGCCGGCCGCTAGGGCGCGGGCGACAATGGCCGCCCGCTCTTCGGCGAAATCCGGAAAGTCGAGGTGGCAGTGACTGTCGACCAGCATCAGGCGCTTGTACCCGTTTGCTCGACATAGCGTGGAAATACCGGTTCCGGCGCCGGCAGCGGCGTACCGGATACCAGCGAATGGCCTTCCGCGACATGCTCGAAATTACGGCTGCCGGCCGGCACCGCCAAAAGGTCTAGCAGCTTTGCCGCCGACTGCGGAATGAAGGGCTGGCACAGCAACCCGACACGCCGGATCACCTCAGCGGTCGTCCACAGTACCGTTTCCATGCGCGCCGGATCGGTCTTCTTCAGTGCCCATGGCTCCTGCCCGGCGAAATAGCGGTTGGCTTCGGCCACCACGCCAAAGATCGCCGCCAGAGCAAAGTGGATGCCCTGGTCGGCCATCGTCCTGCGCGCCGTGACAAGGGCGGTATCTGCCTGATCGAGGATCGCTTTGTCGGCATTGCTCAATTCGCCGCGCTTAGGCACCACGCCGCCGCAGTTCTTGGCGATCATGGACAGCGAGCGCTGCGCCAGATTGCCGAGATCGTTGGCGAGGTCGGCATTGGTGCGGTTGACGATTGCATCATGGCTGTAGCTGCCGTCCTGGCCGAACGGCACTTCGCGCATGAAGAAATAGCGCACTTGGTCGAGGCCGTAGTGCTCGATCATCGCGAACGGGTCGACGACATTGCCGACCGACTTCGACATCTTCTCGCCACGGTTGAACAGAAAACCATGCGCAAACACGCGCTTCGGCAATTCGATGCCGGCCGACATCAGGAATGCCGGCCAGTAGACCGCGTGGAAGCGGATGATATCCTTGCCGATGACGTGGACGTTCGCCGGCCAGAAAGACCATCTCTCATTGGTCGGATCCGGATAACCGGCGGCGGTGATGTAATTGGTTAGGGCATCGACCCAGACATACATCACATGCTTCTCATCGCCGGGCACCGGCACGCCCCATTTGAATGTGGTGCGCGAGATCGACAGATCCTTCAGGCCGGATTTGACAAAGCTGATGATTTCATTGCGCCGCTCCGCCGGTCCGACGAACTCGGGGCTGTTCTCATAGAGCGCGAGCAGTCTGTCCTGATAGGCGGAAAGGCGGAAGAAATAGCTCTCTTCCTCGGTCCATTCGACAGGCGAGCCGAGCGGTTCGCGGCGCACGCCGTCGTCACCGACCTTGGTTTCGGCCTCGTCGAAATAGGCTTCCTGCCGCACCGAATACCAGCCACTGTAGCGGTCGAGGTAGATGTCGCCATTCTCAGCCATGCGCGTCCAGATCGCCTGGCAGGCCTTGTAATGACGCTCTTCGGTGGTGCGGATGAAAACGTCGTTCGAGCAACCGGTCGCTTCGAGCATCGAGCGGAAGATCGCCGAGTTGCGATCGGCAAGCGCTTTCGGCGTCAGGCCTTCGGCGTCCGCCGTCTGCTGCATCTTCAAACCGTGCTCGTCGGTTCCCGAGACGAAGAAGACGTCCTTGCCATCGAGCCGCTGGAAGCGGGCCAGCGTGTCGCTGGCGATGACATTGTAGGCATGGCCGATATGCGGCTTGCCGTTCGGATAGAAAATCGGCGTCGTGACGTAGTATTTTTCGCGTGCCATGGATGAGCCGTCATGAATGTCTGAATGAAAGATGTCGCGGTGAGATATCGCATCGAAACGGCAATTGCCATCCGACGCCAATGTGGTGGCTTCGAAGTTCCTGCGATTGATTGGGAATCAATACTCAGGGGCTTCAAAAGCCACGCCAGCGGCCGTCACATTCGCATTGCAGAATTCAGGCGGTCGATCATGGTCAGGGCGTGCTGCTTTTTGTCGAGGTTGTAGGTCTCGGTTTCAGATATAGCGTTCAAAGCCGCGTGCCAAGTATCCGACAGCGTTTTGGCTCGCGCGAGATCGCCGGCGAGCGCGGCCTGGCTGGCGCCGGCCGACAGCAGATCAAGCGCGCGGCGATTGAATATCTCGAACGGGATCGCCTGGTCGCGGCCGGCGACCGCCTCGGCAAGACGGTAGGCCGCCGCGACATCTAACTTCTTGGACATCACCAGAGCGTCGAGGGTGGCGGCGATTTCGAGCCCGCCATACTGCGTCAACAGGATCGCATTGCGCGCGCTGCCCCCTGACCGCTCCGCCAGCGCCGCGCGCGCCGCAGGATCCTCCGGTGGCGGCGGCTCGATGCCCTCCAGAACCGTCATCAAGCTCTCGGCATCGAGCGGCGCCAACCGCACCATCTGGCAGCGCGACCTGATCGTCGGCAGCAGACTGCCCGGCGCATGGACGATGAGGATGAATAAGGTGCGCGCGGGTGGCTCTTCAAGATTCTTCAGCAAGGCATTGGCAGCATTGGTGTTCATGTCGTCGGCGGGATCGACGATAACCACCCGGTAGCTGCCGTCGTGCGAGGTCAGCGACAGAAAACGGCTGACCTTGCGGATTTCGTCGACCGTGACCACTGTCTTGAAGCTCTTGGTCTTGTCGTTCACCGGGCGTGTAAGATGCAGCACCGAAGGATGCGCGCCGGTGGCGATCTGTCGAAACAGCGACGAAGCCGGATCTGGAACGGCAAGGCTTTCCGGCGCCTGCTCGAAGGCCGGGTGCTTCAACAGATGATGCGCCAGGTGAAAGGCCAGCGTCGCCTTGCCGATGCCAACCGGTCCGGCAAAGATCAGTGCGTGCGGCAGCTTTCCCGAGCGGTAAGCGGTGGCGAGCATGTTGGCCGCCTGCAGGTGACCGACAAGACGCGGCGTCTCGGATGGCTCGGGCACCCCGTCCAGCGTGTCGTGCTGTTCGGGCGCGATGCGTTCGAAAATCATGCTGGCGCCGCCTGCCTTCTTTGCGCCGGCATCATCCTCTCGAGAGCCGCGAAGACCGCGGCGGTAACGACATCCTCCACCGCATCTAGGTCGGCTGAGGCATCGACGACAACGCAGCGTTCGGGTTCAGCTGAGGCGATCGCGAGAAACGCCTCGCGCCGGCGTTGGTGGATGGCCAATGTTTCTTTCTCGAAGCGGTCCGGTCCGTTACTGCTGCCCCGCCGGGCGGTAGCGCGCCTCAGGCCCTCGGCCGGGTCGATGTCGAAGATCAGTGTCATGTCCGGCATCATGCCGTTGATGGCGACCTTCTCCAATGCGTCCATGAATGCCGGGTCGAGGCCGCCGGTGACGCCCTGGTAGACGCGCGAGGAATCCATGAAACGATCGCAAAGTACGACCGAACCGCGCTCGACTGCCGGCCGGATGACCTGTTCGACATGGTCGGAACGCGCAGCGGCGAAAAGCAGAGCTTCCATCTTGGGGCCGAACGGCTCGGCTGCGCCTGAAAGCAGGACATGCCTGACCGCCTCCGCGCCCGGCGAGCCACCCGGCTCACGTGTCACCAGCACATCGTATTTCTTGGCGCGCATCTTCTTTGCCAGCCGCTCGATCTGCGTCGACTTGCCTGCTCCTTCGCCGCCTTCAAAAGTGATGAAAAATCCGCGCGCCAAAGCCTTTGTCCATACTTCGGGGACCGTATAGTCCCGGCGGAAAAAAAGGTCCACCGCGACGGTGCTAACGCAGCCAGCCGACGGCCAGTTCCTTGGCGGCGTCGAGCGCGCGCTGCGGAAGCGAACCGACACCGATCGACTCGGCGGCAAACAGCGGCGTCTCCTGGCTCAGCGTATCGCCGATCCAGACGCGCAGCGTACCCACCGGCTGCCCCTCCTCCACCGGCGCTGCCACCGGTCCGTCATAGACGATCCTGGCGGTGAGCTTGTCGCGGTTGGTGATCGGCAGGAAGATCTGCACCGGTCCTTTTGCCTTTAACGCGACACCGGACTTGGCACCGCCAAAGACCTGGGCTTCGCCAACCACTTCGTCCTTGGCGAATACTTCAGTCTTCTCGAAGGAGCGAACGCCCCAGTCGAGCAGCTTTCGCGCTTCCTCAGCCCGCTCACGGTCGTTTGCCAGACCGCTCATCGCCGCGATCACCCTTGTGCCGTTGTGGCTGACCGAGCCGACAATGCCGAACCCGGATTGCTCGCTGGCACCGACCGCGAGCCCGTCGGCGCCTATGTCCATGGCCAGTAGCGGATTGCGGTTCCTCTGGGAAATCTTGTTCCAGGTAAAATCCTTCTGGCCGTAATAGCGATAGAGATCCGGGTAGTTGCGCCAGATATGCAGCGCCAGAAGCGCGAGTTCGCGAACGCTCGTTTGCTGCCCATCGGCCGGCAGACCGGTGGAATTGACGAAAGTCGATTTCTGCAAGCCGATCTGGCGGGCACGCCCGGTCATCTGCGCCGCGAAGTTTGCTTCGGACCCGGCCATCCCTTCAGCGATGACGATACAGCCGTCATTGGCCGCCTGCACGGTCACGCCCTGGATCAGGTCTTCCAGCCGGATCGTCGACTTGAGCTTGGCGAACATGGTCGATGTCCCCGAAGGAGCGCCGCCTTTGCGCCAGGCGTTCTCGCTCACCACGAAGGTGTCATCGAGCGTCATGCGCCCTGATTTGATGGCGTCGAAAGCCACTTCCATCGTCATCAGCTTGGCCAGCGAGGCCGGCGGGATCAACCTGTCGGCGTCCTTGGAAAACAGCACGGTTCCGGTTTCGGCATCGATCATGAAGGCCTGGGCGGCCTTGGTCTCGAAAAGCTGAGCTGAGGCCTGCGCAAGCGAGAGCAGCAGCAGGCCGAGCGCCACAAGCCCGGTGAAAGGGTGAAAAGATTTCATCAGGTTCGACCAGTGAGCCGGCGCTTTTGCAAGTTGGCAGAAGCTATCAGGCTTTTGCCTGGCGGATCAATCGCGCGCGAAAAAACCAGGCAGCCCCGAACTCAGTTGCGTACCGCAAGCGCATCCGGCGCACCATGCGACCACGCTGCCTGCAGCATCTCGTCCAGGCTGCCACGACCGTTGGCAAAGAGGTTGACCGAGTACCAGTCCTTGCCTTCAAGTTCCGAGCGCTGGATTTCGGTCTTGCCGAAGCTGGAAAGCTGGGCCGCCACACGCTCCGCTTCGGCGGCATTCTCGAATGAACCCGCCGCGACATAGGCGGTGGGCGACCCGGCTGGAGGGGCTTGCCGCTTCCACGGTTGAAGAAGCTCGGCGGACGACATGCCGGTGCGATCCAGCCCGGCAAACGCGTTAGAGGCGCGCTGCACGCGCTCGTCGGCGTAAGACAGCGACGCCATGGTGAACGGCGATTGCGCCGGCAGGTTGATCTCCGGACGCTCCGGCACGATCGGGCCGAAATCGGGCAGTACAATGTCTCCCGAAGCAGATGCTTGCACCGCCATGACAGGCCGTGCATCGGATCCCTGCCCGGAATTCGTCAGCTGACCGGGGAACGGCAAGGCAGCAGCGCTCACCGGCAGGCTTGGCGACGGCCCATTCATCGCGACCATGACGCCGCTGGGCAGAGCGTCCGACGGATCCGGCGCCCTGTCGCCTGGACGATACGAAGCCACCAGATACTGCCCGTCATTGCCTTCGAGCGGCGCACGGCCGACATATTCAACCTTCACCTCGGCCGTACCGACATTGGCATAATCGAGCATTTCAGCAGCGCGCTTCGACACATCGATGATGCGTCCATCATGATAGGGCCCGCGGTCGTTGACGCGCACGATCACCGAGCTGCCGGTCTTCATGTTGGTGACCCGCGCATAGCTCGGCAGCGGCATGGTCGGATGCGCCGCCGTCAGATCTGCCATGTCGTAGACTTCGCCGTTGGCCGTCAACCGGCCGTGGAAGGCCTCACCGTACCAGGATGCGAGGCCAACCTTGGCGTAACGTTTGTCTTCCTTCGGATAATACCACTTGCCGCGCACCTGATAGGGCTTGCCGAGCTGGTCGCGTCCGCGAGACGTCTTGAACATGACGCGCGGGCTGGCTTTCACGCCGTATTCGGCTTCGGAAAAATATTCCTTGGAGCGAGGTTTCTTGTTGACCATCGCCTTTTGCTGCGGCCCGGCACATGCTGCAAGAAAGGCTGCCGACAAGGCCAACAGCGCGAAAGCGGAAGCGCGACGAAGACGCGGGCGCGCCGTGGTCTGCATATTTTGATTGTCCCCTATAGCATCGACGAAGGCACCGCAGCATGAACGTCAGCGATGCCAAAGCACCCACTCCAGAAACGCCGGCGACGCCCTACCCCAATCCTTTTTGTGCGCAGGAATTGTTTATCACCGTATTAACCGATTGTGGTCGGAACCGGGCGAGATTGTGGCACGGACCGCTTCGCTGATCGGCATGAAAATCATCGCTTATCGATCAGAAACGCTCGTTGGTGGCGCACTTTGCCCCTGGCTTGGCGTGGCTGCGAGCGCAGATTCAGGGACCGAAGATCACAAGTTCGGTGAACGTCAGATCTCCAGGTGCGGGTGGTCTGGGACCTTTGAAGTATTTCAGCCCCTTGTTGGGGCGGTACCATCCCACCAAGCCTGGAATCGGCTCCTTGGCGTCGACAAAGCAAACCAGGATTCCGCTTCGCAAGAGAAAGCGCCCCATCGCGCCGGCGCAGCGGCCCAAATCCGCAAGCGAGCGGCAATAGATGACCTGATGGCATCGGATAACACCGTGCAACATTCGGCGCGGCATCAACACCAGGGGGAACGCTACTCCGTCGCAAATGCAGATCAACGACAGGCAGCCCAGCGCGGCGTGTTCCGAGAGTATGTATCTCTCACTCTCGGGCAGCATCGCCAATTCCGGGAGATCGGGACGCACTTCGACCACGCGACATGACCGCTGCGCCGAACTTAAAGCCGGCAAGAAGGTAAATTGTCCGCTGGAGAAGAGCCGAAAGCCGAGCGCCCGGTTGGCTTTCAATGTCGCTTGTGCAGGCGAAATGTTCGTGTAGGTCACGTCCTTCCGCTTGAGAACCGCCGCAACCAACATGGCGCCATAGGGACGGAAATCTGCATCGACTGACCAGCTTGAAAGATTGCAGCGAATTTCCTCGCTCTCCGACCCGTGATAGCGAGCATAAAGGGTGAGCACGACGCCGACGATCCGACCGGCATGCTCCAAAGCGAAGCCATATTGTGGGAACTCGGCAACCACAGGCCGCTGCGACAAGCGGGTCAGAGCGTGTATCCAGTAACTCCGATTACGCGCCGGAAAGCCCCTGCACAGGCAATCAACCACTCCCTCCCAGTCGGTTTCGCGGACTGGTCTACAGCGAAGACCGGGCGGGAGAGCGCCAAGTACGGCCAAAATCAACTCCAGAATACGATTTACTTACATGTGCCTAATGCGCTCCACATATCAGCGCTCAACGATTAATAGTCCGTGCGGGTTTTAAAAACGATTTTCCACACTCAGCACAAACACAGCTCGCCATGACGCTGCTCACCGCCCTGGATCGCGCCGAAAGGTGCGGCCGCCACGGTTGACTTGGCGCTGAATGCGGCTTTACAGGAATGGAGCGCGAACCGGTCGGGGAACGTCCTGGTGCCTATCCGGTACCGACAGCTCGAACCCGCTCCTCTCGCGATATCCTAAGTGATTGAAAAATCACCTTGGAGGGATGGCCGAGCGGTTTAAGGCACCGGTCTTGAAAACCGGCGTGGGTGCAAGCCCACCGTGGGTTCGAATCCCACTCCCTCCGCCATATCCGTCTTCAATCCTGCAGGCATGACGTCGAGTTTTCCGCTCGTCGGATTCTCGACTGCCTGGGTTTAACAGGCCGGTCCGCTTCGGGGGGGAACCGCCGCTCTGCCCCATGCAGCGCGCCACCTCTCGCGTCGCTGAGATGCGACAGGTGCTGATCGTGGCAACGATACCAAAGTACCGGTGACACCATTGCGTAATCAACAACCTGCCACAAAGCGAAGACTGTCGCCCGCCGCGCAGCCGCGCTTCGTCGGGTTGATTTCTCCGCCCGAATATGATGCTTCTCCCGCCCATGAATAAACTATTTTCTGCGGTCCTCGCATGGACGATAGTGGCTTGGCCGGCCAGCGCAATGGACAGCGCATTGCGCGCCGGCCTGCTGAAACTCGATCCGCAAACCCGGCTGGAGCAGCGATGCGACGCCGAAATTCTCGACCGGATTACCCGCGACGACCACAAATACAAAGCCGATCGTGTCGTCGCCTACGCTTTTGCGACGCCCGAAATGGGCGCCGATGCGATCAAGAGCCCGGGTGCTGCGTTTCGCAGCAAGGGACAGTGGTACCGGCTGAAATTCAAATGCGAAACAGCGCCGGACCATATGGAAGTCCTGCAGCTCCGCTATCGGATCGGTGATGAAATTCCGGAAAGCGACTGGCCCAAATACAATCTCTATAACTAGGCATTCGCGACCTGTGGCCGCATTTTGCCGGTGTTCGGGCCGATCGTCGCAAACTCTGTATATTGCCGCAATAACGGGCGGTTTGCCGACCTTGTTCCAACCAGTCCCTTGACGCGCAGGAACCATACACGTTAGGCCCTCCAGGCATTCGACGCGAACGGTCGGCCAACCAGCAAGGGACTTCCAGTCGATGGAAATTTTCACTGCCGCGGGCTTCTCTGCCCTGCTCCAGGTCATCGCCATCGACCTCGTGCTTGCAGGCGATAACGCCATCGTCATCGGCTTGGCCGCGGCGGGCTTGCCGGTCGAGCAGCGCAAGAGAGCGATTCTCATCGGCGTGGTGGCGGCGACGGTGCTGCGTATCGGTTTTGCTGCGATCACCGTCACCCTGTTACAGATTGTCGGCCTGCTGCTGGCCGGCGGCATCTTGCTGCTGTGGGTGTGCTGGAAAATGTATCGCGAGCTGCGCACGTCGTATGCCGACGAGGTGGAGGCGACCGAAGCGCTGTCCAATTCCGATATCAACAGCGATGATATGGTGGCCGGCAAGGCGCGCAAGAAGACCTTGGGTCAGGCGGCATTGCAGATCGTCATCGCCGACGTGTCGATGTCGCTCGACAACGTACTGGCGGTCGCCGGCGCGGCGCGCGATCACTTCCAGGTGCTGGTGATCGGCCTCGTCCTGTCGATCGCGCTGATGGGCCTTGCCGCGAGCTTTATCGCCAAGCTGCTGCACCGCCATCGCTGGATCGCCTATATCGGCCTTTTGATCATCTTCTATGTCGCACTCGATATGATCTATCGAGGCGCTGTGGAAGTATTGCCGCATGTCAGCAGTGCGATGAGCTGACGCATCGACTCGAACTCGCATCGGCCGGGCCTTTCAGCTTCGGCGACGCTGGCGGTTGCGTTTCGCCGCAGCCGCCGCCCATACCAATGCCGCGACAAGTGTGGTACTGCGCCGCCAATCCTGAAAATCCGGAAAGCTTTGATGTCCGCCCCTCGCGTCAGTTTCGTCAGCCTTGGATGCCCGAAAGCCCTTGTGGATTCGGAGCGCATTATCACGCGCCTGCGCGCCGAGGGCTACGAGATCGCCCGCAAGCACGACGGCGCCGACCTGGTCGTCGTCAACACCTGTGGCTTCCTCGATTCGGCTCGCGATGAATCGCTCAATGCCATCGGCTCGGCACTTTCGGAGAATGGCAAAGTTATTGTCACCGGCTGCCTCGGCGCCGAGCCGGACATCATCCGTGAAAGACATCCCAACGTCCTCGCCATCACCGGACCACAAGCTTATGAAAGCGTGATGAGGGCGGTGCATGAGGCCGCCCCCCCGAGCCACGATCCCTACATCGACCTTTTGCCGCCGCAAGGGGTCAAGCTCACGCCGCGCCACTATGCGTATCTCAAGATCTCGGAAGGCTGCAACAACCGCTGCACTTTCTGCATCATCCCGGCGCTGCGTGGCGACCTCGTATCGCGGCCGGCGGCCGACGTGTTGCGCGAAGCCGAGAAGCTGGCCAAGGCCGGGGTCAAGGAGATCCTCGTCATCTCGCAGGATACCAGCGCCTACGGCATCGATATCAAATACCAGACCAGCATGTTCGGCGATCGCGAAGTGCGGGCGAAATTCCTCGATCTATCGGAAGAACTGGGCAAGCTCGGTGTCTGGGTGCGCATGCACTATGTCTATCCCTACCCGCATGTCGCGGACGTCATCCCACTGATGGCCGAAGGCAAGATTCTTCCCTATCTCGATATCCCATTCCAGCACGCCTCGCCGCAGGTGCTGAAGAACATGCGCCGGCCCGCTCATGGCGAAAAGACGCTCGAGCGCATTCGCGGCTGGCGCGACGTCTGCCCGGACCTTGCCATCCGCTCCACCTTCATCGTCGGCTTCCCCGGCGAGACGGACGACGACTTCGAGATGCTGCTCGACTGGCTGGACGAGGCCAAGATCGACCGCGCCGGCTGTTTCAAATACGAGCCGGTCAGAGGCGCCCGCTCCAACGAGCTCGGCCTCGAGCAAGTGCCGCAGGAGATCAAGGAAGCCCGCTGGCACCGCTTCATGCAGCGCCAGCAGAAGATTTCGGCAACGCAGCTAACCAAGAAAATTGGCAAGCGACTGCCGGTCCTGATCGACGAGGCGCATGGCAATTCGGCCAAGGGCCGGACCAAATACGATGCGCCCGAAATCGACGGTTCGGTCCATATCCAGTCGCGGCGGCCACTGCGCGCCGGCGACATTGTCACGGTCAAGGTCGAGCGTGCCGACGCTTACGACCTTTACGGCTCAGCCGTCTGATATTCCGTCCAAAATGAAAAGGGCGCCGCGTGGCGCCCTTTCGTTCGATATGTTTCCGACCGCCTACTGCGGCAGCTTGTCGTCGACGCCCTTCACGTAGAAATTCATGCCGAGCAACGTGGCGTCGTCGGCGACCTCGCCCTCCTTCAGCCAAGGTGTGCCGTCCTGCTTGGCGACCGGCCCGGTGAAGGGGTTCCAGCCGTCGGCGATCTTCTTGGTGGTGGCTTCGGCCATCGCCTTGACGTCGTCGGGCATGTTGGTGAACGGCGCCAGCTTGACGGCGCCGTCCTTAATGCCGAGCCAGACATTATCGGGCTTCCAGGTGCCGTCGAGCGCCGCCTGGACGCGGCTGATGTAGTAGGGACCCCACTCGTCGGTCAGCGCGGTCAGCTGCGCGTGCGGCGCGAACTTGATCATGTCGGAGGACTGGCCGAAGCCGTGCAGCTTGCGCTCTTCCGCCACCTGCAAGGCAGCGGTCGAGTCGGTGTGCTGGACGATGATATCGGCGCCCTGGTCGAACAATGCCTTGGCAGCATCGGCCTCCTTGCCCGGATCGAACCAGGAGTTCACCCACACGATCTTCGCCTTGAAGTTCGGGTTGATCGACTGTGCGCCGAGCATAAAGGAATTTATGCCCATCACCACTTCCGGGATCGGGAAGGAAACGATGTAGCCGGCGACGCCCGACTTCGATTGCTTGGCGGCGATCTGGCCAAGCACGTAACGGCCTTCGTAGAAACGCGCATTGTAGATGCCGAGATTTTCGGCGGTCTTGTAGCCGGTGGCGTGCTCGAACATCACCTTGGGGAATTTCTTGGCGATCTTCACTTCCGGGTCCATGAAGCCGAAGGACGTGCCGAAAATGATCTTGCATCCCTCGCGCGCCAGGCGCTCGAAGGCGCGGTCGGCATCGGGGCCTTCGGAGACGTTTTCGAGATAGGCGGTCTCGACTTTGTCGCCGAGTGCCTTTTCCACCTCGAGGCGGCCTTGGTCGTGCTGGTAGGAGTAGCCGAAATCGCCGATCGGGCCGGTGTAGACCCAGCACGCCTTCAGCTTGTCCGCCGCCTCGGCTGATGCCGCCAGCGACAATGCGGCCGTCGCCGCCATCAGGGCAATAAGCAGTTTTTTCATTGTGTTACCTCTCTGAGTTAAGCCTTGGAGCTTCCGTCTTTTTGTTGTCAACGATCCGGAACGAATGGCTGGCCCAAGGAGGCCGGCGTGTTCATCATCGTCAAACGCTTGTTGCGCGAGATTAGAACGAGAACCACGACGGTTGCCAGATAGGGCAGCGAAGAAAGCAGTTGCGAGGGAAACGATTTTAAGAACGCAATTAACTTGTAGAGCAACCAGGGCGCATCGACGAAGTCCTGCAGATTTATGGCTTGGACGTGAAGCTGGCCAACCCAGATCGCGCCGAAAATATAGGCGCCGGCCAGCACCCGCCATGGCCGCCAGGAGGCGAAGACGACCAGAGCCAGCGCGATCCAGCCGCGGCCGGCGGTCATGTTCTCCACCCATTGCGGTGTGTAGACCAGCGATAGGTGACCGCCGGCGAGGCCGGCACAAGCGCCGCCGAAAATCACTGAGAGATAGCGGTAGCGGATGACATGGATGCCAAGCGCATGGGCGGATGCATGGCTGTCGCCGATCGAGCGCAGCGTGAGCCCGGTGCGGGTCTTGAACAGGAACCACATGACGGCGGCGGTCAGCGCGATCGAGATGTAGAAGATTGGATCCTGGCCGAACAGCAGCCTGCCAACGACCGGGATTGCGGTCAGGCCGGGAATATCGAGGTTTGGCAGCCTTTCGCCGGGCTGGCCGACAAAATTCGTTCCCATCATGCCGGAAAGGCCGAGGCCGAGCAGTGTCAGCGACAGGCCGGTGGCCACCTGATTGGTGGCCAGCGACAGCGTCATGACGGCGAACAGCAGCGAGAACACCGCCCCCATGGTGATTGCCGCCAACAGCCCTATCCAAGGCGAGCCGGTGAGATAGCCGGCGCCGAAACCGCCGACGGCACCCATGATCATCATTCCTTCGACGCCGAGATTGAGCACACCCGAACGTTCTACCACCAGTTCGCCGATCGCCGCGATCAGCAGCGGCGTCGCCGCCGTCGCGATGGTCAAGAGGATGTTGACGGTGATGTCCATCAGCGGGCTTCCTCCAGCTTCGGCGCTGCCTCGAGCTTCGGCGCGGAAAAGCCGGTCAGGCGAATGCGGTAATGGATGAGCGTGTCGCAGCCGAGCACGAAGAACAAAAGCATGCCCTGGAACACGCGCGCCACCTTGTCGGAGATGCCGAGCGCGCTTTGCACTGCCTCGCCGCCCAGATAGGTCAGCGCCAGCACAAGGCCTGCGGCGACGATGCCGAGCGGATTGAGCCGGCCGAGAAATGCCACGATGATAGCGGTAAATCCGTAGCCGGGCGAGATCACCGGCTGCAATTGTCCGATGGCTCCCGAGACCTCCGAAATCCCTGCAAGTCCGGCCAGTGCGCCCGACAGCAGGAAGGCAAAGAAGACCATGCGGTTAAGGCCAAACCCGGCGAAGCGCCCTGCCCTCGGGCTTGAGCCGAGCACGCGGACCTCGAAGCCTTTCAGCATACGGCTCATCAGGATCCAGATCAGTATCGCCGCGATCAGCGCGAAGACAAATCCCCAGTTTGCCCGGCCGGATTCCGGGAGGAGTTCCGGCAGTATGGCCGAGTCGTTGAACTGGATGGTCTGCGGGAAACCGTGGCCCTGCGGATCGCGCCACGGCCCCCGTACGAGCCAATCGAGGAAGAGCTGGGCGACATAGACCAGCATCAGGCTGGTCAGGATCTCGTTGGTGTTGAAGCGCGTCTTCAGCAGTGCCGGGATTGCAGCATAGGCGGCCCCACCGACCATGCCGAGCAGAAGCATCAGCGGCAGCACCAATGGGCCTTCGAACTGCGGAAACAGCACGGGGATGATCGAGCCGACAATGCCGCCCAGGATGAACTGGCCTTCGGCGCCGATGTTCCAGATGTTGGCCTTGTAGCAGACCGACAGTCCGACCGCGATCAGGATCAGGGGGGCGGCCTTGATCGCCAGCTCATGCAACTGCCAGACCTGGCTGATCGGTTCGATGAAGTAGATGCGGAACGCGGTCAACGGGTTGACGCCGAGCAGCGCGAACATGATGGCACCGGCAATGATCGTCAAAACGAAAGCGATGAAAGGCGAGAGTGCCGAAAACAGCATCGAGCGCTGCGGGCGTTTTACAAGTTCGAGGCGCATCAGGCCGTCTCCAGCGTATGTTCGGCATGACCGGGTTCGGCGCCGCCCATCAGCAGCCCGATTTTCTCGAATGTCGCTTCAGCTATCGGTAGCGGCTTCGACAATTCGCCATTGTGCATGACCGTGATCGCATCGGAAATCTCGAACAGCTCGTCGAGGTCCTGGCTGATCACCAGCACCGCCGAGCCGCTGCGCGCCAGTTCGATCAGCGCCTGGCGGATGTGGGCCGCCGCACCCGCGTCGACCCCCCAGGTCGGCTGATTGACCACCAAGACGCTTGGCCGGCGGTCGAGTTCGCGGCCAACGATGAATTTCTGCAGATTGCCGCCCGAAAGAGCCGCTGCCTCCGGATCCGGCGCGCTCTTGCGCACGTCCATTGCCTTTATGATGCGCTGGGCAGCGGTATGGATCGCATCGCCTTTGACCATTCCACCGGTGCCGACAAACATCTTGCCATCGGTGGCGTGGCGCGACAGAAGCAGGTTCTCCGAAAGCTTCATGCGCGGTGCTGCGCCATGGCCGAGCCGCTCTTCCGGGACGAAGGCAGCGCCCATCAGACGCCTGCCGGTGATGGTGAGGCCACCGGCATCCTTGCCGCGGATGCGGACCGAGCCGGCATCCTGCTGCAGCACCTCGCCGGAAACGGATTCGAAGAATTCGCCCTGGCCGTTGCCGGCCACACCGGCAATGCCGATCACCTCGCCGGCGCGGACCTCGAGATTGATGTTCCTGAGCGGGATCGAGAACGGGGTCGCCGGCTTGCGGGTGAGTTCGCGGATTTGAAGCAGCACCGGCGCGGTCTCGATACCCTCGGCCGGCGCCCGCACCACGGCCAGCACCTCGTTGCCGACCATCATCCGCGCCAACGAAGACGCGGTTTCCTGGCGCGGATTGCAATGGCCGACCACCTTGCCGTGACGCAGCACGGTGGCGCGGTCGCAGATCCGTTTGACCTCTTCCAGCCGGTGCGAAATGTAGAGGATGGACTTTCCTTCCGAACGCAGCCGTTCGAGCGTCTCGAACAACTTATCGGCCTCCTGCGGCGTCAGCACCGAAGTTGGTTCGTCGAGGATGATAAGTTGCGGCGTCTGCAGCAGGCAGCGGATGATTTCGATGCGCTGACGCTCGCCGACCGACAGATCACCGACCAGCGATAGCGGATCGAGAGGCAGGCCGTAACTGTAGGAGAGCGCCCTCGCCTTGGCCGCGATCGTACTGATCGGCGAGCCGTCATCCAGCGACAGCGCGATGTTCTCCGCCGCCGTCAGCGCTTCGAACAGGGAAAAATGCTGGAAAACCATGCCGATGCCGAGCTTTTTTGCGGTGCCGGGGCTGGTGATCCTGACCGCCTGGCCATTCCAGAAAATCTCGCCGGAATTCGGTTCCAGCGATCCAAATAGCATTTTCACCAGGGTCGACTTGCCGGCGCCGTTCTCGCCAAGCAACGCATGGATCTCGCCCTTGGCGATGTTGAGATCGACATGGTCGCACGCCATCAACGTGCCGAATATCTTTGTGAGGCCGCGAACCTCAAGCAGGTTTGCGCCGTCCTGATCTGCACTCACGGTGCCTCCATCTGGTTTGCCAGACATGTTCTGTGTTCCCGCAAGCATCGTATGCGCGGGCTGCTCTCTACGGTAAGCGCCTCACGACTTGAAAGAGCTTCAAGAATTTCAGCGGAAACTCAAGCGGTAAAAAGCAGTTCGCAAGAACGGCGGCGTCGGCGGCCCGAAACGGCGGGCACCTAAGGGATAAGTATTGTTGTCCCGGTGGTCCGGCGCCCTTCGAGATCGGAATGCGCTTTGCCGGCCTCGCTGAGCGCGTAACGCTGGTTGATCTTGATCTTGACGGCGCCGCTGAGCACCACGTCGAACAAGGCGGCGGCGGAAGCCTCGAGGTCTTCGCGCCTGGCATTATAGACGAACAGCGTCGGCCGCGTTGCGAACAGCGAGCCCTTCTGCGCCAGCAACGAGATGCTGAAGGGCGGGATCGGCCCAGACGATTGACCGAAGCTGACGAAAGTGCCGAGCGGCCGCAGGCAATCGAGCGAGGCTGGAAATGTGTCGTTGCCGACTGAATCGTAGACAACGTCGCATTTCTTGCCACCGGTGATAGCGGCAACGCCGGCCACGAAATCCTGTTCGCGATAGTTGATAACGTGGTCGAAGCCATGCGCCTTGGCGAGCTCGATCTTGTCGGTGGAACTCGCCGTGCCGATCACTGTCGCGCCAAGATGCTTGGCCCATTGGCCGAGGATCAGCCCTACACCGCCCGCCGCCGCATGAAACAGGATCGTGTCGCCGGCTTTCACCTTGAATGTACGGCGCAACAGATATTCGGCGGTCATGCCCTTTAGCATCATGGCTGCGGCCTGTTCGTCACTGATGCCGTCCGGCACCTTCACCACGCGGCCGGCGGCGATCACGCGCTGCCCGGCATAGGCGCCGGTCGTCACGGCGTAGGCGATGCGATCGCCGGGTTTGAGCCAGTCGACATCCGAGCCGACATCCAAGACCACGCCGGCCGCCTCGCCGCCGGGGATCAGCGGAAATCCGCCCTGCGGCGGATAAAGGCCAGAGCGATAATAGACGTCGATGAAATTGAGACCGATCGCGGTATGCTTGACCAGGATCTGTCCCGAGCCCGGCTGCCCGGGATCGGCATCCTCATAGGTCAGGACCTCCGGGCCGCCATGGGCATGGATGCGGATCGCTTTGGACATTTTCTGGCTCTCTTGGGATCAGGCTTTCTTATCGGGCTTGGCGCCGAGATTTGGGAAGAACTGCATGATAGCGCCGATGCAAGCGAGGTAAAGCCCGGTGACCGTAATCCCGATCTTGATGAAATCGCTGACCTGCTCGCCCAGCACGCCGATCTGGTCGTAGAAGGAGGCAAGTGCGGCCTGCGCCAGCGCCAGCGCGCCGAAAGCGCACCAAAGCAGCGTCATGCCGAGATTGATTGGCCGCAGCCGCTTCACCCGCACCGGATGGATGAAATTGATCGGCACGAAGGTGAGAATGCCGGCCACCACGACCACGGCGAAAGAAACCCATTGTCCGGGCTCGATGACGAACAGCGTGAACACCACCATGTTCCAGACGACCGGAAAGCCCATGAAGAAATTCTCCTTCGTCTTCATGCCGGTATCGGCATAGTAGATTGCGCTCGACACCACGATGATCGCCGCCGACAGGAACGACAGGCGCTCGCCCATGAAGCCGCGCTGATAGAGCGCGAAGGCCGGAATCAACACGTAGGTCACGTAGTCGATGATGTTGTCGAGCAGTTCGCCCGACCAAGTCGGCAGGATTTCCTTGACATCGAGCTTCCTGGCGATCGGCCCGTCGATGCCGTCGACGAAAAGCGCCAGCCCCAGCCACCAGAACATCGCCGTCCAACGCTGCTCGCTTGCTGCCACCAGCGACAGAAACGCCAGGAATGAGCCCGACGCGGTCAAGAGATGGACCGAGAACGCCCGCGCCTGAGGCCATGTGACTTTCTTCTTCGGCCGCGGAATCCGGTCGGCGATTTTCCTGGCCGTCGTCTTCTTGCTCACGGGCCCCGCCACTCCAGCTTGCAGATTTCGGCCGAACGGCCAGCAAAGTTCCAGTTGCGGCCAAAGGCCCGCATTTTGCTCTTGTCGGATTTGGCGACGATGATTTCCGGCGCAATCCAGTATTCCGAATTGCTGATGACCGTATCCTTGTCGCGATCCTTGCCGGTGATTGGCGTCACCGCACCATCGATGATCTTCGGTATCTGAAAGATGCGTGTTTTCTCACGCGTCTCGTAGGTGACCGGCACCTGCTCGGCGCCGAGGAACTGTCCGACCAGGATGGAGAGCAGCGATGTGGTTCCACCGGCCTTGCCGGTGAATATCTTCGTCAGTCCCTTCACAGCGTAAACCGAGGCGCGCTTGTCGATGAACAGGCCCGCCGTCCAGTTGCCGCGGCTCATATAACCGGGGATTTCCATGACCAGCCCAAGATTGAGGCCGGACAGGTCGACCTCGCCGAAATGGCCGGCATCGATCCGGAACCCCGCCCAGGTTTGGCAATAGCCTTCCGTAGGCGGATGATTGCCGAGCGACAGAACGCAAGGGCAAAAAACCGTGCAATTGCAGGAAAGGATGAGCTCTCCCTTCATTGCCCAGTTTTGATCTGTCATCGAATTCTCCCCCCTCATGCCGAGACTACTAGTAGCGCGGCTGCCCAGACAAGCAGTATCGCACCGCCCAACCGCGTCGGCAGATTGCCTGCCGTCTGTTTTTCGACCAGGCTAAACAAGCCGACCAGCGCCATCCAGAACACGTTCATCACACCGACGGCAAACATTACCAGCATCAGCGCCCAGCAGCATCCAAGGCACCACAGGCCCTGCTCCATACCGAGCCGGAAAATGCGAATGGGCCTGGCGCTCCAGTTGGCGAACAGGACCGAGAACGGATTTCTGCACTTCTCCAGACAGGCTTCCTTCAGCCAGCTGAACTGATAGAGACCAGCGATCGACAGCGCGGCTGCTCCGGCAATTCCAAGCAGCGGATCGAGCATCTGCCCGGATGACACGAATGCATGGACTGCGAGCGTCAGGGCAGCGAATATTGCCGAGGCGGCAAGCCAGACGCTCAAATATCCAGCGACCAGGATCAGCGGATGGGCAACGGGTTCCCCCTTGATCCGGGCGGTATCTGCGATCTCGCAATAGGTGCGGATCATCGGCGCCGCGGAGGGCAGCATGGTCGCGATGGCCATCAACAGCCACATCGCGGTGAGTGCCCCGCCTTGCGCGCCTACGCTTGCGCGAAGCGGCGCCGGCGCCAGGCAAAGGGCGAAGAAACGCGCAAGGAAATCCGGCAGCGGCAGTTGCGGCAGGTATTCCAGCACGGCGTCGCCGGGTACATCGGCGCCCGGGAGCCGGCTCACCGCCCCCCGAACTGCCATTGCGCCGAGAAGGAGCCAGGCAAGGGCGATGCCCATGCCGGCAACGACGCTCACCGTCAGTCGAGGGCTGCGCGCAACGCTCGCAATCGCGCGGCCGGTGCCGTCGAGGTGGCTGAAATCGTCTTGTCGGCCGGTCATGGCAACCGAATGGGCCGAATCGCCGCGTTGATCAAGCCGCATCACCTGACCTATATGGACCAGCAGGCCGGACGGGCCTCACCTCGCAATCCGGAAGCCGAATTTGAACCATCGGGAAACAGCACGGATACTGGTCGCCGGCAGCGGCCCTGCGGGGCTGATCGCGGCGCTTGGCTTTGCCGAGGCGGGTTTTCCCGTGACGCTCGTCGGACCCGATGCCGCCGGCCCCGACGGCCGGACGACAGCCTTGATGAACCCTGCCCTGAAGATGTTCGAACGGCTAGGGATCTTCGACGGAATCAGGCCGCACGCAGCGCCGCTCAAGGTGATGCGTATCGTTGACGCAACCAACCGGCTGATCCGCAGCCCGACAGTGACCTTTCGCGCCAGCGAGATCAACGAAGAGCAATTCGGGCTGAACTTGCCCAACAGCGTTCTCAACCGCATGCTAGCCGAGGCTGTCGCGCATTCGGGCATCGAATGGCGAAAGTCGATGGTGGAGGCATGGCGCCTCGATGCCGACCATGCCCATGCCGTTCTCGCCGACGGCAGCGAGGTTGAGGCATCGTTGGCAGTTGCCGCCGATGGCCGTCAGTCGCCGGCCCGCGAGGCAGCCGGCATCCGCACCTCGATCCGATCCTATCCGCAGGCGGCGTTGGTGCTCAATTTCGGTCACCGCAGCGACCATGCCTTCACCTCGACCGAATTCCACACCGAGACCGGTCCGTTCACACAGGTTCCCCTGCCCGGCAACCGGTCCAGCCTTGTCTGGGTGCTCGAACCCGATATCGCCAAGGACCTTGCAGCACTCGACGACGCCGAGCTTTCGACGCGGGTCGAACAGCGAATGCAATCGATGTTGGGCCGCGTGTCGGTTGAGCCCGGCCGGCAGGTCTACCCACTTTCAGCGGTGAGCCCGTGGCGGTTTGCGCATCGCCGCGTGGCACTTGTCGGTGAAGCCGCCCACGTGTTTCCCCCAATTGGCGCGCAAGGCCTCAATCTCGGCATCCGGGACATCGACGACCTGATTGGTGCCGCAAGCAGAAACCGCTCGGACCCGGGCGCCGCCAAGGCGCTTGCAGCCTATGATTTCAAGCGGCGGCCGGACATTCTGGCGCGCAGCAGCGCGGTCAACCTGCTCAACATGTCGCTGCTTTCCGACATGCTGCCGGCTCAGATGGTGCGCAGCGCTGGCCTTGGCGCGCTTGAGCGGTTTGCGCCGTTACGGGCGTTTTTCATGCGCGAGGGTCTTCGACCCGGCAGCGGTTTTGCGGCGTTTTTTGGCTGATTGCGAAAACCGGCTGAGCGATAGCGATCTTGGCCACCGCCCTTGATCCGCATCTCGCGATGCTCAACCCGGCATCAAGGGGATCGGGATTGAATTGACGCCGCGTCTGCGCCAAATAATGACGATGTCGACCTTAAGGTCTGGGCCAATCTTTGCCGGACCGGTGCGTAAGAATCTAAAGTCCTGGAGCGTTCCTTGCGTGTTCCGAGATGCGTGGCGTTCAAGAAGTTCAAGTGGTGAGTGCGATGAAGACAGCCAAATTCTCGATCGGACAGGTGGTTCGGCACCGGCTGTTTCCGTTCCGCGGCGTCATTTTCGACGTCGATCCGCAATTCGCCAATACTGACGAATGGTACGAGGCGATCCCCGCTGACGTGCGGCCGCGCAAGGACCAGCCTTTCTATCATCTGCTCGCCGAGAATTCCGAAACAGAATACATCGCCTATGTGTCCGAGCAGAATTTACTCGAGGACCGGTCGGGCGAACCGGTCCGGCATCCGCAGATTGGTGAAATGTTCGACAAGAAGCCGGACGGGCGCTACGAGCCGAAGCACCAATTGAGACATTGACTTAGCCGGGATCTGGCTGGGCTGGGACTGGTTTGAGACTTGGCTGAACGCGACAAACGGCCGGTCCAAACGAAAAAAGCGGGGTATGAGCCCCCGCTTTTTTTGTTGGTTCGAAAACCCGTCGATCAGTTGGCGGCCTTCGCCTTTTCCTGCTCTTCCTTGAGCTTCTTGGCAAAGTCCTGATTGTTCTTGGCGACGAACTCCTGGAGCTTCTTCTGCCGGTCCTCGATGTCCGACTGCTGCAGCGGCGGGCCGTCGAAGGCGCCGCTGAAGCCGGTCAGCGCAATCTTGATCGGGTTCGGCTGGTTCTGGAAATTGACCGAGGTGAGCGTCAGCGCCGATCCCTTCTTGAAGGATGCGACAAGCTGATCGCTCAGCGGCACTTCCGCCACGCAGCGATCCGGAAAACAAATCACATAGTCGAGCTTCTGCGCCTTGCCGCCGTCGATCTGGAGGCCGATGCCGGGAGGAACGAGACGGCCGGTCGGAACCGTCACCTGGAACACCTTGCGGTTCACCTTGCCCTTCAATTCGATCAGGCTGACGCCGGTGATGAGCTGGCCGTTGCCGGCGGTGGTAATGTTCTGGACATTGCAGATGTCGACGTCTTCCTGCTTGGTGCAGGCCTTGAACCAGCCTTGCGGAATCTGCTGTTGCTGCTGCGCGGAAGCAGCGGGAATCCCGGCGCCCAGAATGCCGACCACGCCAGCGGCCATGACCGACAGGCGGTACGCGTTGCTGTTCAGGCTCGTCATGTCGTGCATTCCTCTCAAATGATCCCGGAACCGGCTTTTTTCATGCCGTGTGGTCCAGCTACCTGTTGCCGAAATGAGGCAACAGAATGACTTCGGACGGCGTGTTACACTGCAAGCGGTGCCGAATCCAGCCCGGGTCTCGCGAATCTTGGCCAAGGGATAGGCTCAAGGGGTTGGCCGGTGCACGACCGGCTCATGTATGCTGCGCATCGAATCGGGAAGGAGACGGTCATGGGCCGCGTTGTCGTTTGGCTGATCGCCGCAATCTTGTTTGTCGGCCTTTCCCTGCAGCCGGCTCTGTCGGAACCGAAGCACGCGCTTGCCATGCAGGGCGAGCCGGCGCTGCCGGCCGACTATGATCATTTCAATTACGTCAATCCCGACGCGCCGAAAGGCGGCAGCATTACGTATTGCGTCGTCTGCAGCTTCGATAATCTCAATCCGTTCATCCTGAGAAGCCTGCGCACCACCGCGCGCGGCATGATGGATCAAGCCTTTGGCAATCTTGTCTTCGAGCCGTTGATGCAGCGCAACTACGACGAGGCCTTCAGTCTCTACGGCCTGCTCGCCGATACCGCCGACATGGATCCCGAGCGCAAGAGCATCGAATTCCACCTCGATCCCAACGCCAAATGGTCGGACGGCGAGCCGGTGACGCCGGAAGACGTGTTGTTTACCTATGACGTCTTCACCGAGAAGGGCCGGCCACCTTACAGCCAGCGAATGAAAGCGATTGCCAAGCTCGAAAAGACCGGCGAGCGCAGTGTGCGCTTCACCTTCAACGAAAAGGCGGACCGCGAATTTCCTTTGATCATTGCGCTGACGCCGATCATCCCGAAACACGCCTTCAACAAGGACACCTTCGACAGGACGACGCTGAAGCCGGTGATCGGCAGCGGGCCTTATACCGTGGCGCAAGTCGTGCCCGGTCAGCGCATCGTGTTCAAGCGCAATCCGGACTATTGGGGCAAGGACGTGCCGTCCAAGCGCGGCTTCGACAATTACGACCAGATCACCATCGAATATTTCCTCAACGCCAACGCCAAGCAGGAAGCGTTCAAGAAAGGCATCTGCGCCATCGACGACGACAGCGACCCGGTCAAGCGCGAGCGCGATCTCGATTTTCCGGCCTTCCACAGGGGCGAGGTCATCGCCGAAAATTTCGATACCGGCATTCCGCCGGTGGTCAACGGGTTCCTGTTCAACACGCGGCTGCCGAAATTTTCCAATCCGGTCGTGCGGCGCGCGCTCGGCATGCTCTACGATTTCGAATGGGCCAACAAGAACCTGTTCGGCGGCAAATATACGCGCACGATGAGCTTTTGGCAGAATTCCGAACTGTCCGCGCTGGGCCACCCGGCCAGCGAAAAGGAAAAGGCCCTGCTGGCCCCCTACCCCGGCCGCGTGCCCGCAGATGTCATGGACGGCACCTACAGGCCGCCCGTTACCGACGGCTCCGGCCAGGATCGCAAGGTGCTGAAGGCGGCATTCGAGCTGCTGAAGAGCGCGGGCTATACGGTGCAGGACGGCGCAATGCTCGATCCCGAGGGAAAGCCGTTCGGTTTCGAGATCCTGACCGCCTCGCAGGACGAAGAGCGACTTGCCGCTATCTATCAGCGCACCCTTGAGAAGCTCGGCATCGATGTCGGCATCCGCAGCCTCGACGGTGATCAGATCCAGTCGCGCAAGCAGCGTTTCGATTTCGAGGTGCTGGTCGGCTCGACCGGTTTCAACAACTCGCTGTCGCCCGGTATCGAGCAAACCGGGCGGTGGGGATCCGCTGCTGCCAAGGCCGAAGGCTCGTTCAACCTGGCGGGTGTCGCCGACCCCGCAGTGGATGCGGCGATCGAGGCGATGCTGAGAGCTCGTTCGAAGGAGGACTATGTAGCGGCCGTCCGCGTTCTCGACCGGCTGCTGATCTCCGGCAATTACATGGTGCCGACGCAGCACAACAACCAGCAATGGCTCGCTTATTGGAACTATCTGGAACATCCGCAAAAGACGCCCATATACGGTTATCAGTTGCCGACCTGGTGGCGCAAACCGAGGTGACCTCTTCACAACAGGAGATCAAGATGAACGACGAGAGCTCGATTACCGTCGATGTGGTCTCCGACGTCGTGTGTCCCTGGTGCTTTATCGGCCAGAAACGGCTCGACAAGGCGATTGCCGCCGTCGATATCGACGTTCACATACGCTGGCGGCCCTTCCAACTCGACCCAACAATCCCGCCCGAAGGCAAGAACCGCCGCGACTATATGGTGGCGAAATTCGGCAGCGAGCAACGCATCCGCGAAATCCATGCCCGGATCGAACCGCTGGGCGAGGCTGAAGGCATCTCCTTCGCATTCGACGCCATCAAGGTCGCGCCCAATACGCTGGATGCGCACCGTCTCATTCGCTGGGCCGGCACGGCCGGCGAGGCCATTCAGAACCGGCTGGTGCGCCGGCTGTTCCAGCTGAATTTCGAGGAAGGCGCCAATCTCGGCGATCATGCCGTGCTGATCGAAGCCGCCCGCGAGGCCGGCATGGATGCGTCCGTGGTCGAAACGCTTCTGCCGACCGACGCCGATGTAGAGGCCGTGCGCACCGAAATCGCCACCGCTTCGCGCATGGGCATATCGGGTGTGCCGTGCTTTCTGCTTGAAGGCAAATATGCGGTGATGGGTGCCCAGGACGCCGATACGCTCGCCGATGCACTCCGCCAGGTCGCCGCGGCCAAGGCACGCGGCGAACTGGAAACAGCGAACTGAGTCGGACTATTTCACGGTCACCTTGGCCTTGCTGACGAAAAAGCCATGGCCATGCTTGCCGGTGCAGGTCAATCCCTTGGTGGATGACTGGCAGGAAAATGGCCCCTTGCTCCAGCTGTTGCCGTAGGCCAGCCTGGTGACGCCGCCGCAGCAGCCTTGCTCGCCCGGATTCTTGATCAGCGTCGCCGGGCCTTTCGGGCCGAGGATGATCGTGACGTAGCTGGGCTCGACGCGCGAACAACTCAGTTCCGGTCCGCCATCCTGTGGCTCGTAGGTGCTGGTGCCGCCGTTCGGCGTGTAGATGCAGCCGATATTGCCGGACGGCGTGTTGAACTCGATCTGTCCCTCGGCATTTGCGGGAACGGTCTGGCTGCCGGCATATGTTTGCGGCAGCCAGAAAAATGTTGCGAGCGTCGCGACAAAAAATGTCCGTGCAAGCATGGCGAACTTCCCCCCGGTTCAAACCTGGATGCGTCCGGCAGGTTCAATCCGAAGCGCGTGTTTGTCAAACGCGGTTTGTGCGCGCTCTTAAAAAGGCACGGGCCAATTGATAGATCTTCATCCCGGACTGTGTCGGCAAAGTCATTGCTTGGCCGACTACGGGTCCTGACAAGGCGGCTTCAACCACGAATCATACGTCACGTTCTGGCCGCCGACGAGGCCGGACTGGCCGTGAAGGCGGTTCAGGCTGTGAAGATCGGCCGCTGGAAGGCGCTTCTATGTTCACAAAGCTGTGTGAAGACCTTCCCTTGGGGAAGATCTCTACTTGCTCGGGCGCAGGCAAGTAACTATTTGAAATTGCGTTGGTATTCCGCCCCTCGAAACGTGACGGCACAGCGCCGTGATCATTCATTCTGTTGCTCCACTGCAACGGCCGGCAAGCTAAGCCACCTGCGACTGGTGAAAAGCTAATGGAAAATGATCAATTGGTGTTACTGTCCGTAACAAAAGAAAAATCGTTTGGGCGGGATAGTGATTCGGGTCGATAGACCAACGCGACATTCAATATCGGAAAAATGGCTCCGCGGTGCCGCAAGGCAGTCGCCCCTGACGCCCGTATCGTCGATGCGCAGCTTCTGGGGGCTGATGCGGGTCTACTGGTTCTCGGACCGCTGGAGGGAAGCCTGGACGCTGACGCTGGTGATCGCGCTGATCATCGCGCTGTCCAGCAAAGCCGACGTCTGGTTTACGGTAGCTGGGGCTGAGCTGGCGACTTCGATCGCTTTTTTCCACGATGCCGCGAACACGACGCCACTCAAGACAATACTGACCAACGCCGGTTGGCTGGTGCTGCTGGTCCTGCTCAAGGACTTGGTTATTGCCGGCATTCACAACCTGGTTTCCAAGACATTGCATCGCAAATGGCGTGGCTGGCTGGACAGCCGATTCAACGAGGCCCTGCTCGACTCTAACCATACGCATTTCCATGCCCAGCATGGCTCTTCCGGGAATGCAGCTCCCGACAATATCGACCAGCGCGTGCAGGAATCCATCAAGGCCATGACTGGCGGAGCCATCGGGCTTGCTTCGGGTGTGCTAAGCGTCTTCGCTTCGTTCTACTTTCTCGGTGGCGAATTGCTGAAAAACTCTGTCGAGGTGAAGGGCCTGGAGTTTCTCGGCAGCTACGGCAGCGCCGTCCTTGCTCTCCTGGCAATCGCTGTGTATGTGCCGTTCAACACCTGGATCGCATTGAAACTCGGCCGAATGCTGGAGTGGCTAAACGTCAGAATGCAGCAGGCCGAAGGCAGTTACCGCAGCGAGTTGATCACATTCCTGCGCCGCAGTTTTCATGTCGCCGCATCGCAGGGCGAGAATGTGCAGAAGACTGTAAACAGCCAGCGTTATGCCGACATTGACCGTACCTGGGCCAGACTGAACATCGTCAATACTGGCTACGCCTCGTTCGAGCTGATCTATAATTTCATCGGTGCCAAGATTGTCGCTTTCGGGCCAGGGCTCGTGCCCTTCATCCACAACGGCCTCGACCTCAAGGGTTATCTGACAGCTTCCGGCCAGGTCGATAAGCTGATCAGCAACTGTTCGTGGTTCATCCATGTGATGCCGGACATCGCCACCTTGCGCGCCAACAGCCAGCGCGTCATCGAATTGGCGCAGGCAATCGAGAACGTGCAGCAGCCACAGGAATTCTATCAGCAGACCGGCCGGTCCGACTTCCGCTACGACCACCAGAACCCGGTTTTCGGACTGACCATCCAGAAGCTCGAACTGGCGCATCAGGGCGAGGACGCAACGCCCTTCCTGAGTGCCGCGAACTTGCGCTTCCGGCGTGGCGAGTGGACTTTCCTCAAGGGCGAATCCGGTTGCGGCAAGACCTCGCTCGTCAAGGCGATCAACGGCCTGTGGCCTTATGGCCGCGGCACCATCGTCTTCCCGGAAGGGGTCAGGAGTTTCTACGCCGCCCAGGAGGTGAAGCTGCAGCAGGTTTCGTTGAAGCAACTGGTCTGCCTGCCTGGTTCCGAGCATGATTACGCCGACATGCAGGTCGCATCCGCCCTGCACAAGGCCGGCCTCGGCGATTTCATCGAGCATTTGGCCGATGAGAGCCGTGAAGGAAAGATCTGGGATCAGGTTCTCTCGGGTGGGCAGAAACAGAAGCTGGTTGTCGCCCGCATCGTGCTGCAGCAGCCGGGATTGCTGTTCCTCGATGAAGCCACCGGCGCGCTCGACCCCGATGGACGGATCGCCTTCCACCAGGCGATCAAGGACAATTGCCCTGATGCAACCGTGATCTCGATCATGCATGAGGCGACGCCGCCGAGATCGCTCGCGGGCACCGAATTCTACCACAGCGTGGTTGCGATCGCCGACGGCGTCGCTACCAAGAAGCCGCTGGTTCCGAGCTTGCCGGTAGAGCTCACCACCATCCTCACGCAGCCGACACGGCCGGCCGAGGACAAGTGGCTGCGCTTTCCCCGCCGGCTGAAGCAGAGATAGCCGCGGCACCACTGCCGGCATCCAGCCACTGCCACGTAGCCCGATCACAGTCTCGCGATCCGCCGGTTTGCCGCCGTTTTAACCCGCTCTCGCGATTGACTCGGCAAGGCGCGCTCCTATGTTGCGCCGGCTTGCAGAATCTCAACTCGAACCCGCGAGCAGAAAGGTCACCGCGCCATGCCTGGCGACAGTCACAGTCGAACGCAACCGCCGTCCGCTTGACGTGACCTGACAGGCTCACGTCCTGCCGGACGGCAAGGAGTGAGCCATGAACGAGTTTTCCCCTGTCGCGGGCGGCGATGCCATCGCCATCGCTCGCGTACTTGCCAACGAACACGTCGCCGACATCGTCGAGGCCTTGAACCAGGAGCCCCGCGAGACGGCATCGGAGCTGCTTTGCGAAGTGCCGTTCGGGCGGCTGGTCGAGATCTTCGACCAGCCTGAACTCGACGGCGCATCCGAACTGGTCGAGGCGCTGCCCCGCATCAAGGCAGGCAGACTGCTTGCCGCCATGTCGGTCGATCGCGCCGCCGACATACTGCGCGATCTGAACGAGCCGGCTCGTTCCGAACTGCTTGGTGGCCTGGCGCCACCGCTGCGCGCGACGCTGCTTGCCATTCTCGGCTATCCCGAAGGCAGCGCCGCCTCGCTCATGACGACCGAATATGTCAGCGTGCCGCCGGACTGGAGCGTGGCCCGCACGCTGGATTATATCCGCAAGGTGGAGCGGACGCGCGAAACCGTCTACGCGATCTACATCGTCGATCCGCAAACGCATGTCCTGTTGCGCTCGACCAGCCTGCGTCGACTGATCGCTGGCGGGCCCGACGAGCTGATCATGGCAATCGCGCCGGATCGTGCGCCTGTCACCGTTTCACCGCTGACCGACAGTGAAAAGGTTGCTCAGCTGATCTCGAAATATGATCTGCTCGCCGTTCCGGTCGTGGACAACGGCAAACTGCTCGGCATCGTTACCATCGACGATATTATCGACACGATGATCGAGGAAACGACGGAGGATGTGCATCGTTTCGGCGGCATGGAGGCTCTCGACGAGCCGTATATGAAGATGGGCTTTCTGGCGATGATCCAGAAACGCGCCGGCTGGCTGTGCGCGCTGTTTATCAGCGAGATGCTGACCGCCAACGCGATGCAAAGTTACGAGGGCGAGATGGAAAAGGCGATCGTGCTGACGCTATTTATTCCATTGATCATGAGCTCCGGCGGCAATTCCGGCTCGCAGGCGACCTCGCTCGTCATCCGGGCGCTGGCACTGCGCGAGATCGGCCTTGGCGACTGGTGGCGGGTGGCATTGCGCGAGCTGCCCACCGGCCTGGTGCTTGGCTCGATTCTTGGCGTGGTCGGCGTCTGCCGCATCGCGCTCTGGCAGTATCTCGGCTTCTACGACTACGGCCCGCACTGGCCGCTGATCGCAATGACGATCGGCGCCACGCTGGTTGGCATCGTCACCTTCGGCTCGCTGTCTGGATCGATGCTGCCGTTCGCCCTGAAGCGCATGGGCTTCGACCCGGCCAGCGCATCGGCCCCGTTCGTCGCCACGCTGGTCGACGTCACCGGGCTGGTGATCTATTTTTCTGTGGCGCTGGTGATCCTGGGCGGAACGTTGCTGTAAGAAAACTCACGCTCTTCCATCGCGGCAATTTCGTTGCCGCGATGGGTTGTCGTCGCGTCAGACGCGCTCACCATCTCTCACCCGGTAAGTCGGCTTGTACATGGTGACGAGTTCTTCCGCGGCGGTCGGATGCACCGCCATGGTGCGATCGAAATCATCCTTGGTCAGGCCGGCCTTCAGCGGTATGCCGAGAAGCTGCGCCATTTCGCCGGCATCCGGCCCGAGAATGTGGGCGCCGAGGACCTTTTTCGAGGCGCCGTCGACGACCAGCTTCATCAGCATCTTTTCGTCGCGGCCGGAAAGTGTGTGCCGCATCGGCCGGAAGGTGGCGCGGTAGATTTCAACATCCGGAAAGCGCTTTGCCGCCTCATCCTCCGACAGACCGACCGTACCGATCTCGGGCTGCGAAAAGACTGCGGTAGCGATCGTGTCATGGTCGGGCGCCGTCGGCTTGTCCTTGAAGGCGGTCTCGACGAAGCACATCGCCTCGTGGATTGCCACCGGCGTCAATTGCACGCGATGGGTGACGTCACCGATTGCCCAGACGTTGTCGATGTTGGTGCGGGAGTATTCGTCGACGTGGATTGCCCCGGTTTTGGTCATCTCGATGCCGACGCCTTCCAGGCCCATGTTCTCGGTATTGGGAATGCGGCCGATGGCGAGCATGACCTGGTCGACCGTCAGCACCGTGCCACCGGTGACAAGCGCGTCGAGCCGGCCGTCAGGCCGCTTCCTGACCCACTCGGACACGGCGTGGCAGAGGATTTTTATCCCTTTCTTTTCCATCGTGTCGTGCAGCATGCGTCTGAGGTCCATGTCGAAACGGCTGAGGATCTCCTTGCCGCGGTAGACCAGCGTCGTGTCGACGCCGAGGCCGTGAAAGATGTTGGCGAATTCGACGGCGATATAGCCGCCGCCCTCGATCATGATTGCCTTCGGCAGTTCCTTGAGGTCGAAGGCCTCGTTGGAAAAGATGCAGTGCTCATGGCCGGGCAATGCCGGATGCGGTGCCGGTCGCCCGCCGGTAGCGATCAGGATCTGGTCGGCGGTAACGGTGCGATCCTCACCGAGAAGATGCACCACATGCCGATCGACCAGGGTGGCGCGCGAATGAAAGACCTCGCCGCCGGCGCCCTGCACGTTCTTCTTGTAGATGGCCTCCAGCCGGCTGATTTCGCGGTCCTTGTTGGCGACCAGCGTCTGCCAGTCGAAACGCGCCTCAGGCACCGTCCAGCCATAGCCGGCGGCATCGGCGAAATGCTCGGGGAATTGCGAGGCGTAGACGTAGAGCTTCTTCGGCACGCAGCCACGGATCACGCATGTGCCGCCATAGCGGTATTCCTCGGCGATGCCGACCCGCTTGCCGAGTGCCGCCGCAACGCGCGCCGCCCTCACTCCGCCGGAGCCGCCGCCGATGACGAAAAGATCGTAGTCGTAACCGGCCATGGCTGAACTCCTTGCCCCTCAAACCCCGAGACAGGTAGGCTGCCGACTATCAAAAGAAAAGCCCGGATTTGCCGGGCTTTTGGTCCAGTGGCGGTCAGGCGGCTCGGAAGTCCGCAATCAATTCGGTGTAGCGTCCGCGGGAGCTGCGCCATCGGCCGGAGCGGTACCGTCGGCAGGCGCAGCCGGCGCCTTGGCATTCGCCGCTGCACCCAGGGTCTCGCCGACCTGCTGGGCGAGATCGCGAGCCAGGCCGTTCTGCCAGATCTCGGCAGCCTTCACCAGTTCGCGCGTCACGATCGGGCCGTTGTCGAGCAGCTTCTTGCCGGAATCGGAATTGTAGAAGGCGGCAATTTCATTGAGTTCCTTTTCCGAGAACACCTTTGCATAGGCGAGCGCCGCTTCCTTTTCCAGGTCGGCGCGGCGCGATGCCAAGGCCATCGCCTTCTCGTTGATCGTCTTGGCGATCAGTTCCTGCATGTCCGGGTTCTTCTGGATCATCTGCTGCTCCAGTGCCGCGGCTGCTTGCGGCAGGATGCTGTCGAACGTATCCGTCGCATGGATCGCCGCGACGGCGGCGCGCGCCGCCTTCAAATGCGCATCGGTGACGTCCTGCGAAAACGCAGGCGACGAAAACGCGAAAACGGCCGAGGCCGCCAGAATGGCAAAAAAGCGGCCAACCCGGTTATGCAACATCATGATCGGTAAAACTCCCTGATTTTCGGGCGGCATGGACGGTTTGAATGCCGTCGCCGCCGGCTATGATGGCCGTTGATGCCAGCCCGATGAAAAGACCATGCTCGACCACGCCCGGAATGGCGTGGAGAGCATTCGAAAGCGCTCTTGTATCCGGAATGCGGCCAAAAGATGCATCGAGGATAAAATGGCCGCCGTCTGTAACAAATGGCTGGCTCCCCGTCATCCTCAATGTAACAGGGCCGGAAAGGCCAAGGTTTGCAGCCGCCGCGCCGACCGCAATTTCGGTGGCGCGCAGGCCAAATCGGTTGACTTCGATGGGCAGCGGAAAACGGCCGATCATCTCGACCATCTTGGAGCTGTCGGCGATGACGATCATGCGGGCGGAGGCCGCCGCGACGATCTTTTCGCGCAGCAGCGCACCGCCGCCGCCCTTGACCAACGTCAGCGCCGGATCGATCTCGTCGGCGCCGTCGATGGTGAGGTCGAGCTCGGGGGTTTGCTCGAGGGTGGACAGCGGCACACCAAGCTCGGTGCAAAGGACGGCGGTGCGCTCCGAGGTCGGCACGCCGATGACAGTCAGGCCGGTGGCGACCTTGTCTGCGAGCAGCCGCACGAACTCGTCCGCCGTCGTGCCGGTGCCGATGCCGAGCCGCATGCCATCCGTGACATGGGCAAGCGCTGCCCGCGCGGCCTCAACCTTCAATTGCCTCGCATCCATGCCGGGTCCCGAGATTTGTTTCGGCGCTCGTAGCATTTTTGCCGGGCTGGTCAAAGGACCTTGCCCGCGGTGGATAAGCCGTCTTGCCTGAACGGGCCGCAGCGGTTATCGCCTGCCGGCAATCAAATCGTCACAGGACAGGCCATGACCCGACCGATCATCGTGTTCGACCTCGACGGGACGCTGATCGACACGGCGCCGGACCTGCTCGACAGTCTCAACCACAGCCTTGCCGCCAGCCAGCTCGCGGCCGTCGACGAAGCCGGCTTTAGGCGCTTCGTCGGCCATGGCGGCCGGGTGATGATCGAGCGCGCCCACGCAGCGCAGCACAGGTCGCTGGCAGTGGAGGAGCACGATCGCCTGCTCAAGCTGTTTCTGGACCATTACACCGTTAACATCCCCGGCAAATCGCGCCCCTATCCCGGCGTCCCCGAGGCGATCGCGCGGTTCGAGGCGGCCGGTTACCTGCTGGCCATCTGCACCAATAAATACGAGGCCAATTCGGTGGCGCTGATCGAGGCGCTCGGTATGACCAGGCATTTCGCGGCGATCTGCGGTCAGGATAGTTTTCCGTTCCGCAAGCCCGACCCGCGCCATCTCACGCAGACCATCGCGCGCGCCGGCGGCGACCCGCACCGTGCACTGATGGTCGGTGATTCGCAGACCGACATCGACACGGCGAAAGCCGCCGGGATTCCGGTGGTGGCAGTCGATTTCGGCTACACCGACCGTCATGTGCGAGAGTTCGAACCGTCGGCGGTGATCTCGCATTTCGATTCGCTGACGCTCGATCTGGTACAAGGGCTGATGGCCGCGGCAGAAGGCTAAAAGCTGCCCATAGGGCGGACCGCCAAATGCCGACCGACAAGTGGTTGACTTAGCAGGCCGGCCTCCCTTATATCGCGGCGCGCTTGGCCTTCGGGCAACGAGCGGGCGATTAGCTCAGCGGGAGAGCACACCCTTCACACGGGTGGGGTCGCAGGTTCAATCCCTGCATCGCCCACCATCTGCTTTCCTGAATCAATTCCAAGCCGGAGCGGCTAGCAGCTGCAGGTCGCCCCCTCGCCGCCAAAATTCTTTTGGGCGAAATTCAAAGCGCTGCTGTAGCTCGTATAGCTCTGGAACTGGCAAACGTTGGAGCCGGCCCGCACCTTCATCTGCTCGATATCCCAGAACGAAACCTCGATGCGGTCGTCGGCGCAATAGACCGTATAGCGTTCAGGTTCCAGCGCCTCGGCTTTCTGGACAGGCATCGAAATGGCCGGAATGGAAAATATGAAAAGTACAAATATGATGGCATGATGCATTTGCATGTAGCCCCCCCGAATGACCGCCGGCACTATTATGGCCGCGATGTTGAGGCGACGCATCATGATTTTAAGCGACCTGCCTTTCTTTCGGCGGCCATAAATCAGGTACGGCCGGCGCCTCCTTGTAGCGCAACGCTCCGCGATCCCGGAACAAACCTGCATGGAAACGAGTTTCTGCTCATCGAAATGTGAGGGAAAGCCATGTCCAGACTTGTTTTGGCGGCCGCCGTGCTGCTTGTCGGCGGATCGGCCTTTGCCGCGGACGAAAATCCGGTGCCGCCGCAGAATGCCAAGAAGCTGTCGGAAATCATCGCCAAGGTCGAGCAGCGCGACGACTTCCGCTACATCAAGGAAATCGATTGGGACAGCGATGGCTACACCGTCATTTATTACACGAGCGACAAGGCCAAAGTTGAAATCACCTATGACCCGGTGACAGCCGCGCCGAAATGAAGCTGGCCGCCAACGGTCCAGATTCTAAAAAATGGCGCGCCTCGAAGGCCCCCGGCCTTCGGCACACGCTTGCGTAGACATGACTTTGATGGCTGACTGGGTGCTATCATTGCGCGCGGGGGTGGGCATGGCGACGGTAAAGCACGTATTGAAACGCTTTCTGATGATGCTCGCGGGTTATTTCATAGCGGTACTGGTTGGGCTGATCGCGGTGGCGGCGATCTATGGCGGGCTGAGTTCGCTGCCAAATGCGCCTAATTATTTCGACGTCATGGGTATCACCCCCGTTGCGGTGCTGCTGTTGCCGCCGCTCGGCATGTTCATCTATTTTCTGACGATCGTGCTGACCGGCCTGCAGACGCTGATCTTCGCACTGATTGCCGAGTTTTTCTCGCTGCGCAGTTTTTGGCTGCACATGGTCTTCGGCGCGGCGGCCGCTGTTGGCGGCTTCGCCTTGATCTGGCCCAGTGTACCGGATGACACGAACCCGGAGCGCTGGGCCGATATCGGCATCATTGCCGCCGCAGGCATTGTCGCGGGCCTGGTCTATTGGCTCATCGCCGGACGCGATGCCGGTTTCCGGCGTCCGCTGTTTCAGCGCTAGAACCGCATTCGTCAGCTTGCCGGCGAACGCACCGCTTCCGTGCTGTCGAGCGCCTGCTGCAGCCTTGTATCGCGGCCGTAGACGTCGTTGAAGTATTCGACCTTGCCGGACAGGTCCGGCCACGCGGTGAAATAGGCGACATAGACCGGGATCTTGCGTGTCACGTCCTCGGTCGAATGTCCGTGTTTCAGTTTGTCCTCGATGTAGTCGACCGAGGTGCCGAGCACGGCAGCGGCCATGCCGCGCGGATCCTGCAAGCGAACGCAGCCATGGCTGAGCGCACGCATGTCGCGCTGGAAAAACGACTTCTGCGGCGTATCGTGCATGTAGATTGCATGCTTGTTGGGGAACAGTATCTTCAGCTCGCCCAGCGCATTGGCCTCGCTTGGCAGCTGGCGCACGCCGTAGGGTATCTTTGCGCCGTAGGCGCCCCAATTGACCGAGGACGAGGGAATGCGCTTGCCGCGGGCATCGACCACCTCGTAGCCGGCGCGGTCGAGATAGCCAGGATCCCGGCGCAGCCGCGGCAGCATCTCGTTGACCAGGATCGATTGCGGCACGCCCCAGTAGGGATGGAAGTCGACCTGCTCTATCTGGTCATAGAAGAAAGCAGTCTGGTTGGTGGGCCTGCCAACCACGGCGCGTGTCTTCAGCTTCTCCTCGCCATCATCGATATAGCTCGCGGTGAAAGCCGGCTGGTTGATGAAGACGCGCGGGCTGCCAAGGTCGGAAGGCAACCAGCGCAATTCTTCGAGCGCAACCCGAACCTTCTGAACTTTGTCGGCCTTGGACGTTCCGGCCAACGATGCAACGGTACGCGGGCCGATGACGCCGTCGCCTTTCATGCCGGCCCGTTTCTGCACCGCCTTGATCACCGGCACCAGCTCCGGATCGTAGACCTCGCTGGTAGCGAGCCTCGCCAGGACCTCGCCATAGGCGCCGCCCATCTCGTCATCGAGATTGCGCGCGATCTTTGTCAAAAGCTTCGGCAGCTCGGGGCTGGTCTGCCCCGGCTTCAACAGCAGATCGGGATCGATGGTGATTTCGTCTTCGGCGCTGGCCTGGAGCGCTTCCAGTTCGACGCGCAGCGCCTGATACTCGGAATTCTGTGGATGCCGTGACTCGAGATAAGTGCGCACTTGCTGGGTATGGGCCAGCGTCTTCAGCACCCCTTCCATGTCGAGCGGCTTCGGCGGAAAATCGTAGTAGCCGGTCATGCGGTTGGGATCGACGCGGCCGCTTTGTGCGTCACGGGCGTAGCGCAGGACACGCGCCGACAGCGCCATCTCGAAGCGGACCAGCTCTTTCAGGCGCTCATCGACATTGCCCGCCGATGTGCCTGCTGCCGGAACTTCGACGGTGTAGTCGGCGGGCGTCAGGCCGTAGCTCGCGGCCTCGCCCAGCACCCGCACGGCATCCTGGGCACGGCTGCTGGGACTGGTTCCCGCCACCCAGATGAAATCCGGATTGGCCGAGTAATAGGCGATCAGCGCCTTGGCGACGTCCTTCTCGGCGTAGAGGTCATAGCCGTCGAGGCCGGCAATGGCTTCGCGGAATGCAGCCCCGGTGGCCGCCGGCTCGAAAGCAGCGTCCTGAGGCGTTGCTGGTTCAGGCGCTGCCGACAGTGCCGAAAAATCGACGCGCACCAGCGGATCGCTCTTGTAGGTATAATAGGACGGGCTGCTGATTTGCGCACCACCACCGGAAGCGGCCGGCGCCTTGGGCTTCGGCTTGTATTTTGACGGTGGCGGCGGAAAGTCACCTTTCGGCGGTGCGTGTTTGACGCCGCCGCCGAAAAGCATGTCGAAGAACCCTTGCGCTTCAGCCTTCGGCGCCCCGAAGGCCAGCATTGCCGCGGCCACCGCAAACGGCAGCACGGTTGCTTTGTTTCCAAGGAGTTTCATGGATCACCCGCTCCGGTTGAACCGGATCCCGTTCCGCACCGCTTTCACGGTCTCGCCCACCCCATGGCGGATGTAAGGCGTGACTACACTGATTCATACTGATTTCGTTAAGCTTTCATAAATTTCGGAACGTCTGTTGCAGAACGGTTTCACAACGTCGTGACGGGGGGAGCGAATCCGCCGTCGCTCCCGACCAATGGTAGTGCCCGTGAGCCAAACCTCAAGCGTTGGCGCCGCCGTCGATGGTCAATGCCGCGCCTGTCACGAAGCGCCCTTCGGGGCCGGCAAGCCAGGCGACCATGCCGGCGATCTCGTCGGCCGTGCCGAAGCGAGGCATCGCCATCTTCTGACGCTGATGCTCGGCGTGCGGGCCGGCTGCCGGATTCATGTCGGTATCGGTCGACCCCGGATGGACGACATTGGCGGTGATGCCGCGCGGACCGAGATCGCGTGCAAAGGCCTTGGTCAGGCCAACCAAGGCAGCCTTGCTGGCCGAGTAGGCGCTCAGGCCGGCGTCCGTGGCACGCTCGGCCAGATTGCTGCCGATCGAGATGATCCGGCCACCCTCGCCCATATGCGCTGCTGCCGCCTTGGCGGCGACGAACGGGGCTCTGAGGTTGACCTCCATCGTCTCGTCGAAATCGGCAAGCGACAGGGCATCGATCGGCGCAGCGCGCCAGATGCCGGCGCTATTGACCAGGATGTCGAGCCGTCCGAAGGCTGTTGCTGCCTCATCGACTGCCGCCTCGATCGCCCCAGCATCGCGATTGTCGGCCTTGATGGCAAAGGCCCGGCCGCCGGCCGCCTCGATTTCCCTGACCACCGCACACGCCCCTTCCTCGCCATTCACATAGGTGATCGCCACGCCTGCCCCGTCGGCCGCGAGCCTTCTTGCGATCGCCGCACCAATGCCGCGGCTGCCGCCGGTGACGAGGGCGACCTTGCCGTTCAAGCTTCTGGATGACATCTGCTTCTCCATTTTGTAGTGATTGATACATAAATATCTGCCAGCCTTGCTGAACCACGTCAACGGAATTATGTATCGATCAATACAGAAAGAATGCCATGCCGGAACGAGGCCGCCCCCGCACCTTCGATCGAGCCGCCGCCTTGCGGCGCGCAATGGAAGTGTTTTGGGCCAAGGGTTATGAGGGCGCGTCGATAAGTGACCTGACCGCTGCAATGGGCATCAACTCACCCAGCCTCTATGCCGCCTTCGCCAGCAAGGAAGCGCTGTTTCTCGAGGCAACCGAGCTTTACACGCGGGTCGAGGGAACCGAGATCTGGTCCGCGCTGGAAAAGGCGCCGACCGCGCGCGAGGCCGTCGAACGGTTCCTGCGGCAGACTGCCAGGGCCTATTCACAGAGCGGTCGTCCGCAAGGCTGCCTTATCACGCTCGGCGCATTGCACCAGGATTCAAGCCGCGGCGCCATCTGCGATGATCTGCGCCGTCGCCGCGCCGAAAACCGCGAAGCCTTGCTGAGACGCCTCGAGCGTGGCGTCGCCGAGGGAGAGTTGCCGGCCGATTTCGACTGCGGTACGGCCGCGACCTTCTACGCGACCGTGCAGCACGGCATGTCGATCCAGGCGCGCGACGGCGCGTCGCGCTCGGCTCTTCTGGCGACGGTGGCCGGGGCAATGGCGGCTTGGATAGCGATGGCCAGCACCGGGGCAGCGTGACGTCGAACCCGGCTGACAAGAACGATATTCAGGTTACTGCAGAGACGGCTCGAGCCTGCCGGCAACGAAGCCAACGGCACGCTCCGCCACACCCCTGTCGGCGAGAATGCGGCGGTGGCCGAGCCCGTCGGCCCAGTAAAGCCGCACATGGTCGCCGGCGCGCGTGTAGAGCCTTGCATGCTCGGCGGACACTTCGCGGTCGTCCGGCGCGTGGATCACCAGCGTCGGCAGCGGCGTGCTTGCGAGCTGGCGGTCACCGGTGAACTCGTGCAACGGCCGGCCGGCGATGCGCTCGACCCGGTCGGCCATGGCGGCCTGCGAGCGCGAGCCGACATTCAGCATGCGGCTGAAATCAGCGAAGATCGCCGGCAGCGAGCTCGGCGCGGCGATAAGCACCAGCCGCCCGGCCGCCAATCGCGGGATGTTCCTGATCGAACCGGCGACGGCGTTGGCGGCAACGGCACCACCGAAGGAATGGCCGACAATGGCGGCAAACGGCCCGAACCATTCGCCGGCAACCCGTGCCGCATCGACCGCGCTGACCAGGGTAAGCCGGCGGCCCTGCGACTGGCCGTGGCCCGGCAGGTCGAGCGAGACCACCTTGTAGCCGGCATCGCGATAGGCTTCGATCAGCGTGCGCATGTATTCGGTGCGCGAACGCCAACCATGGATGACGAGCACGGTGCCGGCAGCCGCCCTGCCCGGCTCGGGCCGGAACTCATGCACCATGACGCAGCCGGTTCTGGTCTTTAGCCGATGATGGCGTGCCTGGGTCATGAAATCGGCGGCGCGGTCGATTGCGCGGCGCTCGCCTTCGCTCAGGCTTTTCTCGTGCGGCGTGCGGCAGAACAGCTCGAATGCAGCACGCCCGGTGAGTCGCGGTGCCACATGCTCAGCCACGCCGAACGTGCCGCGGATGACCTTCAGTCCAAATGATGCCATAGTGGCGATCCATTCATTGGTTCAAGCATGAACATAATAGTTCAAACATGAACATTAAGCAAGACCTGCCCTGGGACAACCCGCGTTTTCGCAACTGGGTCGCGGTGGCGCGCGCCTGCCATGTGCTGGAACGCACCCTGGCGGTGAAGCTTGCACCGCTCGACCTGAAGCCGGCGCAGCTCGACGTGCTGATGAACCTCTACCGTCATCCCGGCATGTCGCAGCACGACCTCGCTCGCCGGCTGCTGGTCGGCCGCTCCAACATCACCATGCTTTTGCCGCAGCTGGAGACGCGCGGCCTGCTGCGCCGCGAGGGCGATGAGAAGGACAAGCGCGTGCTGCGGCTGACGTTGACCGAGGCCGGCGAGGCACTGCTGATGCAGGCACTGAAGGTCCATATGGCGCTTATCGAGAAGGCGATGAGCCAGTCGACACCGGAACAATGCGACATGATCGGCGAACAGATGCGTAGGGTTGCCGAGGTTTTGAAGACCGCCTGACAGCCCAGTGCTCCACCACCAAATGCTTCACCACATCGATTTTTTCGCGCGCTCGGGCCATTCCTTGTCGTAGACCTCGCCGTCAATGTTCTTGCGGCTGGTGATTTCCAGGATTTGGCCGGGAGTCGGCAGCGATCTCGGGTCGACATGCCTTGCCGGGTTCCACAGTTCCGATCGGTGGATGGCGCGGGCGCACTGGAAATAAACCGCATCGATCTCGATGATCGTCACCGAGCGCGCCGGCTTGCCCTCGACGGCGAACGAGGCGCAGAGCCCGGTATCGGTGGTGATGTGGGCGCGGCCATTGACGCGCAGCGTCGTGCCGGAACCCGGCACGAGGAACAGAAGCGCGACGCGCGGGTCGCGAAGGATGTTCCTTAGCGAATCGGCACGGTTGTTGCCGCGCCGGTCGGGCACCATCAGCGTTTTCGGATCGTGGATGCGGACGAAGCCGGCGAGATCGCCGCGCGGCGAGCAGTCCAGCCCTTCTGGCCCGCAGGTTGCGAGGGCGGCAAACGGCGACGCCTCGATGATAGCTGCGTATTCGCGAATCAGCTGGTCGAGTTCCTTGACCACCGACGCTTCACTAGGCAGGCCATAGAGCGCTTCGAGCTGTTCGACGCTGGTGATTATGGACATGTTTTCGTCTCCAAAGCTTTGCCGGCGCTACTCCAGATGCATGACGTTTTCACGACAAGTGCCCGTTTGCCGGTCATCAGGAAACGGGTGTCGAGGCAACGCAAACAAGGGCAAACCGCTTTACCTGCATGATCGTGCCAACGGATACGGAGGTCAAAAATGGATAAACCGCTCGACCGGCGACGCACCGCCATGGAACTTATTGAAAACATGTTCAATGTTGAAATGCGTTTCCTGCAATCAGGGTCGGAGAGCCTCGATGTGCTTGCCGGCGCATTTCATGCCGAGATTGTCGTGCATGAGCCGCGCTCCCTGCCCTATGCCGGTGACTGGAACGGCCTCGACGGCGTTGGCGCCCTTTTCCGCAAAATGCGGGAAATCTGGAGCGACGTGGCGGTGGAGGACCTTCAGGTCGCCCAAAACGATGACACGGTGTTCATGAGCTGCTCGCTTTCGCTGACATCGCGGGCCAATGGTGCAACCATCAAACAGCCGTTTGCCGAAGTCTTGCGCTTCAAGGATGACCGGCTGATCGAAGGCACGCCGTTTTATCACGACACCAGCGAGATACTGGCGATCCTGCGTTGACCTGAGAGTCCTGCGGGATCCCATTCAACGGTCGCGGCTCAGCCCCTTCTCTTCCAGTTCGGCGAGATAGGCGGCCCAGCGTGCATCCTTCTCATGACCCAGCGTATGCAGGTAATTCCAGGTGAAGATGCCGGTATCATGGAAATCGTCGAAGGTGATGCGCACGGCATAATTGCCGACCGGCTCGATCTTCAGAATCGCTACATTACGCTTGCCGGGAACGGTGACGCGCTGTTCGGGCGAATGGCCCTGCACCTCGGCCGATGGCGAGGCGACACGCAGCAGCTCGGCCGACAATTCGAACGGCTGATGGCCCGGAAAGGTGACGGAAAGCAGCTTGCGGTCCTTCGAGACCCTGAGTTCCTTTGGCGCTGTCATGGTGGTGGATCCTGCGGAGAACTGCCCTTCCTACGCCGCTTCGCGTCGAGGGAAAAGGCCGCATGGAAAGTTCCGACATGATCTGTCGGCTGGGGAATGTTGCCGAAGATTCCGAGCTTCTATCTTGAATGGCAAGTTGGCTCGTATCACATAGCCATATATAACGAAGCCGTTCACGGCCACGGAAAGCGCATACGCATGGATATGATCGATCCTTTCGGTCGCACGATTACCTACCTGCGCGTGTCGGTTACCGACCGCTGCGATTTCCGCTGCACCTATTGCATGGCCGAGGACATGACGTTCCTGCCCAAGAAGGACCTGCTGTCGCTGGAAGAGCTCGACCGGCTCTGCACGGTCTTCATCGAAAAGGGTGTGCGCAAGCTCCGCCTCACCGGCGGTGAGCCGCTTGTGCGCAAGAACATCATGCACCTGGTGCGCCAGCTTTCGCGGCATCTCGAGAGTGGTGCACTGGAAGAGCTGACGCTGACCACCAACGGATCGCAGCTTTCCCGCTTTGCCGCCGAGCTCGCCGACTGCGGCGTCAAGCGCATTAACGTCTCGCTCGATACCCTCGATGCCGACAAATTCCGCCAGATCACCCGCTGGGGCAATCTGGACAAGGTCATGGACGGCATCGACGCCGCGCAGGCGGCCGGGCTAAAGGTAAAGCTCAATGCCGTGGCGTTGAAGGACTTCAATGACGCCGAATTGCCTGAAATGCTGCGCTGGGCGCATGGCCGCGGCATGGATCTGACGGTCATCGAAACCATGCCGATGGGCGAGATCGATGCCGACCGCACCGACCAGTATTTGCCGCTGTCGCTGCTGCGCGCGGCTCTCGAACGCCAGTTCACGCTAAGCGACATTCCCTACAAGACCGGTGGCCCGGCCCGCTATGTCCAAGTCGCCGAGACCGGCGGGCGGCTGGGCTTCATCACACCGATGACGCATAATTTCTGCGAAAGCTGCAACCGGGTCCGGCTGACCTGCACCGGCACCCTTTACATGTGCCTCGGCCAGGAAGATGCGGCCGACCTGCGCGCGCCGCTGCGTGCGTCGGAAGGCAACGAGCTGGTCGCCGGTGCCATCGACGAAGCAATCGGCCGCAAGCCCAAAGGCCACGACTTCATCATCGATCGCCGCACCAACCGTCCGTCGGTGTCGCGGCATATGAGCGTCACCGGCGGCTGATTTTTGGCCGATTTCGTGCAAGAATAGTCGCCTTGGCACCGGCTTCGAGGCAAGGCGTGCAGCGGTTTTTTTGCAGTCCTGACGTTTTTCGGAGTGATGGCGGGGACCACGGCAGTTGCCGCGCCATTTACCTATACGAACGAGCGCTTCGGTACCATCTGCACCTTTCCGGATGAAATCTTCACTCTTCGCCAGCCTGAGCCGGACAATGGTGATGGACAACAATGGCTCACTGCCGATGGCGCCAGCCTGATCTGTTCGGGTATCCTCAACATCGATGATGACACCCCGACAGCCTTCGTCTCCGCCGAGAGGGCCGGCAAGGAACCTGGCTACAGGATCACCTACAGCAAGACCGGCAAGGACTGGGCGGTGCTGTCGGGCATCAAAGGCGAGAACATCTTCTACGAACGCCGCCTGTTCGGAAAAGACGGTGTCATCCGCACGGTCTGGATCGACTACCCGCCAGCCCTGAAATCGAAATACGACCCGCTCGTCGATGCGATCGCCGGCAGCCTCAGGGGACCGTGAGCATCCGGCGACGTCAGAACTTATTGGCAGCCTATTGTTTTTGCTAGCGAGTCACGGTTGTTGGCGCGTGTAGTCATATCGTACGGCAAGCCATTTTTTGCCGCTGCCATTGGCCTGGAGGAAATGTTGCTCGGCCACTTCGTGATTGTCGCCGTCCCTGGAAATGACGAAATCGGAGGCCGTGAACCGCCCTTCGACCTCGGGGCCGAAGCCGACGAAACCAAGCGGCTGGAACAGGAGTGAAATCTTGCCGTCCTCCTCACCACCAAAACTCCAGGCGGGCATGATCCCTGCCGGGAAACGGGTGTCCATGGAGACATACTTCCAGCGGCCCTCCACTCGGTCATAGCTCAAATAGGCTATCCGGTGGAAGTCCGGCATTTTCGACCCGGGCGCCGGGCGCATCACCTCCTGCATGAAGGGACCGATCATCGTGCGCTCGGCCACCAGCCCGGTCATGACGATCGGCTGCGCACCGGGCGTTGGCCAGATCGTGTTGACGACGGACCATTTCCCGACGCGGCGAGCGAGCTCATCCGCTTCGTGACCCGGCGTGGACATCCGTTCGACTGCCGACGCCGAAGCGCCGTTCTCGGCGAACGCAGGCGCTATCGCCATGAGGATGACGGCCAGGGCAGAAGAGAACCGGAAAGCCGACGAAACATGCCGCCTGCTGCCTGTGCCAAGCCAGTCCGCATTGCCTCGTGCATTCATCATGGACCATCTCCCCAACACGATCAGAAGCTTACAATGACCAATTTGGTGAATCTTGCCGAGCAAATTTGATCTCGTCGAAATATTTCCTCGAGCCGCAATGTGATAAATTTGCCCTCCGGACCTATCCTTTAGAACGGCACCTTTTTTGGGTCACACCCAGAAAAGGTCTCGTCCGCAAACGGTCACCGGATTTACCGCAAGCCCATTCGGGCCTAGCCTCTGCTCTGGAGCGGTTCTTCGCCCAGTGGGGGAATACGATATGCGCAAACTCATTCTTTCTCTTGCATTGCTCAGCCTCGCGGCCCTGCCCGCGGCGGCTCAGTCGATCGGCGGCACCTATGCCGTGGCCGGCACCAATTTCGATGGGTCGTCCTATGGTGGCGACGCGACGATCACGCTGACCAGCGAGACGACCTGCACGATCCATTGGGAGACAGGCGGCTCGTCCTCGGACGGTATCTGCATGCGCAATGATGATGCCTTCTCCGCCGGTTATGTCATGGGCAAGGCGGTCGGTCTTGTCGTCTACAAGGTGCAGGACGACGGCTCGCTGCGTGGCCTGTGGACGATTGCCGGCAAGGAAGGCAACGGCACTGAGGTACTGACGCCCAAATAAGCCCTGCCGCTCTTGCGCGACAGATGTTACGGGCCATAGAAAGGCTGTGGCCCAGCCCTTTGACGTTGCTGTTTTGCGGGTGCCTGCTAGACGCTTGCTGCAGGACTCACCCGGTAATCGCCTTGCCTCTTTCGCCAAACCTGCGCGGCGCGTTGTTCATGATGGTGGCCATGGCTGGTTTCACCCTCAACGACGCTATCACCAAATTCTCGTCGGAATCGATGAACATGGCGCAGGTCATGCTGATCCGCGGCGCCTTCGCTTCGCTTTTCGTTGGCCTGCTTGCGTGGCAACGCGGCGCGCTTGCCCGGCCAGGTTCGATGCTGCAGCCGACCGTTGCGCTGCGCGTCGCCGGCGAGGCCGGCGCCACGGTGTCCTTCCTGGTTGCTCTGGCGCATCTTCCGATCGCCAATGTCTCCGCCGTGCTGCAGGCGCTGCCGCTGGCGGTGACGATGGCCGCAGCGCTTGTGTTCAACGAGGGCGTCGGCTGGCGGCGCTGGCTAGCTATTGCCGTCGGTTTTGCCGGCGTGCTGATCATCGTGCGGCCGGGCTTCGAAGGGTTCAGCGTCTTTTCTCTGCTGGCGCTGGCCAGCGTGGCATGCTGTGCGGTGCGCGATCTCGCCACCAAGCGGATACCGCAGGCAATTCCGACATTGCTGGTGTCGAGCGCCACCGCCCTTGCCATGACGTTTCTGGGCGCGGCATTGCTTTCACCGATGGGCGGCTGGACACCGATGACAGGACAAAGCACGGCGTTCCTGGCGCTGGCGGCGGTGCTCGTGCTCATCGGCTACCACTTCATCATCACGGCGATGCGGGTGGGCGATATCTCCTTCATCGCGCCGTTCCGCTACACCGCCCTGCTCTGGTCGATCCTGCTTGGCTTCACGATCTTCGGCGACGTCCCGGATCTGCCGATGATCGTCGGTGCCACGATCATCATCGCGTCGGGCCTCTATGCACTCTACCGCGAACGGATCGTCGGCCGGCGAAAGACAGCCGCCGAAAGCACTGGACCGGACATGGCGCCGGACGGCATATAGAGTGACTGTCGACGACTGTCTGATTTGAAAACTGGATTTTGGGTCTAGGCAGCAAACGATGGGCCGAGATATCGCAGGGATCATTCTAGCCGGCGGCCGGTCGAGCCGGATGGGCGGCGGCGACAAGACGCTGCTTGCGCTTGGCGACGGTACCCTGCTCGACCATGTCGTTTCGCGCCTTGGCCCGCAGGTCGGACCGCTTGCGCTAAACGCCAATGGCGATCCGACACGGTTTGCCGCGGCGGGGCTTCCGGTGCTTGCCGATACGGTCAAAGGTTATGCCGGGCCGCTTGCCGGGATCCTGACCGGCCTCGAATGGGCTTCCGACACGACCTGCCAGGCGCTGGTCACGGCTGCCGGCGATACGCCTTTCCTGCCCAGGGATATGGTCGAGCGGCTGCTCGCGGCAGCCTATGCGCGCTCCGGCTCGATCGCCGTTGCCTGTTCCGGCGGCAAACGACATCCGACCTTTGCACTCTGGCCGCTAGGGTTAGATCAGGCCTTGCGACAATTTCTCGTCGAGGAAGACAACCGGCGCGTTGCGGCGTTCATCGACCGGCACGGTTTTGTCGAGGTGGAATTTCCCATCCTGAAATCGGGCGGGGCCGAGGTCGATCCGTTCTTCAACATCAACACTCCCGACGACCTTGCCCAGGCCGCGCATCTGTTGCAGAGCATCGAACCATGAAAAGACGTATCTTCGGCATCACCGGCTGGAAGAACTCCGGCAAGACGACATTGACCGAAAAGCTGGTGGCCGAGCTCGTCCGGCGCGGCTGGAAAGTGTCGACGGTAAAACACGCCCATCATGATTTCGACATCGACAAACCCGGAGCGGACAGCTTTCGCCACCGGCAGGCGGGAGCAGTGGAGGTCGCGGTCGTGTCGGGCAGGCGCTGGGCGCTGATGCACGAATTGCGCGGCGAGGACGAGCCGACGCTGGACGCGATCCTGTCACGGCTGGCACCCTCCGATATCGTGCTGGTCGAGGGTTACAAGCGCGAGGCGCACAAGAAAATCGAGACGCGACGGCTCGAGGCCAAGGACCGGACACCGCTCTCGGCAGGCGATCCACACATTGTCGCCATCGCGTCCGACTTCCACATTGTCGGCGAAGACCTGCCGGCCTTCGATCTCGACGACACGAATTCGATAGCTGACTTCATCGAGCGCGCCACCGGCCTGACGCGCTGAGATCGCGGCCGCAGGGGGCTTCCGGCCACTTTCTCTCCATTCAGGCGTTTGACCCAGCGTCACCGTTTTCTGAACATGACCTTCCCTCAAGCGACGGTTTTGCAGTTGCTTTTTCTTGGGAAAGAATGGGAGTATCGCGCCAGCGGGCGGTCAAAAGCACCGCCCACAGAGCCGTTCGGGAACGACGGCCGGGACCAACAGAGAGGACCATTATGCGTATTGCACTGCGTATCGCGCTCGCCGCTTCGGCTGCGCTGCTGACGCTTGGCGTTGCCCAGGCGCAGGAAAAAACCTTGAGGATCGGCACCGAGGGAGCGTATCCGCCATTCAACAACCTCACCGCCGACGGCCAACTCGTGGGCTTCGATATCGACATCGCCAAGGCGCTTTGCGACGAGATGAAGGTGAAGTGCACCTTCGTCGCGCAGGACTGGGACGGCATCATTCCAGCCCTTCAGGCAGGCAAGTTCGACGCCATCGTCGCGTCGATGTCGATCACGCCGGAACGCGCCGAGAAGGTCGACTTCACCCACAAATATTACAATACGCCGCCGGCGATCGCCGCGCCCAAGGACACCGACATCAAGGGTGTCACCAAGGAAGATTTGGCCGGCAAAACGATCGGCGTGCAGGCGTCCACCACGCATTTCAACTATTCGACCAAGACTTATACCGACAGCACCGTCAAGCCGTACCCGACCGCACAGGAATACCAGCTCGATCTGGCCAATGGCCGGCTCGATGCCGCCAACGACGACGTCGTCGTGCTGCAGCAATGGCTGGATTCGCCGGACGGCGCCTGCTGCAAGCTGGTCGGCACAATCAAGCCGGTTATCGAAATCCACGGTCCGGGCGCCGGCATTGCCGTGCGCAAGGGCGAGACCGATCTGGTCAACCAGTTCAATGCGGCGATCGACGCCATCCGCGCAAACGGAAAGTACAAGGAAATCAACGACAAATACTTCAAATATGACGTTTATGGCGGCGAGTCCTGATCGACCGACATAGGATGACGTGAACGGCGGGAGATTCCCGCCGTTCTTATAAGGACGCCGCGCACGAGGGGTGATGCGGTACGGGTCTCGAAGAGCCTCAAGGAGAACAGGCAGGCGGATGCAGAGCGCACTGACGCTTCTCAGTTGGGGACCCGAAGGCTGGCTCGACGACATCGCCGCGGGTGTGTTTGTCACGGTATGTCTTGCGCTGGCCACTCTGCCCTTCGGGCTGACGCTCGGCTTTTTCGTGGCGCTGGCCAAACAATCGGAAGAGCCCTCGCTGAGACTGGCCGGGAACATCTACACCACGATTTTTCGCGGAATACCCGAGCTGCTCACGCTGTTTCTGATCTTCTTCGGCATCCCATTGATCCTGCAGTACATTGTCCGGCTGGTGAGCCCTGGCACCTCCGCCGACGTCAACAGCTTCGTCGCCGGCATGATCGCGCTGTGCTTCATTTTCTCCTCTTATTCCAGCGAGGTGTTTTTATCCGCGTTCCGCGCCATTCCAAAAGGGCAATATGAGGGAGGCTATTCGGTTGGCCTGTCCAGCGGCCAGACGATGCGGCTGATCGTGTTGCCGCAGTTGATCCGCATCGCGTTGCCCGGACTTGCCAATCTCTGGCTTATCCTGCTCAAGGACACCGCGCTCGTCTCGGCCGTCGGACTCAACGAGATCCTCCGGCAGAGCGGGGTTGCCGCTCGCGTCACCAAGCATGCCTTCCTGTTTTACGGCTTTGCCGGCCTGATCTATCTCCTGCTGGCGATCGTCTCCTCCTTCGGCATCAATGCGATCGAACGAGCGGTCGGCGGCAGCGAGGTCAAGAGATGAGCCTGGCCACCGACACGCTGAAGGTCGACCGGCCGCCGCCGCCCGCACGCGGCTGGTCGCGCCAACGCATCCTCGGCCATGTCCTGGTCGGCCTGTGGATCGCTCTCGGCATCGGCATGGTCGTCTACCTGGTCGCTGCGTGGAACCCGGAGTTCTTCCAGAAATATGCACCCGGCTACATATCCGGCCTCGGCATCACCCTGTTGCTGGTTGCCATCTCGATTGTGCTTGGCGCAATCCTGTCGGTGCCCATCGCCTATGCACGTATGTCGAAGAACCCGATCCTCTCGGGGTTTGCCTATGCCTATGTCTATTTTTTTCGCGGCACGCCGCTGTTGGCGCAGACCTTCCTGGTCTACTACGGATTGGGCTCCTTCCGGCCGGAACTCGAGATGGTCGGCCTGTGGGGTTTCTTCCGCGAGGCGTTCAACTGCGCGATCTTCGCCTTTTCGCTGAATACGGCCGCGTACCAGGCCGAGATTTTGCGTGGCGCGATCGAGAGCGTGCCGAGAGGCCAGTGGGAAGGTGCCGCCTCGCTCGGCCTGCATAAACTACAGACGATGTGGAAAATCATCCTGCCGCAGGCGCTGATTGTGGCGCTACGCCCCTATGGCAACGAGATCATCCTGATGATCAAGGGCTCGGCAATCGTCGCCATTATCACGGTCTACGATTTGATGGGCATCACCCGGCTCACCTATGCGCGCACCTTCGACTTTCAGTCGTATATCTGGGCGGCGATCATCTATCTGATCATCGTGGAAACATTGCGCCACGGCGTCGAGTGGATCGAACGGCGCATCACCATCCACCTGCACCGCTGACTCCCATCACCTTGCCTGATCCGGTAAGAAGACCGCAAAGCAGGCTTCTAAGGGATTCGAAAACATGGCTTCGGTGGCATTTCTTGGTCTTGGCGTCATGGGTTATCCGATGGCCGGACATCTCAAGAACAAGGGCGGTTACGATGTCACCGTCTACAATCGTACCAGCGCCAAGGCCGAGCAGTGGGTTGCCCAGCACGGCGGCAGCTTCGCTGCGACGCCAGCGGAGGCGGCGGAGGGCAAGGACTTCGTCTTTTCCTGCGTCGGCAATGACGACGATCTGCGCTCGGTGACGACCGGCGCCGGAGGCGCCTTCAATTCCATGAAGAAAGGCGCCATCTTCATCGACAATACCACCGCATCGGCGGAGGTCGCGCGCGAACTGGCGCAGCAGTCGCAAGCGCTCGGGTTTGCGTTCCTCGACGCCCCGGTCTCCGGCGGCCAGGCAGGCGCCGAGAACGGCATGCTGACCGTGATGGTCGGCGGCGAGCCCGACGCCTTCGACAGGGCCAAGTCAGTCATAGATGCTTATGCCCGCATGGTCGGATTGATGGGACCGGCCGGGGCTGGCCAGCTCACCAAGATGATCAACCAGATCTGCATCGCCGGCCTCGTTCAGGGCCTGGCCGAGGGCATCCATTTCGGCAAGAAGGCAGGGCTCGACATCGAAAAGGTCATCGAGGTGATTTCCAAGGGTGCGGCCGGTTCCTGGCAGATGGAGAACCGGCACAAGACGATGAATGCCGGCAAATATGATTTCGGCTTCGCCGTCGACTGGATGCGCAAGGATCTTGGCATCTGCCTCGCCGAGGCCGACCGCAACGGCGCCAAACTGCCGGTGACGGCACTTGTCGACCAGTTCTACAAGGACGTGCAGGCGATGGGCGGCAAGCGCTGGGACACGTCCTCGCTGCTGGCGCGGCTGGAGAAATAGGATTTCACCGTGGCCGAGCTTTCGCCTCAATCCAGCGCCGATGAAATCGTTGCTCATCTGCGCTCGATCGCCTCGGAGGAAAATCGGCTTGGCATGCTGCGCTACGGCATCAAGATCGAACGTGCGCTCGGTATCTCGCATGGCGTGCAGCGGCAGATTGCCAAGAAAATCAAGCGCAACCATGAGCGTGCCTTTGAGCTTTGGCAGACAGGCATCATGGAGGCGCAGTTCATCGCTTCCGTGACAGCCGATCCGGAGCGGTTCTCCGCCGCGGATGCAAGACGATGGGCGGCGACTTTCGACTCGTGGGATATCGTCGACGGGGTCTCCGATCTCTTTGTCGACACGGATTGCTGGAAGGAATTGATCGCCGAATTCGCGGTCGACGAACGGGAACTCGTTCGACGCACGGCTTTTGCGATGATTGCCTGGTCGGTAGTCCACCGGAAGAAGGAACCCGAGACGACCTTCCTCGAATTCTTGCCGATCATCGAAGCGCATGCGACCGACGCCCGCAATTTTGTGAAGAAGGCCGTGAACTGGGCGCTTCGTTCGATCGGCAAGCGATCGATGAATTTGCACGGCCCTGCCCTTGCCGTGGCGCTAAAACTGGCGGCCTCGACAGACAGGACCGCACGCTGGATCGGCAAGGACGCCGTGAAGGAACTTTCCGATGCCAAGACGCTCGAGCGGCTCGCCGCCAGAAAAGCTTGACCTGAGCGAAGTGCGCTTCACGGAGGTGACGCAATCGACGCGCGCCGATTTCGAAAACCTGTTCGAGCAACCCGGCGGGCCGAAATACTGCTGGTGTATGGCTTGGCGCAATCTCGACCGCCGCGAGCATGTCGAGAACGACGAGAAGAAACGCGCGATGATGACGCTGATCGACGCCGGCACGCCGGTCGGCATTGTCGCCCAGATCGATGGCCGGACCGTCGGCTGGTGCTCGATCGCGCCGCGCGAGACCTACCGCAAGCTGTCACGGCAGCAGGACGATGGCGAGATGGGCATCTGGTCGATCGTCTGCTTCTTTGTGCCGAGAGCGTTGCGCGGCGGCGGGCTGGCAAGCGCATTGCTCGACGCGGCCATCGATCACGCCTTTGCCAAAGGCGCCAGGACGATCGAAGCCTATCCGGTCGACCAGGCGTCGCCGAGCTACAGCTTCATGGGTTTTCGGGACACGTTCGCCGCCCGCGGCTTTCGCGAGATCGGCATGACCGGCTCGCGCCGGCATGTGATGCGGCTTGAACGTTGACCTTGGCGACAGCGGCAGCTTTACTTGCTGGCATAGGCCGCAGATCAAGGCTCAACAATGGAGCAGCAATGAGCAACTGTCTCAAATCAGGAGCGATCCTGGCGGCCGCGGTGTTCGTGTCCATTGTGGCAGACAGCGCTTGCGCCGGGACGATGCATATTTTCTGGAAGGATCTGCGCCCGCCGACCCAGCCAGCCGCCGAAAGCGTCGGACTGCCGATGATTGCGGCCAAAATGCCCGATCATGGCGAGACGCTGTCTCTCCATCTGCAGGACAAGATCGTGCAGCTCGCAGGCTATGCGCTGCCAGTCGACCGCGATGGTGATCTCGTCTACCAATTCCTGCTGGTGCCGTGGACGGGAGCCTGCAGCCACATGCCGACGCCGCCGCCCAACCAGATCGTCCTCGTCACGCCTGCACACCCTTACAGGATGTCCGAGGCCTACCAGCCGGTTTCGGTGACCGGCGCCTTGCAACCGGGTATGGAGAAGAGCCAGCTTTTCATCCTTGACGGCGTCAGCGTCATCCAGTCAGGTTACACCGTGCACAAGGCCGAGGTGGTCAACGTCGATACGGTGCCGGACACGATCACGCTGCCGGTCAACTCGCCATGGACTTTCCTGAACAAAAAGAAGAACTAAACAGAAGAATCTCAGGCGGCGTTGGCGCCGGACTCCTTGTCGAGCATCATGTAATCCAGCGGCATCTCGGTCGTGTATTTGATCTGCTCCATGGCGAAGGAAGACGACACGTCGCGGATCTCGATCTTGGCGATCAGCCGCTTGTAGAAGGCGTCGTAGGCGGCGATATCGGGCACCACGACGCGCAAGAGATAGTCGACGTCGCCGCTCATGCGATAGAATTCGACCACTTCCGGGAATTCCTGGATGACCTCCGAAAAGCGCCGCAGCCATTCATGGCTGTGCGAATTGGTGCGGATCGAGACGAACACCGTGACCCGCACATTGACCTTTTCATGATCGAGGATGGCGACGCGCCGCTTGATGACGCCCTCTTCCTCGAGCTTCTGGATGCGCCGCCAGCACGGCGTCGTCGACAGGCCGACCTTCTTGGCGACGTCGGCGACTGCAAGCGTCGCATCCTCCTGCAGCAGGCGGAGAATTTTTCTATCAAGGCGGTCCATTGGATGCTCCCCTGATGCAAGTCGTCCAAGTGCGCAGCGGCCTTGGCACAACGACATGCATAAAAACAAGAATTTAACGCGCGTCCCCTCATGCGCGGCGCGCTTCGAGGAATGGATTACCATAATCCCTCTTGCTCGAGCCTATTACAAGAAAGAAATTCTGCCGCATAGTGCGAAAGCGAGTGATTTCTTGCTGAATGCCTAGCCGAGGCGATAGCGGATTTCCGATCTCAGAAAGGGCAGCAAATCCATTTCAAACCATGGATTGCGCTTCAGCCAGCCGGTGTTGCGCCAGGACGGGTGCGGCAGCGGCAGGACTTTCGGGTCGGTTGCCGCCGCCCAGATGGCACGCCAATCCATGACCGTTTCCGTCAGCGAGGGACGGCGCGCCGCGCCCATATGCCAGCTTTGCGCGTAGATGCCGATCGTCAGCACCATATCGACTTGCGGCATCAGCGCCATCAGCGATGTGCGCCAGGCCGGCGCACATTCGCGGCGCGGCGGCAGGTCGGCGCCCCTGGCGTCCTGACCGGGAAAGCAAAAGCCCATCGGCACGATGGCGAATTTGTCCGTGTCGTAAAATTCCTCGCTGCCGACGCCCAGCCAGCTTCGCAGCCGGTCGCCGGAGGCGTCGGTGAACGGCATCCCTGTAATGTGAACCTTGGTACCCGGCGCCTGGCTGGCGATCAGGATACGCGCACTCGAAGATGGCCTGAGCACGGGCCGCGGCTGGTGCGGCAGCGGCCTGGCGGCCGGCTTATCGACGCAGATGCGGCAGGCGCGTACCCTCGCCGCCAGGGCTTCCAACTCTTCGGTCATTCGGAACTCATTGTCAGGCGGCGGCACTCGGCCGGCTGGAGATTTCTCGATACCAGCGCAGCACGTTGGTGCACTCTTCGGGTACCTTGATGCGAGCCGGCTTCATGAAGTCGATGGCGACCAGCCCGGTGATGTCGGCGATCGAATAGGCATCGCCGGCGACGAATTCCCTGCTGGCGAGCTCAGTGTCCAGAAATCTCAGGAATTCGATCGCCTTCGGCTTGTTGGCCTCGCCCCATTCGGGGATTTGCGGGATCTCCCATTCCCTCATTGCGGGGTGGATGTGCCGGAACGCCGCAGCGACGCAGCCGAACAGATTGAACTCCACACGTCTTTGCCACATCTCGACGATCGCCTTGCCGAGCGCGCCACGCCCGAACAAAGCCGGCTCGGGGTGCAGTTCCTCGAAGTAACGACAGATTGCGACGGATTCGGTGATGACTGTGCCGTCGTCGAGCTCGAGCACCGGCAGACGCTTCAGCGGATTGCGCGAGCTAACCGGCTGCTCTTTGTGCTCCAGCGCGCCCATGTCGACGGGCACCAGCGGAACCTGAAGTCCCTTTTCGGCCAGAAAAATCCGAACCCGGCGTGGATTGGGCGCCCGCCCGCCGTCGAACAGCTTCATCTCTATCCTCCTCGTCCGTCTCGACGAACTATAGGCACAGCTCACCAGAAGCGAAAAATTTCGCGCAAGGCGTCGCCGATCGACGCCAAGGTACCGTGCTTTCTTTCAACCAGCTCGTGGCCGTGGCTCTCGCGCCAGTTCTCCGGCTCGTCGAAAGTTCCGCCCCAGATGCCGGCTTTGCCCGCGCGCGCAGCAGCTTCCTCGGTCTCGAAATCGCCAAAGGCGACCGCCCAGCCGGCCTCGACCTGTGCGCGGTTGAGATCCTTGCCGCCGGCCTTGCAGTCGCCGAGCAGCCTGCCGTAGCGGTCCCGCTGCCAGCCGCTGCAGGAGACGGCTTTGCCGGCGATCAACCGCACCAGGGACTGCCGCGCGAGCTTGCCGCAAGGATAGTCGGCACCGTCCTTGCGACAGATCTGCGAATATTCCGGCGCGTCGATGCCACGCATGCGGATGCGCTCGCCGCCGAGCGTGATGCTATCGCCGTCATTGACAATGGCCGCGCCCTCCGTCTTGCGCGTCTCCACCCGGTCGAGGCGCGCCGCCAGGAGGATCAGCAGGCCGAGCACGATGAGTGTCAGCCCATAGTCCATCAGTCGGCGCCACAGGCTTCGCGGACGCGGCGCATAGTATCGCTGGCGCGGCCATCGCGACCACGAACGGCTCATATGGCAAACCGTTGGTTAATCATTCGAACGTAGCTTAACGATTTGAAATTGCTGCCCGCGTAAATTGAAGACTTCATGCCCCTGCAACGCTCGACCATGGCAGACAAGTTTATTGTGGACCGCAGGAAACGCCATCGCAACAGCGATGTCGCGCGCGCGGTGCGCAAGACGCGCGACCGCCTTTCGCAGCAAGCCGGAAATCCCGACTTCGACCGCGAGCTGTTGAAGCTCCACGCGCTTTCGATGACCGGCGGCGTGATCGTCATTCCGCTGCTCATCCTGGCAACGGCCGCGGCAGGCTTGTTCGCGGGCGTCGGCAAGGAGATCGGCGTCTGGGCGCTGTTCACATTCATCTGCTATACCATCGTTGCATTCATGGCCAGACGCGTCACTCAAGCGTCCGAGCTCAACCCGCTGGAAACGCATAGGGATTTCCTGATCGGCCATTTTCTGTGCGGGCTTGGCTGGGCCTGGTTCGCATGGCTCGGCTGCGAAGCTTGCCAAATGGATCAGTTCCAGGTCGCCAAGGCGGTGGTGCTGCTGCTCGCCATGTCGGCAACTGCGATCCTGGCCTCGTCCCTGCGCGGTGCGCTGTTGGCGACCTTCGCCCTCCCGGTCGCCATCTATGCTTATGCCAGTGCGAAATTATGGATGCCGGTCGAGGCGATCATGGCAGGCTTGCTGATCGCCTCGTTGCCTTTCTTCGCCTATGTAGCGCGCCAGCTCAACCGTTCCTCGCTGATGCTGCTGTCGTTCCGCTCCGAAAAGGATGCGCTGATTGCCGAACTGGAGACGGCGAAATCGATGTCGGACGAGGCACGGCGGCGGGCGGAAGACGCCAATCTGGCGAAATCGCGTTTCCTGGCCTCGATGAGCCACGAACTGCGCACACCGCTCAACGCCATTCTCGGCTTTTCTGAAGTGATGGCCAACGAGGTGCTCGGCCCGATGAGCAACCCGACCTATCGCGACTATGCCCGTGACGTGCACGACTCCGGACAGCATCTGCTCGACCTGATCAACGAAATCCTCGATTTGTCGCGCATCGAAGCGGGCCGCTACCAGCTCAACGAGGAGCCGATGATGCTGCTCTCAGTCGTCGAGGATTGCTGCCACATGATGGAGCTGAAGGCGCGCAACAAGGACATCCGCATCGTCCAGGATTTCGAAAACGCCTTGCCGCGCTTGTTCGCCGACGAACGCGCGGTGCGGCAGATTGCGCTCAACCTGTTGTCCAATGCCATAAAGTTCACCGCCACCGGCGGCGAAATCCGTGTGCGCGTCGGCTGGACGGCGGGCGGCGGGCAATATCTCTCCGTCAAGGACAATGGGCCGGGCATACCAGAAGACGAGATTCCGATCGTGCTTTCGGCCTTCGGCCAGGGCTCGATCGCCATCAAGAGCGCCGAACAGGGCACCGGGCTTGGCCTGCCGATCGTGCAAGGCTTGCTGGCCATGCATGGCGGCGAATTCCAGCTCCATTCCAGGCTGCGCGAAGGCACCGAGGCGATCGCCATCTTCCCGCTGAGCCGGGTGATGGAGGAACTGCCGGCGCTGCCGACCAAGGCGGTTGCCTCGCGCCGGCGCTGAATGCTTAACCGCGGACCGCCGCTGCCATGCCGGAGCTGGTCAGCGCGGCCGCCTTGACCAGGCCGGCGGCAAGAGCCGCCCCTACCGCCTCGCCTTGACTGACGCCCAGATCGAGCAGCGGGCGAAGGCCGAGGCGCTCGGCGGCCTTGGCATGACCAGGCTCCGGCGACAGGCTTGCGAGGAGACAATGATCGAGCGCGGCGGGGTTGGCGGCATGTAGGACACCAGCGGCGGCAGTCACCGCAAACCCATCGAGCAGCACCGGGATCTTCTGCATCCGCGCCGCCAGAATGGCGCCGCAGATCGCGGCGAATTCCCGCCCGCCGACCCGGCGCAGCGCTTCCAGCGGGTCCTTGAGGCTCGCGCCGTGAAACGCGACCGCGGCATCGACCACCTCCGCCTTGCGCCTCTGCATCGCCGCGTCTGCCCCTGATCCAGGGCCGATCCAGTCGGCGCCGGTGCCGCCGAACAGTGCCGTGCAAAGGGCCGCGGCGACAGTCGAATTGCCGACGCCGAGGTCGCCAAGGCAAAGCAGGTCGGTGCCGCCGGCAATCGCTTCCATGCCGAAGGCCATGGTAGCGGCACAACCGCGCTCGTCCAGTGCCGCATCCTCGGTAATGTCGGTTGTCGGGATGTGCAGAGCCAGATCGAACACCTTCAAGCCGAGATCGTTGGCGATGCAGATCTGGTTGATTGCTGCACCGCCGGCGGCGCAGAGCTCGACTGCATTTGCCGTGGCGGCGGCCGGGCGCGGCGAAATGCCGTGGCGGGTGACGCCATGATTGCCGGCAAAGATCGCCACCAATGGCCGCGTCACCGCCGGCGGCGCGCGGCCGCTCCACCCGGCAAGCCAGGCGGCGATGTCCTCGATGCGGCCAAGCGACCCTTTGGGCTTGTCTGCCTTGGCAAACAACTGGCGCACGCGGGCCTTGGCCGCCATATCTCCCGGCGGCAGGCTCACCAGGAGGTCGCGAAAATCGTCGAAAGGCAGCGTGCTGGTCATGTCGATGGCGATCGTCCGTGTGAATTGGTGAGCGGCATAGCCGCCTTGGCCAGCCGGCACAACCTCAAGCCGGCACAAGCTCCAGGCCTGGTACAACTTCGAGGTATTGACGCGAAAGCACCCGTTGGCGGCGCTTCCCGGAGGGCTTGTATTGACTTTGTCGTTGCACCATGTGGAGGCTAGCCAAGGAAATCCTTATGACGGCCATTGAATCCCCGTGCATCCTGGTCTGCTCGATCGATATGAAAACCGGCTTCTGTTTCGGTTGCGGGCGCACGCGCGCGGAAATCGCTGCCTGGATCGACATGACCCCGCAAACCCGCCGCAGCGTCATGGCCGAGCTGCCGGCAAGGCTGGAAACGGTCGAGCGACGCCCCCGCCGGGAAACCCGTCGCAGCCGCATGGCACGCGAACGCGACGCCCTCTCGTGAACCGGCCGCAGAGATGAACCGACTGCTGTGGATTCTGATCGTCGCGATCGGGGCAGGTGTACTCCTGCTCATGCTCAACGATTCCGCCGGCAGTACATTCGGCATTGAGAATTACGATTTCAGCCAGCTGATCTGGCTTAGCGCTTTAGCGGCGCTCGTCGGCGCCGGCCTGCTCAGATCGGGCAGGCCGTTAGGCACCATGGCCCGTAGCCTCGGCGCCTGGGGCGCAATCGTGCTGGCGCTGATCGCCGGCTATCAGTACCGCTATGAGTTGCAGGATTTCGCCAGCCGCGTCACCGCCGGCCTTGTTCCCGGCAGTCCGCTGGCGCTGGGCGTGGAAGAAGGCCATGCCACCGTCACCCTGGACAAGGCCGGCAGCGGCCATTTCGAAGCGCGCGTCACGATCAACGGCACGCCGATCCTGACGGTTGTCGATACCGGCGCGACCAGCACCGTTCTGACCGCCGAGGACGCGCTGGCGGTCGGGTTCAATTCGGCGGCTCTCCGCTTCACCATACCGATCTCTACCGCCAACGGCATGACACGCGCGGCGGCGGTGCGAACCGACGAACTGTCGATCGGCGGCATCGTGCGCAAGGACATGCCCATCATGATCGCCGCACCCGGCACGCTCGGCCAGAGCCTGCTCGGCATGAATTTCATCGGCTCGCTATCGGGCTTCGACGTACGTGGCGATCGCATGATTTTGCGGGATTGAGTTTTTCCTCAGGCCGCCTCTGCGGTCCGGCCGAAATCGACCTCTGCAAAAGCCGCCTTGAGCACCTGCGGTCCGGCACCCGGCCTTGTCGCATCGGTGGACAGGATCTGCCGATAGCGGCGTGCACCGGGCAGGCCGTGAAACAGCCCGACCATGTGCCGGGTGACATGCGCGAGGCGTCCGCCCTGCTCGATATGGCGTGACGCGTAATCCGCCATGGCATCGATCAGTGCGACAAAATCGAACGACTCAGCTGTGCTGCCGTAAAACGCGGCATCGATGCCGGTGAGTATCCCTGGCGTGTGATAGGCGGCGCGGCCGAGCATGGCGCCATCGACATGGTCGAGATGCGTCAGCGCCTCTGCGAGAGATTGAATACCGCCATTGATGCCGATGAATTTGTTTTGTTTTCTGGCTTTCAGCCGATAGACGCGGCCATAGTCGAGCGGCGGGATGTCGCGATTTTCCTTTGGGCTCAGTCCTTCCAGCCAGGCCTTGCGGGCGTGCACCCACAGCGCGTCGGCGCCGGCCGCGAAAACACCATCGGCCAACGCATCGAGTGCCGGTTCCGGATCCTGCTCATCGACGCCGATACGGCACTTGACGGTGACCGGTATTTTCACCGCCGCCTTCATTGCCGCGACGCAATCCGCGACGAGCACGGGCGTCTTCATCAGGCACGCGCCGAAGGTGCCCGACTGGACGCGGTCGGACGGGCAGCCGACATTGAGGTTGATTTCATCATAGCCGAAGGCTTCGCCGATGCGCGCCGCCTCGGCCAGCTTTCCCGGATCGGCGCCGCCGAGTTGCAGCGCCAACGGATGTTCGTTGTCGTCGAAGCCAAGCAGCCGCTCGCGTGCGCCGTGGATGACCGCATCGGCCACCACCATCTCGGTATAGAGCAGCGCCTCGCGCGTCAGCTGGCGATGGAAGAACCGGCAGTGCCGGTCCGTCCAATCCATCATGGGCGCCACGGCAACTTTGTGGCGTAACATGTTCATTTTACTACTTTTCTGTCTCAGTCCGTTCGAATGACAGAGCAATTTGGCAAAAGATGCACACCTAACTGACCCGATATACGATTTTGCCGCCGCAACTGAAAGCAAATTGGCATGTCACACATGTCACTGTACGCACCAGTTAGATGCCTGCCGTGGAACGATGGACCGCCGGCGGCATACCAGTCAGCCAAGGCGAAGCGTGTTGCGGGCGATCTGCCACGCGGATTCGACATGCCGCCGCGCCGCCTCCTCCGCCTCGTCCGGCTTGCGCGAGCGGATTGCATCCATGATTTCGGTCATTTCGGCGATCGCCGGCTCGCGCCGGTTCTCCGATGCGATCGTCATTGAGCGGAGCTGGTTGATGCGGACATTCAGCCCCGTCACGATTTCCCAGGCAATGCGCTTGTCCGCCGCCTCGAACAGCGTTTCGTAGAACTTGGTCGTTGCCCGCATCACCTCGACAGGCGCACCGGACGCCCACGCCTCAAGCAGGTTAGTCAAGGCGGCATCGAGCGAGGCGATCTGCGCGTCCGTGGCTGTCAGGGCGCAAGCCCGCGCCGCGATGCCCTCGAGCAGCGCCCGCAATTCATAGATTTCGTCGGTGCGGCCGAGATCCGGCTTGGCCACGGCGGGTCCGTGGCCCGGTATCATCTGCACCAGGCCTTCCGCCTCCAGCTGCCGCAGCACCTCGCGCACGACGGAACGGCTTACCCCGAGCTGATCGCATAGCGGCCGCTCGACCAGCCTTTCGCCAGGCTGGAAATGGAAGCCCATGATCGCCTCACGCATGCGCTCCAGCGCCAGCGTCCTCAGCGTCTTGGCAGAGCGGTCGATCCGCAGCGTATCGCCTGACATTTTCTCTCCCTACCCCGATCCGGCCACAAAACAGATTCCATAGCCGATTGACAAGGCTTCTGGTGCTCCATAGTATGGTATACCATAAGATGATGTAAAGATTTCGGCGTTGCACACAGCGCCGCGGCGACCGAGGACTTTCATGAAACCAGCCATTCGAAAGATCGCCACCTACATCGAGAACACGCTAATCGAGGGCGGCAAGGAAGCCCCAAAACCGCTGCGTCTGATCGGTGTCGCCGCTGTGCTGACAAATCCTTGGGCCGGCCGCGGTTTCACCGACGACCTGTCGCCGGAGATCCGTGCCATTGCTCCCGTCCTTGGTGAACTGCTGACCCGCGAGATTATCGCCGTTGCCGGTTCCGGCGAGGCGATAGAGGGCTACGGCAAGGCCGCGGTCTGCGGCACGGCGGGCGAGATCGAGCATGCATCGGCGCTGATCCATACGCTGCATTTCGGCAACCATTACCGTCGCGCGGTCGGCGCCAAGACCTATCTCGCCTTCACCAATCTGCGCGGAGGGCCGAACACCCCGATCATGATCCCGCTGATGGACAAGAACGACGAAGGCCGCCGCTCCCACTATCTGACCGTACATTTCCAGATCGGCGACGCGCCCGCGCCCGACGAGCTGGTGGTGGCGCTTGGCGCTTCGATTGGCGGCCGCCCGCACCATCGTATCGGCGACCGCTATCAGGACCTCAAGGAGGTCGGAGACCTGCATGGCTGACGTCGCTGCCACCGCATGGGTCCGGGACACGGCTCCGGACGGCACCGGCTTCATCCGCGCCGGCTCCGGCGCGCCGGTTCTGCTCATTCACGGTGTCGGCATGAACGCCGCGATCTGGCACGATCAGATCGCGGCGATGAAACACCATCATGACCTGATCGCCATCGACATGCTCGGCCACGACGTTTCACCGCTGCCGCCGGAAGAAGCCAGCCTGTCGGATTTCGCCGATCAGGCGGTTCGCCTTCTCGACCATCTCGGCGTGGCGTCGGTATCGATCGTTGGCCATTCGATGGGCGCGCTGGTCGCTCTGGAGATCGCCCTTCGCACCCCATCGCGCGTTCGCTCAATCGTCTGTCTCAATGCGGTATTCCGCCGCCCCGCGGCCTTGGCGCAGGCCGTACGCGAGCGTGCGGCCGCGCTCGGCACCCATGGCAACCCTTCCGCCATTGCGGCTACGCTTGCCCGCTGGTTCGGCGACCCGCTGCCGGCGAATCTTATCGGGGCGGCCTCTACCGCGCGCGCCGCCCTTGAAAGGGTCTACCCCGAAGGCTACGCGCGCACCTATCGCCTCTTTGCCCATGCCGATGCCGAGCACGCCGATGCTCTCCCCGGTCTTGCCGCGCCGGCCCTGTTCATGACCGGGTCGCAGGACAGCAATTCGACCCCGGCCATGTCGGCGGCGATGGCGAGGCTTGCGCCGCACGGCCAATGCCTCGTGCTCAATGGAGAAAGGCATATGATGGCAATGGCTTCACCTGAAAAAGTGACCAAACACATCATGGAATTTCTCGACACGGCAGGAGACGCTGGCGTGAAGCCGGAGACGGATGCAGTCTTTGACAGCGGCGAATTCCGGCGCGCGCTCGGCTCGTTCCTGACCGGTGTCACCATCGTCACAACGATCGGAGCGGAAGGCGAACCGCGCGGCTTCACCGCCAACTCCTTCACCTCGGTCTCGCTCGAGCCGCCGCTGGTGCTTGTCTGCATCGCCAAGAGGGCCCTGGGGCACAGTGCTTTTTCGACATCGAGAGGTTTCGCCATCAACATCCTGTCGGAGGACCAGAAGGCCCATTCCGGCATCTTCGCTTCCAAAGCAGCGGACAAGTTCGCGGCCGTGGCCTGGCAGCCGGGCCGGACCGGCAATCCGCTGATCGACGGCTCCGTTGCGGTGTTCGATTGCGGCATGGAGCAGCTGGTCGATGCTGGCGATCACTCGATCCTCATCGGCCGCGTCCGCGACTTCAGCCACAACGGAGCCCAGCCCCTCGGTTATTGCAGAGGCGCCTACGTCACGCCCGGCCTCAGCCAGGAGGCGCTGGCGGCGGCGCCCCCCAATACGGAGGTCGGCGCCATTCTCGAGAACGAGGGCCGTGTGCTGTTCTTCGCAACGGCCGACGGGTTTCATGAATTGCCTGCGGGGCGCGGACTGGGCACGCCCAACGATGCGCGCAGCCTCAAGGGGCGCCTTGCCGCCAGGGCCATAGACGCCCAGCTCGGCTTCCTTTTCGCGGTGTGGGACGATGCCGCCGAACCCTGGCGCACGCATGTTTATTATCGCGGAACGGCCGAGGGGTCCTATTCCGACGATCGCCAGATGCGGCTTGTCGACATCGAGCAGATCGCCGATCTGGAGATCGCCGATCCCGCGGTGCGTTCGATGCTTGCCCGCTATGCGCGCGAACGCACGGAAGATGCATTCGGCGTCTATGTCGGCAACGAGGTCGAAGGCGAAGTCCGACCGCTCGCCAAGTCCTCGCCTTCTCAAATTTCTCTTTCCGGCCGCGGGTGAAGCCGATGAAATTTTCGCTTTTCGTCCACATGGAGCGATCGGATCCGGCCAAGCCGCATTCCGAGCTTGTCGGCGAGCTGGAGGACCTGGTTGTCCAGGCCGAAGAGGCAGGGTTCGAGACTGCCTGGATCGGCGAGCATCACGGCATGGAATTCACCATCTCGCCGAACCCGTTCATCAACATCGCCTGGCTCGCCGCCAAAACCAGGCGCATCCGGCTCGGCACCGGAACCATCGTCGCGCCGTTCTGGCACCCGATCAAGCTTGCCGGCGAAGCAGCGATGGCCGACGTCGTCACCGGCGGCCGTCTCGACATCGGCATTGCGCGCGGCGCCTACGCTTACGAATACCAGCGACTTTTCCCAGGCCTCGAGGCCTGGGGTGCCGGCCAGCGTATGCGCGAGATGGTGCCGGCGCTCCGCGGCCTGTGGGATGGAGATTTCGAACTCGCCGGCGAGTTCTGGTCGTTTCCTTCAACCACCTCGTCGCCCAAGCCGCTGCAAAAGCCTTATCCGCCGATCTGGGTGGCCGCACGCGATCCGAACTCGCACGACTTTGCGGTTTCCAGCAAATGCAACGTCCAGGTGACGCCGCTTGCCTCCGGCGATGGCGAAGTGGCCAGCCTGATGGAGCGTTTCAGCGCGGCGTGCAATGCCCACCCCGACGTACCAAGGCCGGAGATTATGCTGCTGATGCATACTTTCGTCGCCGAGGATGCAGCGGAGGCTGACCGGCTCGCGCAGGATCTGTCGCAGTTCTACTGCCAGTTCGGCGCCTGGTTCCAGAACAAGAAGCCGGTGCACCAGGGCATAATGGAAGCGCTGACCGAAGACGAGATCGCGGCCATGCCGCAATATGCGCCTGACAAGATCAGGCAGAACCTGGTCATTGGCGAAGCCGACGAGGTGATCGCCAGGCTGAAGGCCTACGAAGCGCTCGGCTACGATCAGTATTCGATCTGGATCGACAGCGGCCTTTCCCATCGGCGCAAGAAGAAATCGCTGCAGCTCTTCATCGACAGGGTGATGCCGGCCTTTTCCGAACCGAAAGCCGGATTGCGATGAGCACCACTCAATTCAGGAACTATATTGACGGCAGCTTCGTCGAAGTGGCGGCGACCTTCGACAGCATCGATCCCTCGACGGGCGCGCCATGGGCGAAGATGCCCGCTGCATCGTCTGATGACGTCGACCGCGCCGTCGAAGCTGCTCACCGGGCGCTTGGCTCCGGCACGTGGCCGGCAATGACGGCAACGGCACGCGGCAAGCTTCTGGTGCGGCTCGGCGATCTGGTGGTCGCCAATGCCGACCGGCTGGCGGAACTCGAGACGCGCGATACCGGCAAGATCATCCGCGAGACCCGCGCCCAGATCGCCTATGTCGGCGACTATTACCGCTATTATGGCGGGCTGGCCGACAAGCACGAGGGCTCGTTTGTTCCCATCGACAAGGCCGACATGGAAGTGACCATCCGGCCGGAGCCAATCGGCGTCGTAGCCGCCATTGTGCCGTGGAACTCGCAGCTCTTCCTGTCCGCCGTCAAGCTCGGGCCGGCGCTGGCGGCCGGCTGCACCATCGTTCTGAAAGCATCGGAAGACGGCCCTGCCCCGTTGCTGGCCTTCGCTGAACTCGTCCATGAGGCGGGATTTCCCGCCGGGACCGTGAACATCCTGACCGGCTTCGGCCACGATTGCGGTCACCGGCTGACCAGTCATCCGCTCGTCGCCCGCGTCGCCTTCACCGGCGGTCCCTCGACCGCTCGGCAGATCGTCAGGAATACGGCGGAAAACCTCGCCTTCACGACGCTCGAGCTCGGCGGCAAAAGCCCGGTCGTGGTGTTTGCCGATGCCGATCTGGACAGCGCCGCCAACGCGGTCGTTGCCGGCATCTTCGCTGCCACCGGCCAGAGCTGCGTCGCCGGCTCGCGGCTGCTGGTCCAGCGCTCCGTGAAGGACGAATTCCTCGACCGGCTCAAGCGCAAGGCCGAGGCGATCAGGATTGGCGATCCGCAGGATCCCGCGATCGAAATGGGACCGCTCGCCACCTCGCGCCAGCGCGAATGGATAGAGAAGATCATTGCTGAAAGCCTGGCCGCGGGCGGGCAACTGGTCACCGGCGGCATCCGCCCCGCGGGCATGGCGGACGGCTTCTATTACGCGCCGACGATTATCGACGCGCCTGATCAGACGCTTGCCTGCGTGCGCGAAGAGCTCTTCGGCCCGGTGCTCTGTGTGCTAGCCTTCGACAGCGAAGCTGAAGCGCTTTCGCTCGCCAACGACACGAAGTTCGGCCTGGCATCCGGCGTGTTCACCACCAATCTGGCAAAAGCCCACCGCATGGCGCGCGGCATCCATGCCGGCGTGGTCTGGATCAACACCTATCGGGCGGTCTCGCCGCTGGTTCCGTTTGGCGGCTACGGCCAATCCGGGCTCGGCCGCGAGGGCGGCCTCGATGCGATCCGCGACTACACGCGTTCGAAATCGGTGTGGATACGCACCTCCGATGACCCGATTCCCGATCCTTTTGTCATGCGGTAGCTGCCGCTGGCCGGAGATGCGCGATCAAGGCGAAAACGACCGATCGCGAACAGACGCCAACGAAAACAACAGAGGAGAACGACATGAAACTGATCATCACCGGCTTCCTTGCCGGATTTATTGCAACGACAGTTCTGGCAACGACGGCCGCAAAGGCCGAGGACATGGTCTTCACCAGCTGGGGCGGGACGACCCAGGAAGCGCAGACCAAATCCTGGGCCGAGCCGTTCACCGCTGCATCCGGCATCAAGGTCATGCAGGACGGCCCGACCGACTACGGCAAGCTGAAGGCGATGGTCGACAGCGGCAGTGTCAACTGGGACGTCGTCGACGTCGAGATGGATTTCGCCATCAAGGCGGCCAAGGACGGTCTGCTCGAGCCGATCGACTTCAAGGCCGTGCCGAAGGCCGACCTCGATCCGCGCTTCACCACCGATCATGCCGTCGGCAGTTTCTACTATTCCTTCGTGCTCGCCTGGAACAAGGGCGCCGTTTCGGGTGAACCGGCCGGCTGGGCCGACATGTTCGACCTGACGAAGTTCCCGGGCAAGCGGACCTTCTACAAATGGTCGGCGCCCGGTGTCATCGAGATCGCGCTGCTGGCCGATGGTGTTCCGGCGGACAAGCTCTATCCGCTGGATCTCGATCGCGCCTTCAAGAAACTCGACACCATCAAGTCGGACATCGTCTGGTGGGGCGGCGGGGCGGAGTCGCAGCAATTGATCGCATCCGGCGAAGCAACGTTCGGCCAGCTGTGGAACGGCCGCGTCTTCGCACTGGACAAGGAAGGCGCCGATGTCGGCGTCTCCTGGAACCAGAACCTGACCGCAGCCGACGTTCTGGTGGTACCGAAGGGTGCCAAGAACAAGGATACGGCGATGAAATTCCTCGCCGCGGCGAGCAGCCCCGCCGGCCAGGCCAAATTTGCCGAAGCCAGCGGCTATGCGCCGATCAACACCAAGGCCAAGGCAGAGATGCCGGCCGATGCCGTGAAATCGCTGCCGGACGCTCATGTCGACGGACAGATCAATCTCGACATGAACTACTGGGCCGCCAATCGCGACACCATCGCCGCGCGCTGGTACGCCTGGCAGGCGAAATAAGCCCGCCCCTGAACCGCAATGGACGAGACGGTTCGCGCCGTCTCGTCCCGTAGCCGGGTCGCTGTCATGTCGGTCGAAACACGCCGGAACTTTGGAACGGTGCGGGTGCCGGCAGGTCTCAATGGCCTGCTGCCGGCCCTGATTCTGATTATGCTGTTCTTCGTCGTCCCCGTGCTGGCGCTGCTTTTGCGCAGTGTCACGGAGCCCGAGCCAGGCTTGCAGAACTATGCTGCCCTGCTCGGTGACGGCACCTATGCGCGGGTGTTCTTCAACACATTCCTGGTCGCGGCGTTGGTCACCATCGTCACGGTCCTTGTCGCCTTTCCGGTCGCCTGGATGCTGGCGATCATGCCTTCGGGACTGGCCTCGATCATCTTCGGCATCATCATTCTGTCGATGTGGACGAACCTACTCACCCGCACCTATGCCTGGATGGTGCTCCTGCAGCGTACCGGCGTCATCAACCGGACGCTGATGACCATCGGCGTCATCGACCACCCGCTGCCGCTCATCAACAATCTCACCGGCGTCACCATCGGCATGGTCTATATCATGCTGCCCTTCATGATCCTGCCGCTGGTCGGCACGTTACGGGCGATCGATCCGATGACGCTGCGTGCGGCGTCGCTGTGCGGCGCAAGCCCTTTCCAGGCGTTCCGCCGCATCCTCGTGCCGCTGTCGTTGCCCGGCGTCGCCGCCGGTGGCCTGATGGTCTTCGTCATGTCGCTCGGCTACTTCGTAACGCCGGCACTGCTCGGCGGCACGTCGAACATGATGCTCGCCGAAATGATCGCGCAGATGGTCCAGTCGCTGCTCAACTGGGGGCTCGGCAGCGCCGCTGCCTTCATCCTGCTTGTCGTCACCATGGCTCTCTACGCGCTGCAACTGCGCCTTGCCGGTGCCAGGCGCATGAGCGGAGGCATCTGAGATGCTGCTCGACTATGACCGCATGGGTGGATTGCGGGTTGCCCTGCTCGGCTTCACCGCGCTGGTCGCCGGCTTTCTTCTGTTGCCGGTGGTCTTCATTGTCCTGCTCTCTTTCGGCTCGTCGCGCTGGCTGGCCTTTCCGCCGCCCGGCTGGACGCTCAAATGGTACCAGGAGCTTTTTGCCGATCCGGCCTGGCTCGGCGCCGCACTGACCAGCGCCCGGATCGCCACCATGACGGCGATCCTGGCAGTGGCGATCGGCCTGCTCGCCTCCTTTGCCCTGGTTCGCGGACGGTTTGCTGGACGTGAGATCGTGCGTGGCCTGCTGCTGACGCCGATGGTGCTGCCCGTCGTTGTCTTCGCCATCGCCATCTACGCGTTCTTCCTTCGCCTTGGCCTCGGCGGCACCACCATCGGCTTCGTCATCGCCCACACCGTGCTGGCGCTGCCCTTCGCCATCATTCCGATCGCCACCGCGCTCGAAGGGTTCGACAAGTCGATCGAGGACGCGGCAATCGTCTGTGGGGCAAGCCCGCTCGAGGCCAGGCTCAGGATCACCTTGCCGTCGATCCGGATCGGCATCTTCTCCGCCGCGATCTTTTCCTTCCTCGCCTCGTGGGACGAAGTCGTGGTGGCGATCTTCATGGCCAGCCCCAGCTTGCAAACCTTGCCCGTCAAGATCTGGGGCAGTCTGCGGTCGGACCTCAGTCCGGTGATCGCCGCTGCCTCCAGCCTGCTGGTCGAGCTGACGCTTGCCCTGATGGTGATGACGGCGCTGCTGCAGCGAAAGTTTCGGATATGACCCACCCTTTCCTCTCCATCCGCAATCTGCGCAAGGCGTTCGGGGCGATCGTCGCAGTGCACGACGTCACGCTGGACATTCCCAGGGGCGAGTTCCTGACCTTCCTCGGGCCCTCCGGTTCGGGAAAATCGACGACGCTCTACGCGATCGCCGGCTTTCAGGACCCGACTTCCGGCGATGTCTTGCTGGAAGGAAAGTCGCTGCTTGCAGTGCCTTCGCACAAGCGCAACATCGGCATGGTCTTCCAGCGCTACACGCTGTTTCCGCATCTGACGGTGGCCGAAAACGTCGCTTTTCCGCTGCGGGTTCGCCGCCGGCCGGACGCCGAGGTGAAGAAAAAGATCGCCGACATGCTGGCCCTGGTGCGGCTCGAAAGCTTTGCCGGACGCTTACCCGGTGCGCTGTCGGGCGGCCAGCAGCAGCGCGTCGCGCTGGCCCGGGCGCTGGCCTACGATCCTCCGATCCTTTTGATGGACGAGCCATTGTCGGCGCTCGACAAGAAGCTGCGCGAGGAAATCCAGGGCGAAATCCGCCGCATCCATCGCCAGACCGGCGTCACCATTCTCTACGTCACCCACGATCAGGAAGAGGCGCTGCATCTGTCGGACCGAATCGCCCTGTTCAAGGATGGCCGCATCGAGCAGACCGGCACCGGCGAGGATCTCTATCTCAGGCCGGCGACCGATTTCGTCGCCGGCTTCATCGGCAATTCGAATTTCCTCGCCGCCGAACATCTCGGCACCACCAACGGCACGACAACGATCCGCATGACAGACGGTTCGGTCATATCCGGAGTCAGGGCCAACGGCACGTTCGGCAAAGGCCAGAAGACCAGGCTGATGATCCGGCCCGAAGCCTTTAGCATGGAGCGGAGCCCGGCGAGCGCGGAACTGAATGTCGAGATCGTCGACATCGCATTTTACGGCGAGCGCCGGCGGATCGTCGCGCGCATCGCCGCTGGACAGGAGGTTGACATCAGGCCGACCTCCGCCGCCATGCAATCGCAGGATGTGTGGCCCTGCAGCCGGCAGGTCTTTTTCGATCCCGCTGCTGCATTCCTGTTTCCGGCCTGACTAAGCCGCGGTGGATCGCCGCCCTTCAACGCTTCGCAGCTGATTGGATGGCGGGAGCAACTCCTGTATCCATTGACAGTCGTCATGCTCGGTTGGAAGATGAAGAAGGTCAGCGGCGATAGCCATACGGGAAGGCAATGGTCCAACCGCCAGATACCGGACACCATCCTGGCAGCGTCGTCGCGGTCATCGTCATTTGTTTGATCATCGTTGCTTTGTTCTTCATAGGCTTCAGATACTCAAGGCCAGGCCAGGGTACCCTCGTTATTCCCGGCGGTACGCTGCAGCAACCGTGAATCCGACCCATTGGCGCTGACGCGAAGCCGTTCTCAGATAGTGTGCTGAAGGTTCTGCAAAAAGTTTTGGAGAGAGAACGGCGCTTGCTCTGAGGGGCGAGCGGCCATGGCACGGTGGTGACGTTGCGATCACCGATTCCCGTGGAAGGGGAAGTGCCATGACCAATCGAGACGTTAGACTGAGCAGAGGCGAGTTGAAAGCGTTGCTGTTGT